>NZ_CP010776.1:956247-1274996 GCF_001577755.1 Rufibacter sp. DG15C
ACCATTTGTGCATGCCAAAAACCTATTCAGTGACACTACTTACTACTATTTGACTATTGGCCCCACCGAAGGGAAACGAGTGGCTTCCAGAGCTTCTGTACCGGGCTCTTATCCGGTGGTATCTAGTTTTGATGAGCGCTGGCACCATGAGTTAGACAGCAAGAACATGATTCAGTCTGGCAGGGAGTGGTACGGGGAGGAATTCAATGCTTTTACGCAGCAGTCTCCTTTCACTTTCTCTGCTTCTGATTTGGTGCCAGGCAGCACGGTATACCTCTCCTCTGCCGTGATGGGAAGTTCTCCGGAGGCCTCATCTTTTAAAGTCGCTTTGAACGGCACTGCCCTAGGCGATCATGTCATGCAAGGATATGATGCTGGAGATGCCTACCATGAGGCGGGGTTTAATAATTTCAAAGTCTTCGCGCAACCGCTCAACAGCCTCATGTATTCAGGTGACTTGGCGGTTTCTTATGTTTTTCAGCCGGGAAGAAGTTCGTCGGCGGTGGGCTATCTGAATTACTTCTCCTTGTTCGCGCAGCGGCAACTAAAGCTGTATGGATCGCAAACTGCCTTTAGGTCTTTGGCCAGTATACAGCAACCGGTCACTACCTACCAAATCGCAAACGCATCTGCTTCAACACAAATCTGGGATGTGACCAACGCCTTGGAACCGGTACAGCAGCTTTTTACCGCTGGTCAGTTTTCGGTGCCTAGTACAGAACTGCGGGAATTCATTGCGTTCACGGGCAACAGCTTCCCAACCCCGGCTTTCATAGGAAAGATAACCAACCAAAACCTGCATAGCCTTAATACGGGAGCGGACCTGGACTTGGTGATTTTAGCGCCGCCCGCTTTCCTAGCCCAGGCGCAACGCTTGGCCGCGCATAGACGCTCCCGGAACAGTTTGCAGGTGGAAGTGGTCTCGTTGCCGCAGGTTTTTGAGGAGTTTGCCTCGGGCCAGCGGGACTGGACGGCCATCCGGGATTTTATGAGCATGTTGTATGAGCGCAGCCAAAAACAAGGCGAGGAACAATTGAACCTGCTTCTGCTAGGTGATGCTACCTATGATCCTCGTTTTAGAACCGCCTCCACTTCGCAGTTTGTGCCAATCTATCAGTCTAGGGAATCCCTGCACCCCGTGTTCTCTTATTCTTCAGATGACTACTTCGGGTTATTAGACGCGCACGAGGGCGAATGGTCTGAGACCAATTTCTCTCTCCAGGAAATGCTGGACATTGGCATTGGCCGGCTGCCCGCCAAGACCTCTGCAGAGGCGGATCTGCTAGTGGATAAGATTCTCAAATATGAGAGTGATGCCTCTAAAGGGAATTGGCGGAACAAGTTGGTTTTTTTAGCAGATGATGGTGAGGCGAACGAGCATCTTGGGGATGCTGAGAACCTGTCTGCCTACATGGAGAAGAACCACCCGGAATACCTCACTGAGAAGCTTTACTTAGACTTGTACCCGCAGATTTCGGTGCCCAATGGCAAACGGTCGCCGGCTACTAACAAAGCCTTGCAAGACGCCATTGAAAAAGGAGCTTTGCTAGTGAATTACACGGGACACGGCAATGAGGTGAGTTTGGCAGATGAGCAGATTTTGACCATCAATGAGATTCTGGCCTGGAAGAACCCAGATAAGCTTACGTTTTTATTGACGGCTACTTGTGAGATTGGTCGGTATGATGATCCCAGAAGAAACTCAGGGGCAGAGACGGCTTTGCTGCACCCCGATGGCGGGGCCGTTGGCCTGCTAACCACTACCCGGCCAGTGTACTCAGACGGTAACCGTAAATTGAACACAAGTTTCTTTCAAGCTGCTTTTACACCCTTGCCGTCTGGTGCCATGCCCACATTAGGGTACCTGACGCGCTATACCAAAAACAACAGCTTGTCTCAGGTGAACAACCGCAACTTCGCGCTGCTAGGAGATCCAACCATGCGTCTAGCCTATCCTAACTTAAAAGTAGCGGTGACCGAAGTAAACGACAAGCCTGTTGCCTCAGCCACAACAGATACCTTGCACGCCTTGTCTAAAGTAGTATTAAAAGGCCAGGTAACTGATGCCCAACAACAGGTAGTTACTAGCTTTCAAGGCAAGGTGCATGTGTCTGTGTATGATAAACCTTCTACCGTTTCCACCTTAGGCGACCAAGACCCTGTGCGTAAAGTAACAGTCCGGGAAAACCTTTTATATGATGGAGTAGCCAGTGTGCAGAATGGGCTCTTCCAGATTACGTTTGTGGTACCCAAAGACATTAATTATCAGATTGGGTTAGGAAGCGTCAACTTGTATGCCCTTTCTTCTTCTACTGACGGCAATGGAGCTACGTTTGTACCTGTAGGTGGCGCAGATGTTAATACAGTGGCGGACAACTCCCTTCCCCAAATACAACTGTACATGAATGATGAGTCTTTTGTATCTGGGGGGACAACAGCCACAGATGCGATCTTACTGGCCCATCTGTCTGATGAGAACGGTATCAATACTGCCGGTGCTGGCATTGGGCATGAAATCACCGCTATCTTAGATGACAAGGCCTCTGACCCTTTAGTGTTGAATGACTTCTACACGGCAGATATTGATAGCTACCAGGCAGGAAAAGTCCGGTATTCACTAAAGAATTTAAGCCCTGGTCCCCATTCATTGCAGTTGAAGGCTTGGGACACGCATAACAATTCGGCTACGGCTCGTATAGAGTTCGTAGTGGCGTCTTCTGAGAAACTGGCGCTAAATCATGTTCTCAACATTCCCAATCCTTTTTTAGAGAAAACTACTTTCCATTTTGACCATAATAGAAACGGTCAGGAATTAGATATACTTATTCAAATATTTACCGTATCTGGTATATTAGTTAAAACGCTTCATGGTACTAGTACGGGAGGCAGCCATTTTTCTGATCTTACTTGGGATGGTAGAGATGATTATAATGGTAAATTAGCCAAAGGAGTATATATTTATAAGGTGAATGTCCGTTCTCAGGTAGATGGGGCCTCCACCTCCAAATTCGAAAAACTAGTCTTACTAAAATAACCAGCCACGCTATACCAACCTTTACCACATGAATCATATAACGTTCAAGTCTACCTTGATTTGTTTTCTACTAGTGGCCGCCTCTGGCCTTTCTGCGTTGGGTCAGAACTCTATCGGTCAGAATGTAGAAAACTACAGGCCTATCACCACAGCTGTTCCTATTTTATTAGTTGCACCAGATGCCAGAGCAGCCGGTATGGGTGATGCGGGAGTTGCCACCTCGCCAGACGCGAACAGTCCTTATTGGAACCCGGCTAAACTAGGGTTCCTTGAGTCTGATTTTGAAGCCTCTCTTTCTTACACTCCCTGGTTAGGAGAAATTGTAAATGACATGTACCTGGCCTACCTGTCTGGCCATAAAAGGCTAACACCTAATTCATCCATAGCGGTCTCCTTGATGTATTTTGACTTAGGCGAGATTGTCTTTTCACAGACGGGTACTGACCAGCAGCCTTTCAATCCAAAAGAATATGCAGTAAATGTGTCTTATGGTCAGAAACTGAGCGAAAACCTAAGTTTAGGCGTGGGCGCGAAATACATTAGATCCAATTTGGCTGGTAATACCAATGTAGTAAACCCAAGCGGCAATTATGAATCACAACCAGGTAACTCAGCAGCAGTAGATTTGGGTATCTATTACACCAATGATTTAACCTTAGGCGGTAAAAACCTTAACCTTGCCCTAGGCGGAAACATTTCCAATCTAGGTGCTAAAATCTCCTACAGCACAGCCGGTAGAAAAGACTTTCTGCCTACCAACTTACGCTTAGGAACAGCATTAACCTATGAGTTAGACCCATACAATAAAATCACATTGGCCATTGACGGGAACAAATTGCTGGTTCCATATTCTGCACCAGAAGATGCTTCGTCTAATGACCAAACAAATGTATTCTCCGGAATCTTCAAATCCTTTAACGATGCCCCAGGTGGCGCAAGTGAGGAATTCAAGGAAATTACACTGTCAACTGGTTTAGAGTATTGGTATGACAATATCTTTGCAGCCAGAACCGGTTATTTCTATGAGAATGACTTGAAGGGGGGCCGACGGTATTTGACGATGGGCTTAGGATTAAGGTACCAACAATTTGGTCTTGACGCCGCTTACTTAATACCGAACGAACAAAATAACCCCCTTTCGAAAACGATCCGTTTCTCGCTTCATTTTAAATTTGACGGGCAAGAATAATCTATATGAGTTTAAACCGTTCAGTAGCACCACTTCTTCTTGATAGTGCTGACATACCCTTACTAGTACCAGAAGTAATTCCAATCTCCAAAGGAACTACTCTCCATATCGCCCACAACACAATTCAACCCATCGTACGGGTTGAATTTGTTTTTAAAGCCGGTAAGTGGTACCAACCAAAAGCCGCGGTTGCCTCATTAACGGCTAAAATGCTTTTAGAAGGGACATTCAAAAAGAACGCAAGACAAATAGCTGAGCTAGCCGACTTCTATGGAGCCACGCTGGATGTGTCACATGGATTTGACAGATCCACCGTCACGCTTTACTGTTTGTCTAAGTTCTTGCCAGATCTCTTGCCGCTACTTTTTGAAGTTATTCAAGAGCCATCTTTTCCAGAGCATGAACTTATTCTCCTAAAGCAACGCCTAATCCAGGCGCTATCTGTTGATAAACAAAAGAATGGCTATTTAGCGTCTGAAGCTTACTCAATAAAGCTTTATGGTCTAAACCATCCCTATACCACATTCATCTCAGAAGATGAAATCAACGCAGTTACTTTAGAAGAGGTCAATGATTTCCATCGTTCACATTACAACCTTGGCGAGGTCCAAGTATTTGTGACAGGTGACATTAGTTTAACTACTAAAAACCTCTTACAACATGCACTACAAACTGACTTAAGAAGTAGAGTAGAAGAAAATAGAAGAAATAACACTATACATGCACTTCAACAAGAAAGTGAGGCTCACACAAAGGTAGCAACAAAGAATAATTTACAGGCGGCTATACGCATAGGAAACGAAGTGATATCACCGTCGCACAGTGACTTTCCTGGGTTATACTTTACAACTCATTTGTTAGGAGGATATTTTGGTTCTAGACTTATGAAAAACATAAGGGAAGACAAAGGATATACTTATGGTATTTATGCTTCACTTTCTACTAAAGAAAACAGCACCACCTTTACAATAGGTACAGAAGTTAAAGGGGATAAATCCGTAGAGACACTAAAAGAAATAGAATTAGAGCTAGGCAGATTAAAAGAAGAACCTATTCAAGAAGAGGAAATGCGTACTGTAATAAAACACTTAAGCGGTAAGTTTATTTCAGATGAAGCAACATTATTTGACCAAATGGATAGATACAAGTCTACTGTGTTTCTTAAACTCCCAACAGATCATTATCATTCCTTAGTCAAGGAGTTCTTAAACATGACGCCCTCAACTGTGAATGAAATAGCGAATAAATATTTAAGAATAGAAAAGTTATTAACTGTGATAGCTGGAGGTCTATAAACAAAAAAGCAATTACCCCATAATAAAAGAGGGGCTCAGTATTTAACACTGAGCCCCTCTTTTATTACCATCATTTCTAATACCCATTGACGCCTGCTCCGATCTACCCCCAATTCCCCTGAAAAGCAAGGGGGGCCTTGTAAACGCAAGAATCCCGCCCCGGCATGACGCTGGGGCGGGATTCCATAATGGGGTTGGCGGCTACCTACTCTCCCGCGTGTGACCGCAGTACCATCGGCTCGGCGGGGCTTAACTTCTCTGTTCGGAATGGGAAGAGGTGGACACCCGCGACATAGCCACCATTGTCGTCGGCCTCTCGGCCTAATGGGGTTGGGGAGTGTTGTTTGTCATATTGGGTTGAGAGAGAACTTTTGCTAGGGTACGCGCCGGTGCGCGGAAGCCTTCGGGCAATTAGTACGGCTCGGCTGTGGTATTCCTACCTTTACACCTGCCGCCTATCGACGTGGTAGTCTCCCACGGCCCTTGAAAGATATCTCATCTTGGGGTGAGTTTCGCACTTAGATGCTTTCAGCGCTTATCTCATCCGAGCGTAGCTACCCTGCGCTGCAGCTGGCGCCACAACAGGTCCACCAGAGGCTCGTCCATCCCGGTCCTCTCGTACTAAGGACAGGTCCCCTCAAATATCTAACGCCCACTACAGATAGGGACCGAACTGTCTCACGACGTTCTGAACCCAGCTCGCGTGCCACTTTAATGAGCGAACAGCTCAACCCTTGGGACCTTCTCCAGCCCCAGGACGTGACGAGCCGACATCGAGGTGCCAAACCTCCCCGTCGATATGAGCTCTTGGGGGAGATCAGCCTGTTATCCCCGGCGTACCTTTTATCCTTTGAGCGATGGCCCTTCCATGCGGAACCACCGGATCACTATATCCGCCTTTCGGCCCTGCTCGGCTTGTGGGCCTCACAGTCAAGCACCCTTCTGCTATTGCGCTCTGCGCACGGTTACCAAGCGTGCTGAGGGTACCTTTGAAAGCCTCCGTTACTCTTTTGGAGGCGACCACCCCAGTCAAACTACCCACCAAACACTGTCTCCCGCATTGGAGATTAGGCTCCAAGTAACTCAAGGGTGGTATTTCAACGCTGCCTAACCGACGCCTGGCGACGCCGGATCACAGGCTCCCACCTATCCTACACATGAGTTACCCAGAGTCAATGTTAAGCTATAGTAAAGGTGCACGGGGTCTTTCCGTCCCGTAGCGGGTACTCGGCATCTTCACCGAGACTACAATTTCACCGAGCTCACGGCTGAGACAGCGCCCAGATCGTTACACCATTCGTGCAGGTCGGAACTTACCCGACAAGGAATTTCGCTACCTTAGGACCGTTATAGTTACGGCCGCCGTTTACCGGGGCTTCGATTCAGAGCTTCGCCTTGCGGCTAACCCCCCCTCTTAACCTTCCGGCACCGGGCAGGTGTCAGGCCTTATACCTCATCTTTCGATTTCGCAAAGCCATGTGTTTTTGTTAAACAGTCGCCTGGGCCTTTTCACTGCGGCTTCTCCAATTGCTTGGAGGAAGCGCCCCTTCTCCCGAAGTTACAGGGCCATTTTGCCGAGTTCCTTGGCCGTGATTCACTCGAGCACCTTAGGATTCTCTCCTCGACTACCTGTGTCGGATTGCGGTACGGGTAGCGTAACCTTGAACGCTTAGCGGGTTTTCTTGGGAGCATGATTAGGGCCGCTATCCCCTCGCCCGGGGGCTTGGGGTACTATCGCATTTCAGCAGGTCCGGCGTACTTGACTACCGGTCCTATACCTACGTGCTTCAACCTGGTATTCCGTCACCAGGCGGGCCTTTCACTTCTCCGTCACCGCATCACTGGGTTACGCTAGTACTGGAATATTAACCAGTTGTCCATCGACTTGTGCTTTCGCCTCCGCCTTAGGACCCGACTAACCCTGATCCGATTAGCGTTGATCAGGAAACCTTAGTCTTTCGGTGTGCGGGTTTCTCGCCCGCATTATCGTTACTTATGCCTACATTTGCTTTTCCCTACGCTCCAGCGCCCATGACCAGGCGCCTTCACCGCAGAAGGGAATGCTCCCCTACCACTGTACATAGTACAATCCGCAGCTTCGGTAATATGCTTGATGCCCGATTATTATCGATGCCCTGTCGCTCGACCAGTGAGCTGTTACGCACTCTTTAAATGAATGGCTGCTTCCAAGCCAACATCCTGGCTGTCTAGGCAACTGGACCTCCTTTGTTCAACTTAGCATATATTTAGGGACCTTAGCTGGCGGTCTGGGTTCTTTCCCTCTCGGCCTGGGACCTTAGCACCCCAAGCCTCACTGCCGAGTATGTCTCATGGCATTCGGAGTTCGTCAGGATTCGGTAGGATTTGACTCCCCCTAGTCCTATCGGTAGCTCTACCTCCATGAGACTCCACCTCGACGCTGCCCCTAAAGGCATTTCGGGGAGTACGAGCTATTTCTCAGTTTGATTGGCCTTTCACCCCTACCCTCAGGTCATCCAAAAGCTTTTCAACGCTAACTGGTTCGGACCTCCATTGCGTGTTACCGCAACTTCATCCTGCCCAAGGGTAGATCACAAAGTTTCGCGTCTACCCCCCCTGACTGTGCGCCCTGTTCAGACTCGCTTTCGCTGCGGCTCCGCGTCTTGAGACGCTTAACCTTGCCAGGGAGGAGTAACTCGTAGGCTCATTATGCAAAAGGCACGCCGTCACCCCACTAAAGGGCTCCGACCGCTTGTAGGCGCATGGTTTCAGGTTCTATTTCACCCCCCTATTCGGGGTACTTTTCACCTTTCCCTCACGGTACTGGTTCACTATCGGTCTCTCAGGAGTATTTAGCCTTACCGGATGGTACCGGTGGATTCAGACGGGATTTCTCTGGTCCCGCCCTACTCAGGATACCACTAGGGCCAAGAACTATACGCTGACGGGGCTATCACCCTCTGCGGCGCGCCTTCCCAGGCGCTTAAGCTTCTTTTCTTGGTCCCACGTCGTGGTCCTACAACCCCAAGGTCGCCGTAACGACCCTGGTTTGGGCTCTTCCGCGTTCGCTCGCCACTACTTGCGGAATCATTGTTATTTTCTCTTCCTCCGGGTACTTAGATGTTTCAGTTCCCCGGGTTCGCCCACCCGAAGGTGTGACAGGTCTTCAACCTGCCGGGTTTCCCCATTCGGACATCCGCGGATCGACTGGTATGTGCCCATCCCCGCGGCTTATCGCAGCTTATCGCGTCCTTCTTCGCCTCTGAGAGCCAAGGCATCCCCCATACGCCCTTCTTAACTTCCTAGCGCCTGAGGCCTAAGCCTCGGCGCGTACTCTAGTTTGTTTTCTCTCTTCCCAATATGTCAAAGAACCTCCCCGCCTCCGGGACCCGTACAAGTACAGTCCCCTCGGGCATGTGCGGCATCCACCCTTCCGGTGCATGCCTTGAATCTGTCAGTCGCGCCGCGACTCTGTCGGAGTGTGGAGAATAACGGAGTCGAACCGTTGACCTCCTGCGTGCAAAGCAGGCGCTCTAGCCAGCTGAGCTAATCCCCCAAGATCTTTAGAGTGGGCCTGCGTGGACTCGAACCACGGACCTCTACATTATCAGTGTAGCGCTCTAACCACCTGAGCTACAAGCCCAGTGAACTGGGCCTCCGCACGCTTCCTGACGAGTGCTGATGCTGATGTTTGTAAGCGTAATTAAGTAGGGGGGGATAGGAAAAGTAAAGCGGGCCGCGGAGGCGGCGTCTCCAGAAAGGAGGTGATCCAGCCGCACCTTCCGGTACGGCTACCTTGTTACGACTTAGCCCCAGTTACCAGTTTTACCCTAAGCGGCTCCTTTGACGGTTACCGCCTTCAGGTCTCCCTGACTTCCATGGCTTGACGGGCGGTGTGTACAAGGCCCGGGAACGTATTCACCGCGTCATTGCTGATACGCGATTACTAGCGATTCCAGCTTCACGAAGTCGAGTTGCAGACTTCGATCCGAACTGAGAGCGGCTTTTTGAGATTGGCATCCTGTCACCAGGTAGCGACCCTCTGTACCGCCCATTGTAGCACGTGTGTAGCCCTAGGCGTAAGGGCCATGATGACTTGACGTCGTCCCCGCCTTCCTCACTCCTTGCGGAGGCAGTCCCTTTAGAGTCCCCACCGTTACGTGCTGGCAACTAAAGGTAGGGGTTGCGCTCGTTGCGGGACTTAACCCAACACCTCACGGCACGAGCTGACGACAGCCATGCAGCACCTTGCTTTGTGCCCCGAAGGGAAGTACCGTCTCCGGTACCGTCACGCGCATTCTAGCCTAGGTAAGGTTCCTCGCGTATCATCGAATTAAACCACATGCTCCACCGCTTGTGCGGGCCCCCGTCAATTCCTTTGAGTTTCACCCTTGCGGGCGTACTCCCCAGGTGGATTACTTAACGCTTTCGCTAAGACGCCGACGGTCTATCGCCGACATCGAGTAATCATCGTTTACGGCGTGGACTACCAGGGTATCTAATCCTGTTCGCTCCCCACGCTTTCGTGCCTCAGCGTCAGTTACAGCCTAGTAAGCTGCCTACGCAATCGGTGTTCTTGAAGATATCTAAGCATTTCACCGCTACATCTTCAATTCCGCCTACCTCGTCTGTACTCAAGCCCCCCAGTATCAATGGCAGTTCCGCGGTTGAGCCGCGGGCTTTCACCACTGACTTAAGGGGCCGCCTACGCACCCTTTAAACCCAATAAATCCGGACAACGCTTGCACCCTCCGTATTACCGCGGCTGCTGGCACGGAGTTAGCCGGTGCTTATTCCCCAGGTACCGTCAGTTCCCCACGCATGGGTGTTTTCTTCCCTGGTAAAAGCAGTTTACAACCCAGAAGGCCTTCATCCTGCACGCGGCATGGCTGGGTCAGGCTTCCGCCCATTGCCCAATATTCCCTACTGCTGCCTCCCGTAGGAGTCTGGCCCGTATCTCAGTGCCAGTGTGGGGGACCGTCCTCTCAGAACCCCTAGCCATCGTAGCCTTGGTGGGCCGTTACCCCGCCAACTAGCTAATGGCACGCATGCCCATCTCCAACCGATAAATCTTTAACCCTCTTCAGATGCCATCGAAGGGTGTTATGCGGTATTAATCCGGATTTCTCCGGGCTATCCCCCAGTTGAAGGTAGGTTGCATACGCGTTACGCACCCGTGCGCCACTGGTGCATTGCTGCACCCGTTCGACTTGCATGTATTAGGCCTGCCGCTAGCGTTCATCCTGAGCCAGGATCAAACTCTCCATTGTAGTAGATTGTCTGACTGGTCTCAATTACTTTAATAATAAAGACAGTCGGTAGTTTTGTAAAGACCGACCGCCCTCGCTTGAACCTCACTTCTCACTCCGATGACTGAACATCCTGAGTGCTTTTCCTATCTTATCCCATCTACTCAAAGAACTTCCCACCGGGCTTTCCCCGGTGACTGCAGAGCGACTTTTCACTCTGTATGTTTCTGTGTGCCAGTTGATTCGGCGTGCTGCAAAGGTCCGAAGTTTCATTTAAACTTCCAAATAATCTTTTCAGCTTTTTTCTTCTTTTTTTCCCTCAGCCCTTTCGACCGAGAACCCTTCTGGAAGGGAGTGCAAAGGTAAGAAGAATCTTCGTTTCCGCAATACCCGCAGCGATTTTTTCTCTTTTTTTTCCTCCGCCCATCCAGCGGAAGACCCTCTTTTCGGAAGGGAGTGCAAAGGTAGCAAACTTACCCTAGTCTGCAACACCCTGCGGATATTTTTTTTTACTTTCCCCTCCGCCCTTTCGGCGGAAGGCCCCTCTTTTCAGAAGGGAGTGCAAAGGTAGGAAGGCTTTTCAGACTTTCAAAACGCCGCGCGAGGTTTTTTTTTAAGCTTGTTTGCCTCCCCGTCCGGAAGGCCCCCTTGTTGATCGGGAGTGCAAAGGTACGAGGATTCCCCGGGAAGGCAAGCGGGGACGGCGAAGGTTTAACGGCGTCCCGCCCAAGTGCCTGAGACGGAACGGGAAAGGTTTTCCAGGGCCTTGTTATGGATTCAACCTTCCTGCTAATTTCACTATCTCTTCCCCCATTACCTCCCAACTAAAACGTTTCTTCTCCTCCTTTATATTATTCACCATTTCAGATTCTCTCTCATTTATATAATAGTCTACTATTGCATCTGCAATCTCTTTAGGATTGACATTGACAACATATCCTACCTTCCCATGAGGCACTATTTCTGGTAAACCACCTACATTGGTAACTACCATTGGCTTATTGTAATGATAGGCTATTTGGGTTACTCCGCTTTGCGTAGCGGTTTTGTATGGTTGTACCACTATGTCTGTAGCAGAGAAATAAGCAGCCACTTTTGAATCAGGTATGTACTCTGTGTTTAGGTATACTCTTTCAGACAAATGGTTTTTCTCTATAATAGTAACGTATCTGTCTGCTGCCTCATAGTATTCTCCTGCAACCACTAGATTAACACATAATTCTTTCAATCTAGAATCTGCTAATGCTTCTAATAAAAGATCTAATCCCTTATATGCTCTTATGAATCCAAAGAATAATATGTAGCGCTTCTTTAAGAGCCCAAGTTGTTTTCTGGCTAGTTGCTTGTCTATTGCAGGTCCGAAGACATCATATATAGGGTGGGGTTGAAAAAGGATCTCTTTCTGAGAAGTGAATTTAGCCAGGTCCTTAGTCACTGAATCTGACATGGAGACGAAGCCATCACAGGAGTCTACAAAATATTGAGTAAGGAGTTTATCTCCTAAGCGGTGCTCATGTGGAATTACATTATCTGTAAGCGCAATTACCTTTGTGTGCTTATTTGCCTTTACAAGGCGAGCGACTGTTCCTAGACTTGGTCCAATAAATGGAAGCCAAAACCTGACGAATAGAATATCTGGTCTCTTATATTTGATTTCTAGACCAACCTTAATCCATGAGAGGGGATTTATAGAATTAAGCTTTCTGTTAATTAATAAACCCTTAGGGGCCGGTTCATCTGAAAATTGAGATTTGCCTGGGAAAAGAAACGATGGATATTGAACTGTGAATGTAATAATCTCTACGGTATGGCCCATTGCCTGCCAAGTTTGAGCTAACCGCTCATTGAAAGCAGCAATGCCCCCCCTAAAAGGGTATGCTGGACCAATCATAACTATATAAGCCATTATTTGCTTAGCCCTACAGTATCTCTTATTAAGTACTCATTTTCTTTTTTACCAGACAAGGAAATCATCTCTGCCAAAAAGCCAGCTAGGAATAATTGCATACCAAGTATCACTGCTACTAAAGCCAAAAAGAAAAGTGGTTGATCTGTTACATTTCTCACTGGCAAATTCTGGAATGAGTAATATACTTTCTCAGCTATGAGCCAGAACGAAATAAGGAAGCCTAACAAGAAAGACACTGTTCCTAAACTTCCGAAGAAGTGCATAGGACGTTTTTTGAACCTAGAGACAAATGTAATGGACATCAAATCTAAGAAGCCATACACAAAACGCTCTAAACCAAACTTGGTAGTCCCAAATTTTCGTTCCCTGTGTTGTACTACCTTCTCCCCTATTTTCCCGAACCCATTCCATTTGGCAATGACGGGAATGTAGCGATGCATCTCACCGTACACCTCAATACTTTTCACTACCCGTTGATCATAAGCCTTCAATCCACAATTGAAATCATGGAGCTTTATTCTAGAGATTTTGCGGGTGGCGGCATTAAAGAGTTTTGTAGGCAGCGTTTTACTAAGAGGATCATATCTCTTCTTCTTCCAGCCTGAGACAAGATCATACTGATCATTGATAATCATTTCATACAAAGCTGGAATCTCTTCGGGGCTATCCTGCAAATCAGCATCCATTGTAATGACTACGCGTCCTTGAGTTTCTTTGAAACCAGTGTTGAGGGCAGCTGATTTACCATAGTTCCTGTTAAAACGAATGCCTCTAATCTGAGGGAGTTGTACAGACAATTCTTGAATAACTCTCCAAGAACCATCTGTACTACCATCATCTACTAATATCACTTCATAAATAAAACCGTGCGATTCCATCACACGGTTTATCCATTGGGTAAGCTCTGGTAGTGATTCCTCTTCATTTAAGAGAGGAATCACTATGGAAATATCTATTTGTGGTTGCATTAACTCTTTATTCAAACTCTGGCTGACTACGCTTCATAATAGCAGCCATAACCAATGATACTAAAAACCCGATAACTAAGGTACCCAAGATACCCATGACCAGCATCATACCAGGACCAGAGAAAGTTGCAGCCATTTCAGTTGCCTTTTCAATTTGGGCCTCACTTAATCCCTGCTCCTCCATTTTAGCTATTTGTAGATCCTGCACCTTCTGAAGAAACGCAGTATCCACAAACTTTACATAAATAAACGTAAAAATCCCTCCTAATAGACCAGCTACTGCCGAAAGCACAGTTCCAATCCCTAAGCCTTGGCCATAAGACATAAAACCACCATTCATACCTTTAAAATGTTTGTAGGCGAAGAAAATCCCTCCAGCAAGGATAAGGATGCTAAGATAGGAGAGTGCTGAATTATTGTTCATTTCAGTCACGAACAATATTAAGCTATAGATTACAGAAATGAAGCCTGTGATCAATCCATAGCGCAACCCGACAGATGTAGTAGTTGCAGGTGCCTCATGTGTAGTAGTGGTTTGTTCCATCATAAGATTGTTAAAGTTAGTTTTGGTTTATTTTCTAAAAAAGACGGCAGAAACGATACTCATAAAAAAACCAACCAACATACGAAGCGTCCATTGCTTCATTCCAAGAGAGAACGCATTCCTTGTGCCCACTTCTTGTTTCATCATCTCATAGTTTTCCACTCCAACACTCTTGACCAAATCTGGTCTACTCTTCGTCAGTTCTGCCTGAGCCTCAGTAATAAATTGAGGAACCAAGTCATTACCAATTAGCAATGTATATATAAGCTGTAGAAGAGCCACTGTACCAGCCAAAATTAAGACTGTTATAAAAGCCACTTTAAAAGCCTTACCAAAACCTATTTCTGTATCAATATACTTTTTAAAATACTTAACTCCCAAAAAAACGAAAGTAGGCACAAACAATAGTGTAGCTGATAGTTCGGTCTGCTCACTATAGGGATTTTGATGATAGATAAAGTAAAGGCATAACCCGTAGATAAAACTGACAACTCCCCCTACCAGACCATATCTGGCACTAATATTAACTATTGATCTATCAAGCATTCGGTAAACTCTGGATTAACTAATAGGTAGGGTTCTTGGTCAATATGTTTTGATGAAAGGTGCCATACACGCTACCCTTCATTGATTGCCCTAAGAATGGAGAATTAATTGAAAGAGAAGCATTGGTCGCAAGGGTAAATGACCATTCTCTTTCTGGGTGAAACAAAGTTAAGTTAGCAATACTACCTTCTTCAAGGGTTGGAACTTCCATCATTAACACTTCTCGAGGCCTAACGGTTAGTTTGTGAACAATATCAGATAAGGCAAGATGAGGCCTAAGGGTTTGGTTAGCAATTGAAAATGCGGTCTGAATATTGACAATACCAGGTTGAGCAAAATCAAATTCTAATTCCTTAGCTTCAATTTCTAAAGGAAGATGAGAAGATACTAAAACATCAATAGTCCCATCAGAGAGTCCATCAACAATAGCTTTTCTATCTTCTTCACTCCTAAAGGGTGGGCTTACCTTATAGTTAGTATCAAAAGGTACTATAGAATTATCAGTGAAGGCACATTGGTAAGAAGCCACATCACAAGTAACGGCTAGACCTTTCTTTTTAGCAGTTCTAATTGCTTCAATTGATTTAGCCGAGGATACTTGTGAAAAGTGAAGACGACCACCGGCATATTCTAACAGTTGTAAATCTCTCACTACTTGAGTCTCTTCTGCTATAGAAGGAATGCCTTTTAGCCCTAGAGTAGTACTGATAACGCCTTCATGCATTTGTCCCCCCAAGGCCATTCTAAGGTTCTCCGCCCTGTTCAATAGTAATCCATCAATTAGACTAAGATACTCTAAAGCTTTAAGGATAGAGTCTGAAGCCTGAATAGCATGAACGCCATCAGAAAAAGCAACAGCCCCAGCACGATGCATGTCCACCAATTCTGAAAGATCTTGCCCTTCACAATTTTCAGTGACGGCCCCTATAGGGTGGATTGTGACAGGGCTATTTTGAGAGTAACTTTTAACAGAATAAACAGAGGACCTAGTTTGTGTAATTGGCACCAGATTTGGCAAAACAGCTACTTCTGTAAATCCACCATATGATGCCGCCTGCATAAAAGACTCCTTGGTTTCCCGATGCTCAAACCCAGGCTCCCCCATTTGGGCTGTCAAATCAAACCATCCAATAGAACAACACAAACCCAGTTCATGAATGAGAACTGCATTTGGCGCTTCTAAACCAAAACCTATTTCATGGATTAAACCATCTTTAAGATGAATGTCAACAGATTTATCATGAAAAGGAGAAGTATTGTGTATAATGGTAACACCCTTAAGTAGCAGATCCACTTTTTCTATTTCTAAGGACAAAATTTTCTACTAGGAGTAAAAGTATGCACAATATTAGGCAATATTTTGAAAGGTCAGGACCATCTTTGTCCTTTTCAATCAATTTTTGCAAGGATTGAATTTCATTTGCCTGCATGACCTTTACAGGATACTTAGTTCCTTTAAAGAAGTCTTGAAGTTCATCTTTAGAATAACTTTGAAGATCAGATTCTTCAGAAGGAATGTTTATCGCTATAGTAGAGATGGGATTACCATTTATAAGTACTTCATAAAAACCTGGGTCCCTCAATTCCTGAGGCAAATATAACTCTACTCCATTGGGTTGAACTCTTTGCTCAGGTATAAACACGTTACCACCATTCCTCAATTCAACTACAGATTCTCTATTCATTTGAATAGTTAAAGGAAACTCAATCTTATCTTGATCACCCGAGTAGGCCAATGGCGCCTGAGGATCAGATTTCAAAATCAACTGATACAATACAGGCAGAAATAAGGGATGATTGCTAAATTCCGAACCTGCAAGAGGAGCTGCAAATAAATATACAAATCCATCACTTATCTTAAAGGAACTGAGAAATGGAGAATTATCTTGAAAGGTAAGAATAGAATGAAAGGAGCTCTGCCATTGTAAAAGCGGAGTTACAGAAGGCATAGTAATTTTCTGATACCTTCTATCAAAGACTTCCTTAAAAAAAGGATCTGTAAAATCTGGCCTAGAAAGAGGAAGTGTAGAATAAGCATTTCCCCTTTCGCTTAGATTTTTGACACCTAATGCCCTCATCATTTCAATAATGGAAGCAGCTGATTTGAAGGAAGGAACTATAACAATTGACTTTCCCTGTCTTAACCATTCTTTCATCAGTGTTTGCGTGGACTTGTTGATTTCATTCTCAGTCTGGAAAACCCAAACTGATGAAGTCTTAACTAATGAGTTGCGTAAAGCAAACCCAGGTTCTTGTTGGAAAGCTTTATAAATTGGATTGCTATTACTTAAAGATGGAAAAAAAGAAATTTCCAATCTTTCAGTTTTTGGCAATATTAAGAAATACTCATTATCAAATGAGTTGCCTGGATCATCCACAATTATCCGAAGGAGAGCTTCTTTTGATGGCTTTTTCAGGGAAAAGTTAGCATTGCCAATCCCATTTTCATCAATTGAAACTTCAGCGTTTCCTATATGGTAATCCCCATTTAACAACTTAGCTTTCACAAAGGGGATCTTACTAGAACCGATAACTTTAATTCTAGCATGTAAGATGAAGCTCCCAGATGAAACCCTTAAAGGCGCTTGAAACCAAACAGAATCAACAAACACATTACTCTGACTTTCATAACCATAATGGACTATTGTAAGCTCTCGCTTGTTGGCCAAAGACAAAAGTTCAACTGAATTAGTATTGTTCCTTTGAAAATCTGATGCTAAAAAAATTTGCTTCCCTATTCCTAAAAACTCCTTACTACCACTAATAACTGTTTGGGAAAAACTTGGGAATAATTCAGACACAGAGTCTGGTTTCAAAAAGGCCTTAGAAGTAGTATAATACTTTAAAGTACTTACAGGTGAATTGATCCTTTTGAAATCTTGAACAATTTGGTGCAACTTAGAAGTTCGACCATTGAAGGATTTAGAGGCCATACTCCAGGAGTCATCAATGACAACTAAGCCTTGTCCTAATTTGTGATCAAAACTTTTGTAGTTTGAAAAGAAGAGAATAAATGCTAAGCCAAAGAAAACTAACGCCAAGGCACGGATAGAAAAAATTACTCTATTCTTAAAATACTGTGTTGCCTTAGAGAGGTTTAAGACTGAAAGGAGAAATTGGTTATTAGAGAACTTAATACTCTTCCTTATTCTAACTCCAAAAAAATGAATTAGTATTAAGAAGATGAAGCTTAAGAAAAAGCCTATAGAAAGGAATAGCATAGTCTTTTCTACCATCCTGTGAATCTACCCCCAATTCCCCTGAAAAGCAAGGGGGGCCTTGTAAACGCAAGAATCCCGCCCCGGCATGACGCTGGGGCGGGATTCCATAATGGGGTTGGCGGCTACCTACTCTCCCGCGTGTGACCGCAGTACCATCGGCTCGGCGGGGCTTAACTTCTCTGTTCGGAATGGGAAGAGGTGGACACCCGCGACATAGCCACCATTGTCGTCGGCCTCTCGGCCTAATGGGGTTGGGGAGTGTTGTTTGTCATATTGGGTTGAGAGAGAACTTTTGCTAGGGTACGCGCCGGTGCGCGGAAGCCTTCGGGCAATTAGTACGGCTCGGCTGTGGTATTCCTACCTTTACACCTGCCGCCTATCGACGTGGTAGTCTCCCACGGCCCTTGAAAGATATCTCATCTTGGGGTGAGTTTCGCACTTAGATGCTTTCAGCGCTTATCTCATCCGAGCGTAGCTACCCTGCGCTGCAGCTGGCGCCACAACAGGTCCACCAGAGGCTCGTCCATCCCGGTCCTCTCGTACTAAGGACAGGTCCCCTCAAATATCTAACGCCCACTACAGATAGGGACCGAACTGTCTCACGACGTTCTGAACCCAGCTCGCGTGCCACTTTAATGAGCGAACAGCTCAACCCTTGGGACCTTCTCCAGCCCCAGGACGTGACGAGCCGACATCGAGGTGCCAAACCTCCCCGTCGATATGAGCTCTTGGGGGAGATCAGCCTGTTATCCCCGGCGTACCTTTTATCCTTTGAGCGATGGCCCTTCCATGCGGAACCACCGGATCACTATATCCGCCTTTCGGCCCTGCTCGGCTTGTGGGCCTCACAGTCAAGCACCCTTCTGCTATTGCGCTCTGCGCACGGTTACCAAGCGTGCTGAGGGTACCTTTGAAAGCCTCCGTTACTCTTTTGGAGGCGACCACCCCAGTCAAACTACCCACCAAACACTGTCTCCCGCATTGGAGATTAGGCTCCAAGTAACTCAAGGGTGGTATTTCAACGCTGCCTAACCGACGCCTGGCGACGCCGGATCACAGGCTCCCACCTATCCTACACATGAGTTACCCAGAGTCAATGTTAAGCTATAGTAAAGGTGCACGGGGTCTTTCCGTCCCGTAGCGGGTACTCGGCATCTTCACCGAGACTACAATTTCACCGAGCTCACGGCTGAGACAGCGCCCAGATCGTTACACCATTCGTGCAGGTCGGAACTTACCCGACAAGGAATTTCGCTACCTTAGGACCGTTATAGTTACGGCCGCCGTTTACCGGGGCTTCGATTCAGAGCTTCGCCTTGCGGCTAACCCCCCCTCTTAACCTTCCGGCACCGGGCAGGTGTCAGGCCTTATACCTCATCTTTCGATTTCGCAAAGCCATGTGTTTTTGTTAAACAGTCGCCTGGGCCTTTTCACTGCGGCTTCTCCAATTGCTTGGAGGAAGCGCCCCTTCTCCCGAAGTTACAGGGCCATTTTGCCGAGTTCCTTGGCCGTGATTCACTCGAGCACCTTAGGATTCTCTCCTCGACTACCTGTGTCGGATTGCGGTACGGGTAGCGTAACCTTGAACGCTTAGCGGGTTTTCTTGGGAGCATGATTAGGGCCGCTATCCCCTCGCCCGGGGGCTTGGGGTACTATCGCATTTCAGCAGGTCCGGCGTACTTGACTACCGGTCCTATACCTACGTGCTTCAACCTGGTATTCCGTCACCAGGCGGGCCTTTCACTTCTCCGTCACCGCATCACTGGGTTACGCTAGTACTGGAATATTAACCAGTTGTCCATCGACTTGTGCTTTCGCCTCCGCCTTAGGACCCGACTAACCCTGATCCGATTAGCGTTGATCAGGAAACCTTAGTCTTTCGGTGTGCGGGTTTCTCGCCCGCATTATCGTTACTTATGCCTACATTTGCTTTTCCCTACGCTCCAGCGCCCATGACCAGGCGCCTTCACCGCAGAAGGGAATGCTCCCCTACCACTGTACATAGTACAATCCGCAGCTTCGGTAATATGCTTGATGCCCGATTATTATCGATGCCCTGTCGCTCGACCAGTGAGCTGTTACGCACTCTTTAAATGAATGGCTGCTTCCAAGCCAACATCCTGGCTGTCTAGGCAACTGGACCTCCTTTGTTCAACTTAGCATATATTTAGGGACCTTAGCTGGCGGTCTGGGTTCTTTCCCTCTCGGCCTGGGACCTTAGCACCCCAAGCCTCACTGCCGAGTATGTCTCATGGCATTCGGAGTTCGTCAGGATTCGGTAGGATTTGACTCCCCCTAGTCCTATCGGTAGCTCTACCTCCATGAGACTCCACCTCGACGCTGCCCCTAAAGGCATTTCGGGGAGTACGAGCTATTTCTCAGTTTGATTGGCCTTTCACCCCTACCCTCAGGTCATCCAAAAGCTTTTCAACGCTAACTGGTTCGGACCTCCATTGCGTGTTACCGCAACTTCATCCTGCCCAAGGGTAGATCACAAAGTTTCGCGTCTACCCCCCCTGACTGTGCGCCCTGTTCAGACTCGCTTTCGCTGCGGCTCCGCGTCTTGAGACGCTTAACCTTGCCAGGGAGGAGTAACTCGTAGGCTCATTATGCAAAAGGCACGCCGTCACCCCACTAAAGGGCTCCGACCGCTTGTAGGCGCATGGTTTCAGGTTCTATTTCACCCCCCTATTCGGGGTACTTTTCACCTTTCCCTCACGGTACTGGTTCACTATCGGTCTCTCAGGAGTATTTAGCCTTACCGGATGGTACCGGTGGATTCAGACGGGATTTCTCTGGTCCCGCCCTACTCAGGATACCACTAGGGCCAAGAACTATACGCTGACGGGGCTATCACCCTCTGCGGCGCGCCTTCCCAGGCGCTTAAGCTTCTTTTCTTGGTCCCACGTCGTGGTCCTACAACCCCAAGGTCGCCGTAACGACCCTGGTTTGGGCTCTTCCGCGTTCGCTCGCCACTACTTGCGGAATCATTGTTATTTTCTCTTCCTCCGGGTACTTAGATGTTTCAGTTCCCCGGGTTCGCCCACCCGAAGGTGTGACAGGTCTTCAACCTGCCGGGTTTCCCCATTCGGACATCCGCGGATCGACTGGTATGTGCCCATCCCCGCGGCTTATCGCAGCTTATCGCGTCCTTCTTCGCCTCTGAGAGCCAAGGCATCCCCCATACGCCCTTCTTAACTTCCTAGCGCCTGAGGCCTAAGCCTCGGCGCGTACTCTAGTTTGTTTTCTCTCTTCCCAATATGTCAAAGAACCTCCCCGCCTCCGGGACCCGTACAAGTACAGTCCCCTCGGGCATGTGCGGCATCCACCCTTCCGGTGCATGCCTTGAATCTGTCAGTCGCGCCGCGACTCTGTCGGAGTGTGGAGAATAACGGAGTCGAACCGTTGACCTCCTGCGTGCAAAGCAGGCGCTCTAGCCAGCTGAGCTAATCCCCCAAGATCTTTAGAGTGGGCCTGCGTGGACTCGAACCACGGACCTCTACATTATCAGTGTAGCGCTCTAACCACCTGAGCTACAAGCCCAGTGAACTGGGCCTCCGCACGCTTCCTGACGAGTGCTGATGCTGATGTTTGTAAGCGTAATTAAGTAGGGGGGGATAGGAAAAGTAAAGCGGGCCGCGGAGGCGGCGTCTCCAGAAAGGAGGTGATCCAGCCGCACCTTCCGGTACGGCTACCTTGTTACGACTTAGCCCCAGTTACCAGTTTTACCCTAAGCGGCTCCTTTGACGGTTACCGCCTTCAGGTCTCCCTGACTTCCATGGCTTGACGGGCGGTGTGTACAAGGCCCGGGAACGTATTCACCGCGTCATTGCTGATACGCGATTACTAGCGATTCCAGCTTCACGAAGTCGAGTTGCAGACTTCGATCCGAACTGAGAGCGGCTTTTTGAGATTGGCATCCTGTCACCAGGTAGCGACCCTCTGTACCGCCCATTGTAGCACGTGTGTAGCCCTAGGCGTAAGGGCCATGATGACTTGACGTCGTCCCCGCCTTCCTCACTCCTTGCGGAGGCAGTCCCTTTAGAGTCCCCACCGTTACGTGCTGGCAACTAAAGGTAGGGGTTGCGCTCGTTGCGGGACTTAACCCAACACCTCACGGCACGAGCTGACGACAGCCATGCAGCACCTTGCTTTGTGCCCCGAAGGGAAGTACCGTCTCCGGTACCGTCACGCGCATTCTAGCCTAGGTAAGGTTCCTCGCGTATCATCGAATTAAACCACATGCTCCACCGCTTGTGCGGGCCCCCGTCAATTCCTTTGAGTTTCACCCTTGCGGGCGTACTCCCCAGGTGGATTACTTAACGCTTTCGCTAAGACGCCGACGGTCTATCGCCGACATCGAGTAATCATCGTTTACGGCGTGGACTACCAGGGTATCTAATCCTGTTCGCTCCCCACGCTTTCGTGCCTCAGCGTCAGTTACAGCCTAGTAAGCTGCCTACGCAATCGGTGTTCTTGAAGATATCTAAGCATTTCACCGCTACATCTTCAATTCCGCCTACCTCGTCTGTACTCAAGCCCCCCAGTATCAATGGCAGTTCCGCGGTTGAGCCGCGGGCTTTCACCACTGACTTAAGGGGCCGCCTACGCACCCTTTAAACCCAATAAATCCGGACAACGCTTGCACCCTCCGTATTACCGCGGCTGCTGGCACGGAGTTAGCCGGTGCTTATTCCCCAGGTACCGTCAGTTCCCCACGCATGGGTGTTTTCTTCCCTGGTAAAAGCAGTTTACAACCCAGAAGGCCTTCATCCTGCACGCGGCATGGCTGGGTCAGGCTTCCGCCCATTGCCCAATATTCCCTACTGCTGCCTCCCGTAGGAGTCTGGCCCGTATCTCAGTGCCAGTGTGGGGGACCGTCCTCTCAGAACCCCTAGCCATCGTAGCCTTGGTGGGCCGTTACCCCGCCAACTAGCTAATGGCACGCATGCCCATCTCCAACCGATAAATCTTTAACCCTCTTCAGATGCCATCGAAGGGTGTTATGCGGTATTAATCCGGATTTCTCCGGGCTATCCCCCAGTTGAAGGTAGGTTGCATACGCGTTACGCACCCGTGCGCCACTGGTGCATTGCTGCACCCGTTCGACTTGCATGTATTAGGCCTGCCGCTAGCGTTCATCCTGAGCCAGGATCAAACTCTCCATTGTAGTAGATTGTCTGACTGGTCTCAATTACTTTAATAATAAAGACAGTCGGTAGTTTTGTAAAGACCGACCGCCCTCGCTTGAACCTCACTTCTCACTCCGATGACTGAACATCCTGAGTGCTTTTCCTATCTTATCCCATCTACTCAAAGAACTTCCCACCGGGCTTTCCCCGGTGACTGCAGAGCGACTTTTCACTCTGTATGTTTCTGTGTGCCAGTTGATTCGGCGTGCTGCAAAGGTCCGAAGTTTCATTTAAACTTCCAAATAATCTTTTCAGCTTTTTTCTTCTTTTTTTCCCTCAGCCCTTTCGACCGAGAACCCTTCTGGAAGGGAGTGCAAAGGTAAGAAGAATCTTCGTTTCCGCAATACCCGCAGCGATTTTTTCTCTTTTTTTTCCTCCGCCCATCCAGCGGAAGACCCTCTTTTCGGAAGGGAGTGCAAAGGTAGCAAACTTACCCTAGTCTGCAACACCCTGCGGATATTTTTTTTTACTTTCCCCTCCGCCCTTTCGGCGGAAGGCCCCTCTTTTCAGAAGGGAGTGCAAAGGTAGGAAGGCTTTTCAGACTTTCAAAACGCCGCGCGAGGTTTTTTTTTAAGCTTGTTTGCCTCCCCGTCCGGAAGGCCCCCTTGTTGATCGGGAGTGCAAAGGTACGAGGATTCCCCGGGAAGGCAAGCGGGGACGGCGAAGGTTTAACGGCGTCCCGCCTAAGTGCCTGATTCGGAACGGGAAAGGTTTCTAGGGGCGGGTTTATACCTCCGCCCGATCCTTTGGCTTCTTGTAAATTGGAACCGTTGAGCAGGGTTCTCCATACATGATGCTACTAGCTACTGGCAATAATTTCTGCATGATTTCCACATAAGCATAAGTTGGAACTGGTATCTGACCACATCCCTTTATGACTAGTTTGGCGTCTTTGTATTGCTCTATATCTATAGAGGCAATAGCATCTTGCAACAAAGCTTGCTCCAAAGCCTCTACATCTCCAAACACATATCTATTCACAAATGGCTGAAGCTTGCTTGCCAATAGCATATAGGCCCAAGTTGGGACAATGGCGTCTGTTGAACAAATGATCGCTACATTCTTTCCTGTGTATTGGGACCAGTCATGCTCTTTCACAAAAGCCCTGAAATCTTTCTCCCGTAGCATGAGCCCGTGGAATAGATTGTCCTTTATATCATAAACTACTCTTTCGCCTGGGTGTAGAAGCTCCTCTAGGTTTAAGGTGACCAGTCCGCTATTAGCTACTCTGTTTACAAACTCTTCCATGTTCTTACTTTCCTGAAGGCTTGGTGATATATACTTCCTTTAAATAAAACGGCTCATAATAGGCCACATCTTCAAACTGCTGTGCTTGCAGTTTCGCAAAGGCCAACTGCCCTACGGCTTTCGCCGAAGGTTTAACATTCTCTAAATAGAATGCGTTCTCATTTGGCGCTAACATTTCTTGTGCCTTGGCGGCGCCACTCCCAAAGAAGACCACGGGTTGCTTTTCCAGATAAGGCTCAAAACTGTTGGACTCTATAATTAGAGGCTCTACTGGCAACGCAATTTTTAAATCATGCGTCACTATACAGGTATAGACTTCAGACCGACGGGCGTCAATCATAGGGCAATAGAGAAACTTCTCTTTATTAGGAGTAGTCTCAATGACTTGTTGTGCCATAGCTGTAAGGGTATCAACTGAAATCAAAGGAATATCCAGAGAATAGCAAAGACCTTTGGCTGTTCCGGAACCTATGCGCAAACCAGTATATGATCCTGGGCCGCCCGAAACCGCGACGGCATTCACTTCCTTTAAAGAAACGCCTGCATACTCCAACACTTGATTGACCATGACGGTGATATGAGAGGAGTGCGATTTCTCTAATCTAAGCTCTGCATAGGTCAGTAGTTGCTGGTCTTGGTGCAAAGCCACAGAGCAGACAGACGAAGAGGTTTCTAAGGAAAGGATGTAGGCCATTCTATATGATATGCATTGAGCACTTTCTACTGCAAAGCTACACGTTTTGAAACTAAGAAGGGCGATGCATGCATCGCCCTTCTTAGTTTCCTTTACTACACTATATATATAGAGTGGTTTTACTTTTTAGCCGAAGCAGTCAACAAGCCTTGGTACTTAGTTGGGTTGTTCAAAACATCTAACGCGGCCAAGATATCCTGGTCATCATCAAAGGTAGATTCCACTATCCCTTTCTGTAAATAATAACGTGCCGCAATCTCCTGCTCTAGCATCTCTGTGATCTCTGGCTTAAAGCGTACCAAGTCATTGCTCTTGTTGGTAGCCACTTTCTTTCTTATCTGCTCTATATCTGAGCGCACATCTTCATAGTGCTTGTCTTCCTTAGACTTCTTGATCATATTGTCTAAGGCTTTCTCCACGTCTGTAGAATAAGAGATGTCTTTGCCGTTCAGGTAAGAGACAAACTTCTGGTACTCGGCGTCAGACAATTTAAAGTCTTTGGCCGACGCGATGGTAGGGTTAGCCGCCTTAAACCGATTGGCATAGTCAAACAGGTAGCTTTTGGTAATCAATACTCTTATGATATCTGGTAAAGGCTTTTCCTTTACTTCAATGTCTGGAGAGATACCGCCGCCGTCATACACTACTCTACCGTTAGCCGTCTTAAAAGCCGCGCGCAGAGAGTCTGGCGTTTTGTTCAAGGTGCCGTCACTGTTGCGGTGCGCGTAATCAATGGCCTGGATACAACGTCCGCTTGGGATGTAGTACTTTGCCGTAGTTACTTTCAACTGGGAGTTATAAGAGAGTGGACGCGTCATTTGCACCAGGCCCTTGCCGTAGGTACGCTCCCCTACCAACACGGCACGATCATAATCTTGTAAAGCACCGGCTACAATCTCTGCCGCCGAGGCACTGTTAGAACTAGCCAAGACCACCAACGGCATCTGCACATCCAAAGGCTCGTCCAAAGCTTTGTACATTTTGTTGTACTCGGTCACTTTGCCTTTGGTGCTCACAATGTCCTTGCCGCGCGGCAAAAAGAGGTTAGAGATGTTCACCGCCTCGTTCAGCAGACCGCCTGGATTGTCGCGCAGGTCAAGGATAATCTTTTTAGCGCCTTGCTCCTTCAATTTAGAAACGGCTTTGCGCACCTCTACCCCAGCGTCTACGGTAAAGCCCGACAGCTGCAGGTAGCCTACTTCTGAATTGACCATGCCATAATAGGGCACGTTGTTGATTTGTATGTTGGCGCGGGTCACGTCTACCAGCATGGGTTTGTCCACGCCAAACCGTTTGATTTCCAATTTCACGGGTGTGCCGGCCTGCCCTTTCAAGAGCTTGCTTACTTCATTGTCATTCTTCTTAGCCAGGTCAACGCCATCAATCTTCAAAATCTCATCGCCAATGAGCAAGCCGGCCTTCTGGGCGGGAGAGCCTTGATGCGGAAGCGAGATAATGGTACGACCATCGCGTTTACCCACCAATGCCCCAATGCCGCCGTACTGCCCGGTGGTCATGGTCCTGAAATCCTCAATGTCATCCTCAGGAATGAAGTTGGTGTACGGGTCCAGTGACTTGAGCATGGCATCAATCCCCACGCGCACCAGCTTGGTAGGCGGCACGTCATCTACATAGTAGGTGTTCACCTCTTTAAAAAGCGTGGCAAAAATGTCCAGATTCTTGGCTATGTCAAAGTACCGCTCAGAGGCGTCTGAGTTGGTGAAAGAGAAAAGGCCCCATGCCGCACCGGCCACTAGAAGGCCAGCGAAAGATTTCTTCAGCATATTACACAGGTGGAATAGGGAAAAATGAGAAGCTATTCTAAAATCAAACGCTCCAGCCCTGAATTTAGTTTTTTACAGATAGTATTGAAAGAAGATTTTTCTTTCCCTGTATATAAAAAGGCAATGAGCAGAGTAGTATCTGGGGAGAGGGCCGCCGCGAGGGCATGCTTTTGGAGACGGTAGGCCTCCCGTATTTGGCGCTTGAGCCGGTTGCGGTCTACCGCTTTTTTGAAATGACGTTTGGATACAGATACCAAAACCTGCACCGGGGCGCCTACGCTGGGCTGTGGCAATCTGAGGACCACAAACCGCAAAGGGTAAGAATTGAAAGAAGAACCTTCACGGAACAGCTGGTCAATCAGCTTTTTGCTCCGTAAACGTTCTTCTCTCTGAAATCTATAAGAAATCGGTTGCTCTTCTGCAGAATGTTCAGTGAAGGTACCCATTCGCAAGGTGCCTTGCAGCGAGCTACTCAGAAAAATTAGGCTTTGTGTCTTCTTTCGTCAGAAACGGTCAGTTTGTGACGGCCTTTAGCTCTTCTGCTAGCTAATACTCTACGACCATTGGCAGTTTCCATTCTTGAGCGGAAACCATGCTTATTTCTTCTTTTGCGTTGCGAAGGTTGGAATGTTCTTTTCATCTTACACTAAACATTATATTAAGGGTTGCAAAATTAGGAAATCAAATCTGATAAATCAACCCTGCTCCCATATTTTAATTTGATTATTTGCACGTTACCTGCTTCAGCTAAAAGCTACACTCTATATCAGGCTCAGTGTCAAACCGTTTTTGGCCTCCTTTTCAGGATTTAACTTAAAACCAGCTATCAAGTCAGCAAAGAAAGGCAGTCACTGTGGCAAAAGCAAATATCGTTTTTGGCCTCGTTTCTGGAAAACAGGCCAAAAACGAATGAGCGCGCGTCTAGTGCCAGATTGCGTAATAGATGGAAAAGCTAGACAAAGGTGCTAATAGGTAAGCATTGCAGCTCTCTCAAGACTAGTAATGCACGAAAATGACTACAAAAAACGCCAACACCGTCAAGACAAACCCTATCATCAATACATTGTAGCTCAACCGTAGGTAGTGGTATTTGCGGGCCACAGAAACACCTAGTCCATGCAAATCGCGCATGAGGGCGTGCCTAGACCTGGTACCGTTCTCCAACAGCTTGTCCATGGCCAACTCATACTCCTGGATGGACATCTTATGGAAGTTCTCAAAGTGCAGCAGGTTCACTTCCTTATTGGCTACCTCGTCTAGGGTGTAATAACCGCGCGTATGCTCTGGACGCGTAGAGATGATGGCCAGCACCATGGTGAAGGTGCAGGTAATGATCAAGATAATCGCCGGAATCAAGTAACTGCTGATATCCTCAAACTTGCGCAGGAACACCGTGAACATCACAGAAATGGCCAGCGTGCAAATACCAATCAAGATGTTGGCACGCCTATCCCCTATGGCAATATAAGAGACATGGTTTCTGGCGGCGGTGCGATACATGTTGGTGAGCCCACTTATCCGCTCCTTGGTGGCAAGGGCCAACTGCTTCTCTCTGGCCTTTTCCTCCTCCTTCTCCCTCTCCTTGGCTTTCTTCTTTTCCTTTTTAAGGGCGGCTTTCTGTTCTTCTATCTCATCCATGATGTTCTACTGAAATACCAGACACTCAAAAACTTAGAGACCATCTCTATAATTTAACGATGAAGAATAGGCTTAGTTTAAAAGTGCAGCTCAAACTTAGGTGAGGGAGGACTACACCCGGAATTGTTGCCTTCAAGTCTAAAATCTTGCATCTTCCGGCCATTATCCTTTCCAGAACTTCGTTAGAAAGCCATATGATACAATACAGCCTTTCCTGCCTGAACCCGCTTAGTGCCTATATACAAGTCAGCACCCAGATAACCGAGATAACAGAAGCCACGCTTTTCCTGCAACTGCCCGCCTGGCGGCCCGGCCGCTATGAGCTCCAGAACTTCGCGCAGAAGTTGCAGGCCTTTGAGGTGCTGTCATCAGACGGAACTCCTATACCGTTCAAGAAAGTCACCAAGGACAAGTGGGAAGTAACAACACATGGCCACACAGAGCTGGAGGTGCGCTATAATTTCTACGCCCGCCAAATGGACGCCGGCGGGTCTTGGGTAGATGACCAAGTCTTATATGTAAACCCCGTTAACTGCCTGCTCACCGCCCAGGGCCAGGACCATCTGCCCTGCTCGCTGTCCCTAGATATACCAGCGGACTGGCAGATTGCCTGCGGGTTACCTGTATCAGAAGAAAACATCCTGCAGGCACGTGACTTTGACCACTTGGTAGACTCTCCGTTCATAGCCAGCGCCAATTTGCAGCACCAAACCTATGAAGAGCAGGGCATTCCGTTTCATGTGTGGTTCTACGGAGATTGTACACCAGACTGGGAGCAGATCATCCCGCAGTTCAAGGCCTTCACGCAAGAGCAGTTGGCCTTGTTTAAGACGTTTCCGGTGCAGGATTACCACTTTATCAATATCATTCTGCCTTACCAGCACTACCATGGCGTGGAGCACTTGAATTCCACGGTCATTACGCTGGGGCCTTCTGAGGCCTTGATGACCCCGGCTTTGTACAAAGAGTTGTTGGGCGTGAGTTGTCATGAGCTGTTTCACACGTGGAACATCAAGCAAATCAGGCCCAAAGAGATGCTGCCGTATGACTTCACCCAGGAAAATTACTTTAGGACCGGCTACGTAGCTGAAGGCGTCACCACTTACTACGGTGACTACCTGCTGGCCCGCAGCGGTGTCTTCACCCCAGACCAATACTTTGAAGAACTGAACACGGTCCTCAAACGCCATACCGCAGACCAGGGTGAGCAAAACCTATCCGTGGCCGATTCTTCCTTTGACACCTGGCTAGACGGCTATAAGCCCGGCATCCCAGATAGAAAGGTGAGCATATACCACAAGGGCTGCATTGCCGCGCTTGTCTTAGACATAGAAATAAGAAAAGCCACCAACAACGCCCAATCCTTAGACGAGGTCATGCGCCGCATGTGGCTAGAATTTGGGCAGAAAGGAATTGGGTACACAGAACAAGATTACCAAAACTTGGCAGAACAGGTAGCCGGCGTTTCACTGCAGACCTATTTTGAGGAGATGATTTTCGGGACGGTGCCTTTTGAGAAATGGCTGGCACCGGCTTTGAAGTACGTGGGCTGCCAATTACAGAAACTGCCGTCTCCCCTGTTGCATGAGAGCCGCTATGGGTTCAGGCTGGCGCCTACCCCATTATTCACGGTTGGCTATGTAGCTCCCAACTCGCCAGCGGCAAAAGTGCTTTCTGTAGACGATGAACTGATTGCCCTCAATGGCCGCAAACTAGAGAACCTGAACCTACAAGCCTTACTGGCCCAAAAGGAGAAAGCAGAACTCACTTTGTTCAGACAGAAAAAACTCTTAACCGTTACCCTCCTCCCAGACGGCGACATTCATCTGCCTCTCTTTAGAGTTTCCAGAAACCCAAAGGCCACGCCAGACCAAAAGCAGAACTTCAAACTTTGGCTGAAGCAGGAGTTTTAGAACCGTCTCCAATAATTAACGCGTCGTTTTTAGGCTAATTCTTAGAAAACAGGCCAAAAACAAAAGGGCCACCCATATATGGGTGGCCCTTTTTATGAATCGTCAAGCATACGGCTTATTTGCCTCTGTCTTGTTGGTTGTCGCTTGGGTTGCTTCTAGGGCGGTTACCGGCGTTGCCATATCCCTTAGGGATATCTTCGCGGCTGGGGTTACCACCTTTGGCCAGGTTTCGGTTAGGGTTCTGCACCTTGGTGTCATCCTCTTGCAGGCCTTTGTCTACCGGGTCATTTTGCGTTTGTCCGGTAGGATCAAACTTCTTGCTGTCATGCTGGTTGGTTTGATCTTCTTTACCCTTGGCAATGGCATCATGTTCGCCATGCATATTGCTATCGTTCTTTTTATTGCTGCTCATAAAACCTCCTTTTAGTTAAATGTACCCTACTATACGCAGGTTAGCAGAAAAGTATGCCTTAATTTAATTGAAGGCCACAAACAAGAGCATCAGCATAGTGGGCAGAGAAAGGTAGAACCAAAACATGACATGGCGCCTATAAGGACGCGGCACCATAGAGCTGGCCACCAACAGAGTGGTGATCAAGATGCCCATGTACGCCAGGATAAAGTACATGACCTTGTTCCAGTTACGCACCACGGCCCCACCGGCGGCCTCCACCTCTGGGTCTGTGGGGATAAGCCAGGTCACCAAGCCGTAATACACCAACACCTCCAGCGCCAGAAAGGCAATGGCGCCCATTACTATGGCAAACGCTTCGTCATTTTTCTTACCCATGGGCAACAAGATGTGTTAGAGATCCATAAAATTCTAGAGAGCAGGATGGAAAAACAAAGATGAACTTTTATCTTGAATCTATATCTAAAAGATAGTCGTCACGTACAGCCATTGCATCTGTTTAAAAGAAGCGCATTCTTCTATATATGAAAACCTATTTCTTTGACCCCGGTCTCTCTTCAGTGGTGACCATTTACAGCGGTTTCCTTAAGCATGATGCCTTTAAAGAGATTTGTCTGGGCGCGCTAGAAACGGCTCAAACCCAACAGCTTTCCAAGATTCTGGTAGACACCAGTCACCTAAAGGTCATGCTCAAGGAGTCACAGCAATGGATTGAGGACGTCTGGTTTCCCAGGGCTAAGCAAATAGGCATCAAACACATGGCTTTTCTGGTGCCTGAAGACATCTTTGGCCGCATGAGCATGGAGGCCACCAACAAGAAAGAAGAGCAGGAAGGCGACATTGACATCCGGTACTTTGACAACGCCGCCGAGGCCAAGCTTTGGCTCAAGCACATATAAAAGAGAAAGGCCGCTACAAGTTGTAGCGGCCTTTCTCTTTTATACAATCCGTTTTCAGGCTGTTTCCTGGAAAACAGGCCAAAAACGCTCACTACTTCTTATTAGAAGTTCACCAACTTGGCAAATTGGGCCACGCGCTCGGCTAACTCCTCTTCCTTCAAATCTACCAGACGCTCAGTACCAAACTGCTCTACGCAGAAAGACGCCATGGCAGAACCATGAATCACCGCGCGTTTCATGTTGTCAAAGCTGATGTCATCTGTGCTGGCCAGATACCCAATGAAACCACCGGCAAACGTATCTCCCGCGCCGGTTGGGTCAAATACTTCTTCTAACGGCAAAGCCGGGGCGTAGAAAATCTCATCCTGGTGGAACAACAACGCACCGTGCTCACCTTTTTTGATGATCAGGTACTTAGGTCCCATGGCCATGATCTTCTTGGCGGCTTTCACCAGGGAATATTCCTTGCTCAACTGGCGGGCTTCCTCGTCATTGATGCTCAACACGTCTACCATGCCAATGGTCTGGATCAAGTCATCATAGGCAATGTCCATCCAGAAGTTCATGGTGTCCATTACCACCAGTTTAGGACGATTGGTCAGGCGCTCAATCACTTGGCGCTGTACCTGCGGGGCCAGATTGCCCAGCATCAAATACTGGCAGTCTTGGTAGCTCTCCGGGATGATCGGGTCGAAATCGCCTAGCACGTTCAGCTCAGTGGCCAACGTCTCGCGACTGTTCATGTCATTGAAGTAACGACCAGACCAGAAGAACGACTTCTCATTCTCTTTCACTTGCAGACCGTCCGTGTTGATGCCTTTTCCCTGCATCATGGCAATGTCAGACTTTAAAAAATCGCCACCCACTACAGACACCAGGTTCACCGGTTTCACAAAGTTGGCTGCTGATAAAGAAATGAACGTTCCAGCGCCGCCAATGATCTTGTCACGCTTTCCGAAGGGGGTTTCCAAGGCATCAAATGCCACGGATCCAATCACCAATAGACTCATATTTTTTTAGTATATATGCGATGCGCTCCTCAAACAGCACTCACCGCGTAGCTTAATTGTAACTCTTCTCTACTTTAAGGCTTTGACGGCAAGCGCCTTCACCTATCATTTCTTTCGTTTTTGGGCTAATTTCTGAGAAACAGGCCGAAAACAAAAAAAGCCCCTGATCTCTCAGGAGCTTTTTGGGTGATCGATGGGGTTCGAACCCACGACTTCCAGAATCACAATCTGGTGCTCTAACCAGCTGAACTACGACCACCGTGTAATTGGAGAGCAAAAGTAGCGCCTTTGGCTATTCAACGCAAGTATTTTACTTAAATTTTTATGGAAAGTTGTGCTAGACGTCTTTGTCAGCACATTCAAAACTCTCTGTCTCAAGCGGATATTTTCTCTCACGGCTTGACAATTTCTTTCTAAATCATGGAGCCCACTAACCTTTGTTTCAAGCCTTCTGTGTTAAAAACCCAAACAACTTGGTAAGCACCAGCACCATCACTGTTCCATTGGTAGACAAAGTAGGTATCACCGTTTTTGTAGACCTTGAACTCATTGGTGCATTCATAAATGTCTGCATACAGGTTTTTGCTGATTGGAATTGATTTGCCTGCTATAGAGACCTTTACGCCTTTCACTTGTGTTTTAGGAAAACCTCCATCTGTCCCCCATACTTTTTTACCACCAATAGTTTCCACCCATTGACCATTCTGCTTTTTAACGCTTCTGCCTTCTAGCTTAAAAGGCTCAACTGCATACTTGAAAGCAAAATCAGAACCCTTATAGACTTTTACTTGCTCCAACGGCTGAAGCCTAGAAGTATGAATAAACCCCTCAATGTAATTCGTGTCATCAACATTTAAGCTGAAATCATCTTCAGAAACATAAACCCTTGTCCACTCATTAGCATTTTGGCCTTCCTGATCCTCATACCAGAAAACAGTATTGCTGGTGATTTTGTAAATGATGGGAGACTGTGCGTTTGGCTCTTTCCTCACATTGGTGTATCCGTCTTTATCATTGATAATAGCTACTTGTGCCTCTGCTAATAAGGAAGCGAAGAGACTTATCAGTAAAAAAACAGTTCCTTTCATACCTCTAAAAGAGTTTCAAGTGGCCCCTATTATATTATTTGTAAATAACTCGTGTATGAGAAGGCGAGACCATTTGCCAAGGTGCTATTTACACAATGCTCATCAAGGTTTTACTTTGTTTTTCTCAGGGAATAATATTGTTGTACAGCAATTGTATCAGGGTCAGCAGGATTGTCGCCCCCATTGAGATACATTGAGTTGTTGTTGTCTTTAAGGATGAGTGAGTCTGGCGTTAGCTTTTCTATGATGAAGGACAGTTTCTGATTCGGCTCTACAGTGTTGGTCACTTCAATTTCTTTACCCTCGGCAAGTATTGATAAATTGTCAAGGCTGTAGAGATGAGTTTGTCCTTTATACATTTTTAACTGTGCTTCATCAAATACCAATCTGACAGAGTCGGAGGAATTTTTAAACCGTTTCCTAGCTAATGACTGCTCTAAGTCCTCACTAGCTTTTTGGATAAGAGATGGCCTTATTTCAAACTCTTCAATGAAGACCCCATTCCAATTCCCCTGCAAATCTTGTTTTACTTTTTCTATTGGGTTTACCGAAGTACATCCTTGGATTGCCCAGATACACAGAAAAGGAATTATGGTTATTTTTCTCATTTAAATATGGCCTAACTATCTACTAAACAAAACCCGCTGCCCTCTTTTACTCTCATCAAAAGCACCATTCTTATAAGCCAAGTGCCCAGAGACAATAGTGTGCGTCACCACGCCCGGCAGGGTCTGGCCTTCTAAAGGAGACCAACCGCATTTGTACAGAATATTGTCTTTGGACACCGTCAAGTTTTGCTCTAAGTCCACCAAGACCAGGTCGGCCCAGTAGCCTTCACGCACGAAACCGCGTTTCTCTACCTGGAAGCAGATAGCCGGGGCATGGCACATTTTCTCCACTATGCGCTCCAGAGAAATCTTTCCCTGTTGGTAAAAGGCCAGCATCACCTGCAAGGAATGCTGTACCAACGGCAATCCCGAAGGCGCTCCTTTATAAGTACCGGCCTGTTTCTCTTCCCAGGTGTGCGGGGCGTGGTCGGTGGCAATGATGTCTAGTCTGTTATCTAGCAGGCCTTGGAACAGCGCCTGTTTGTGACGGGCTTCTTTGATGGCGGGATTACATTTAATCTGCGAACCCAGGGTTTCATATTGCGAAGCGTCAAACCAAAGATGGTGCACGCAGACCTCGGCGGTGATGCGCTTCTGCTCCAGAGGCACGTCATTCGCAAACAGGGCCAACTCTTCTTCTGTGCTGATATGCAGAATGTGTAGACGCGTATTGTGCTTTTTGGCCAGCTCTACCGCCATGCTAGAGGATTTGTAGCAGGCCTCCACACTTCTAATCAAAGGGTGCGCGCTCATGGGAATGTTTTCTTCGCCGTACTGCTCCACGTAGCGCTGGGTGTTGGCCCTGATGGTGGCCTCGTCCTCGCAATGGGTGGCAATGAGCATGGGGCTTTGCTTGAAAATCTCTTCCAGCGTGTGCACATTGTCTACCAGCATATTGCCCGTACTGGAACCCATGAACAGCTTAATACCGCAGACAGAACGGGTGTCGGTTTTCAGGATATCCTCCAGGTTGTCATTGGTGCCCCCCATAAAGAAGGAGTAGTTGGCCAATGACTTTTGCGATGCCGTGTCATACTTATCCTGCAATAGCTGTTGGGTGGTGGCATTGGGCACGGTGTTGGGCATCTCCATAAAGGTAGTCACCCCGCCAGCCACCGCCGACTTTGGCTCTGTGTACAAATCACCCTTGTGCGTAAGGCCCGGGTCCCGGAAGTGTACTTGGTCATCAATAATTCCCGGCATGAGGTATTGGCCTCGGGCGTCAATGACCGTGTCTGCCACCTCATTAAGGTTTTGGCCAATGCGCGAGATTAGACCGTTTTTGACGAAGACATCTGTTTCTTGGATTTGGCCTTCATTGACCAGACGGGCGTTTTTGATGAGGATGCTGTTCATGTTGCTAAGATAACCGCCCCTTTTATAACTAACGCGTTTTTGGGGTCTTTTCTGGAAATCAAGCCAAAAACGATGCATAGACACTCGTAGGACCTCCGGACATTACGAGGTCTTGGGAGAACAATCTTTGCTTTCCTTCAATCAATCCATCATTCAATTGCCCAAAAGCGTATGCAATGGCAAGAGGAAAGACATCAAAATTCAAATCCGTACCTTTGCAGTGATGATAGAAGAAGAGAACAAGAATTCTGCCCCTGAGCAGGACGAGAATATAGACGCCCAGCAGGAGAATGCGCCGTCAGAAGGACTTTCCTTGGAGGGAGAAGAAACAGAAGAAACCTCAGAGCAAGAGGTAGAAGAGGAAGTACCCAGCTTCGAGGATTTCAAGCTGAACAAGCAGTTGCTAAACGCCGTGGCCGAGCAGGGCTTCAACAAGCCTACCCCCGTGCAGGTACAGACCATTCCATTGGCCTTGGCTGGTCATGATGTGATGGGCATCGCGCAGACGGGTACCGGTAAAACGGCCGCCTACACGTTGCCTTTGCTCATGAAAGTGAAATATGCGCAAGGCAAACACCCACGCGCGTTGATTCTAGCGCCTACCCGCGAGCTGGTCATACAGATAGAGGAGCACATCAAAAACCTGAGCGTGTACACAGACATCAGGACGGTGGGCATTTACGGCGGCGTAGGTCCTAAGCAACAGATTGAGCGCATTCAGGCCGGCGTAGATTTACTGGTTGCCACCCCAGGCCGCCTTATGGACATTTACCGCAAAGGCGAATTGGTGCTCAAAGAACTCAAGACGCTGGTACTGGACGAAGCCGACAAGATGATGGACATGGGCTTTATGCCCCAGATTCGTCAGATTCTGGAGATTATTCCACGCAAGCGCCAGAACTTGCTGTTCTCGGCTACCATGCATGAGCGCGTGCACATTCTGTCTGAGGAGTTCCTGGAATTCCCGATGATAGTAGCTGTAACGCCGCAGGCCACGCCGGTAGAGACCGTGACGCAGGTCTTGTACCAAGTGCCTAACCTGCGCACCAAGATTGCTTTGCTGGAGCATCTGTTCCAGGACCGCGAGACATTCAACCGTGTCATGATTTTCACGCGCAGTAAAGCTAATGCAGACAACATTACCTCGTTCCTGGACCGCAAAGGCGATGGCGGCGTACGCGTGGTGCACGGCAACAAAGGCCAGAACACCCGCATCAATGCCGTAGAAACCTTCAGGGCCGGCGAAGTTCGTTACCTGGTAGCCACAGACGTAGCCGCCCGCGGTATTGACATCAATGACGTGAGCCACGTGATTAATTTTGACGTGCCCATTATCTATGAAGACTACGTGCACCGCATTGGCCGCACCGGTAGAGCAGAACAGAAAGGCGCGTCTATCACCTTCGCGAATGAGGCCGAGATGCACCACATCCAGCGCATTGAGAAGCTGATTAAGATGCAGATTCCTATGGAGCCCATGCCCGAGGAAGTGCACATATATGAAACGCCGTTTGAGGAGAAACAGGAAATTGACCGCGAGCTAGATCACCATAAACGTCAAGCCGACCCAGAATTCAAAGGCGCGTTCCATGAGAAGAAAGCCTTTACCCACGGTGAGAACATAGGCAAAGGCGCCAAAGTGAGAGACCTCAAGAAAGCCGGCTGGAAGAAAACCAAGTCAGGCGGAGCCAGCAAGCGCAAAAGCAGTAAGAGACGGTAATTGATTGTTGATTGTCAATTGCTGACACAATCGTTTTTGGCCTATTTTGGTCAAAACAGCCCAAAAATAGAAAAGCCGCTTAAAGAAATCTAGGCGGCTTTTCTATTTATATTACTTTTCTGAAAACAATCAGCAATTGACGATTAACAACTACTTATGCAAAAACTGCAGGAACGGTAAATGGCTCAGTTCAAACATGGTGAGCGTAATAGCGAAGCCCCAGAAAACGGCGCTCCAGAGCATATGCAACAGGATTCGGCCTTGGGAGACACCTAAAACAGTAGCTAAGACGGTGCCTACAATGGGGCTGAGTAAGATGGGGGTTAAGAACGCAATGCCCCACATGCCGGTGCGTTTCCAGACAGTGACAATGCGGCGGTTCTTTTTACTGAACATGGGTTTGTTCTTGAGACGCTGGCGGGCCACGTAGCGGTTATGCACGGCGTTGCCAATCACAGAGAAAAGAAAAACACTGGTCATCATGCCGGCCACTGTCAAAGCAAGAGTTGCCCCGAAAGACAAGCCCATAGTAACGCCAGCCACCGGTCCGCCCAAGAATTTGACGGAGCTTAATAAAAAGACAGAGATATATTTTACAAATGCGGCAATCATAAACAACTACCCCCCAGTAGTACTAAAGAAACAACTCATTCAGGTATACGAACACCAGACGAGAAGATTAAGTGCATTACCAATTCAAAGCGGTCAAATATAAATTAAACCTCTCTAAACAAGCAAATTAACCCCTAAAATATTTTTGTATTGTATTATTCTACTTTTTAGCGCCAAAAGCCAAATCACCGGCATCGCCTAGGCCCGGCACAATGTAAGAATGCTCGTTTAGCTTTTCGTCCAAGGCACCTACCCAGATTTCTACGTTGGGCAGTTCTTGATGGAGGAATTCTACGCCTTCTGGACTGGCTATGGCCGCGGCAATGATAAAGCGTTTGGGCACGCCAAAGCGCAGCAACGCATTATACGTTTGCACCAGAGACTTGCCAGTGGCCAGCATGGGGTCAACCAAAACCAAGACCTGGTCCTCTAAATGAGGTGAGGCCAGGTAGTCCACGTGCACCGTCAACTCTCGCCCGCCTTCTACTCTATAAGCCGCCACAAACGCGCAGTTAGAGCGGTCGAAGTAGTTCAAAAAGCCCTGATGGAAAGGCAAGCCCGCGCGCAAGACCGTAGCTAGTACTGGGAACTCCTGCAAAAGCGTCTGTTGGGTTTGAGCCAAGGGCGTTTGAACGGTTTGCGGCGCAAAAGCCAACGTTTCAGAAATACGGTAGGCCATCACCTCTGCCAGGCGCTCCAGATTTTTCCTAAACCGCATGGTGTCCGTCTGAATGGTCACATCACGCAACTCAGAGATAAAATGGTTGGCTATGGAAGGCGTTTGGCTAAGGATGTGAAGACGGTTCTGGTCCATGACGGGCTTGTGTTTGAACGTTGGAAGCTTAAAGATAGGTAAGAGACCGGCTCTGCACCAAAACCCGCGTAGAAATTAGCCACTCCAGGCACTTCGCTGCCCTCAAAATCAAAAATCATATCCTGCCCGGCCGCCTGCTCAATTAAGTAGTTTAACAGAAAGCCCATGGCGCCTAATTTCCTTCCCAGCGCAGAACTCGCCCCAAACAGAAAAGTAATTCTACGGGTATCACGCAAAATAATGGCACCAGTCAGCAGTTCGCCGGCCTGTCGTATTTCCCAGACTTCGCCTGCTTCTTGTTTTTGTGCCACTTTGGTAAGTTTCTGCAGAATGGCATAATGCCGAGGTTGTAGCCTAGGCAGCTCTCTGCCTTTGGTTTGGGTGAACAAGCGAATGACTGAATCAGGCGAAGAAACTTGCGTAGGTTGTAAGCCCGCTTGAGCCGCTTTTTTCAAACTTCTTTTCAGGTTTTGGGAATAGCCTTGGCAGATGGCCTCATAAGGAGCGGCCAAAGACAATTCATAGTTAGGCCGAGGGCGCATCTGCCAACCTGCTTGAGCGGGCAGTAAAAAGCTTTCTGATGCTGGCAATTGGTATTGAACTGTCGGATAGTGTTGCCCTAGCAAAGAAAGATATTCTTCTACCGCCGGGTGGGCACTGTCTGTAGTGGTGAATAACCCTAATTGTTGCGTGAACAGAGGTTGGTACACCTGCTTCTGCCCTATCCACTTTTTCACGGGCAAGGGGAAGACAGACACGTACTTACCATCTTTCATTTCTACCAGCGCCTGCCAAGATTTTTTGGTCACTATGTTCAAGTACCAGGCATGCGCGTACACCATGGCCTGCGGACAGGAAGCCAGGCAGGCCTCCCATTTAGCAACGTCAATTTCTTGGTGTGACAGTAGTTGAATCATGCAGGAGCAAGATACGGTTTTTGGCCTGTTTTCCGGAAAAGAGGCCAAAAACGACTATCCCTGCTATTGCCTCTTACAAGCGCACAACCTATGGGGCGGTTTAAGAGTACACGCACAAAATTTAGTACCTTCGCCTGTCTATATATTCAATAAATGAGATATTTATACTTCCTCCTACTTTTCGCGGTAACAGCCACTGTATCCAGCCCAGCTTGGGCACAGGACGCCGAGGTGCCTTTGAACGCCGACGTTTACCGCCTCATTGACCGCTACCACATCAAGTACAACACCGAAGGACTACATACCTCTTTTAAGCCGTATGGAAGGCTAAAAGTGGCTGATTTAGCGGAGAAAGCCGACCAGGACATGAATCAGCAGTCGCCGGCAGATGAGTACAACGTCAACTACCTGCTCAACGACAACTGGAACTACACGCGCTACGACCGTGACAACGCCAGCAACAGAAGCATTCTTAACCACTTCTTCGAGAACAAAACCGATTTCTACCACTATGAAAGCCCTGAGTTCACGCTGAGAGTAAATCCCGTGATTGGCTTACAGGCCGGCACAGACAGTGAGACCGATGGCTTGCGCTACGTGAACACCCGCGGCATACAGGTAGAAGGTGCGCTGGATGAGAAGCTGGGTTTTTATACCTTCCTGACAGACAACCAGGTTAAATTCCCTGGCTACGTAAACAACCGCATTGTGCGTGACACCATTGTGCCGCACGAAGGCTACTGGAAAGACTTTAAAGGCGACGGCTATGACTTTTTCACCGCCCGCGGCTACATCCGGTACGCCGCCACCAAGCACATCAGCGTGATGCTGGGCCATGATCGTAACTTCATCGGAAACGGGCATCGCTCCTTGATTCTGTCAGACTACTCGGCGCCGTACTTTTTCCTTAAGTTGCAGACCCAGGTCTGGAAACTGCAGTACACCAATCTCTACGCAGAACTCACCGCCGATCATGAGCGCTCTGATCAACTGTACCCTAAAAAGTACATGACCCTGCACCATTTAAGCGTAAACCTGCTGCCCAACCTGAACATTGGCGTGTTTGAGTCTACCATCTTCGGGCGGGACAAAGGTCGGTTTGAGTTGCAATACCTGAACCCGCTTATCTTCTACCGCGCCGTGGAGCAGGGCCTGGGTTCTTCTGACAATGCCTTGCTGGGCATGGACGCCAAATGGAACATTTTCAACCGCGTACAACTTTATGGCCAATTAGTTTTAGACGAATTCCTGCTAAGCGAAATCAAAGCGGGTAACGGCTGGTGGGCCAACAAATACGCTTTGCAAGGGGGCGCTAAATACATTGATGCCTTCGGGATTTCTAACCTTGATTTGCAGGGCGAGCTGAATTACGTGCGCCCGTTTACCTACCAGCACGAGGCAGCCTACACCAACTACCAGCACTATCAACAACCGTTGGCCCACCCTATGGGCGCCAACTTAGCAGAGGCCATTGGGATTATCCGTTACCAGCCCATTCCTAGACTAACCATGGTGGCCAAAGCAATCGCTACGCAATACGGCCAAGACCCGCCTAACACCACAGATGAACTTGGTAACAGAGTAGAGCCCAACTACGGCGGCAACGTCCTTAAGCCTTATACTACGCGTCCCGGAAACTACGGCTTTGAGGTAGGAAGCGGCGTGAAGACCAACCAGTTTTATGGCGAGTTTAACCTGTCCTACCAGATCCTCTACAACATGTTTGTGGACGTGACGCAAGTGGTTAGACGCGCCAATGCAGATGACCCAGCGTATGATCAGAAAACTTCTTTCTCCTCAATATCGTTTAGATGGAATATTCCACAACGCACATATGAGTTTTAAATAATTAGCTTTCAATTTTCACGCCGAGGCCTTCTGTACCTAGTATGGAAGGCCTTTTCGTTTTTAGCCTGTTTTGCTGGAAACAGCCTAAAAACGGCAGGTCTGGGATATGCGCTATCTTTCAAGGCTATAGCGTACCTTTGCGGCAATGAAAACGTATTTCCGCATCCTCAATTTTGCGAGGCCCTTTAATCAATATGTTCCCTGGTACGCACTTGCCACTTTGCTGGCCACGGTGTTCGGGATTATGAACTTCAGCTTGTTGATGCCGCTTTTGTCGGTGCTGTTTGACCAGGTGACGCCCGCTGAGGCCGCGCAAATGACCCGCAAGCCTGAGTTTTCCTTCACACTGGGGTTCATCAAACAATTCTTCTACTACAACTTCGGGAGTATCATTCAGGAGCAGGGCAAATTAGGAGCCTTGAAGTTCATCTGCTTGATTTTGATCGGGTCTGTCTTTCTGGCCAACGTGTTCAGGTATCTGGGGCTTAGGATTGAAGGCGTGGTGCGGGCCAAAGTGATTAAGCGCCTGCGCATGGCCGTATATGAGCGACTGACGCAGTTGCAACTGGGTTTCTTCTCTAACCAGCGCAAAGGCCACGTCATGTCTATTCTTACCAATGACGTGCAGGAAGTTGAGAATTCCGTGGTGAGCACTTTGAATGTGTTGTTCAGGGAGCCGTTTCTACTGATTGGTTACTTTGTGGTGCTGTTCTACCTGTCACCGAGCATGACGTTTTTCAGTTTGCTGGTCTTGCCTATCTCGGGGGGCATCATTGCCTTGATTTCTAAGAAACTACGCAAGCAGTCTAGTAGCGGCCAAGACGCCTTGGGTTCCATCTTGAGCATCATTGACGAGACCTTAGGCGGCATGCGGGTCATCAAAGGATTCAACGCCCAGCCGTACGTCATTCAGAAATTTGAGCAGAGCAATAATTGGTACGCGCGCGTAGCCACGGCCATCTTTAACAGACGCGGCATGGCCTCGCCGGTATCTGAATTTCTAGGAGTCACAGTAGTGGCAGGCATTTTATATTATGGCGGCTCTTTGGTGTTAGGCGGAAACTCAGACTTAGAGGCCTCTGAATTGATTGGCTACCTCATCATCTTCTCACAGGTATTGTCGCCGGTGAAGGCCATGTCTAATGCGTTCAGCAACATTCAGCGCGGATTGGTGGCCGGGGAGCGCGTGTTGGAATTGATAGATACTGAGCCGCTCATCAGAGACAAGTCAGATTCTAAGACATTACCGGCTTTCACGCAGTCCATAGAATTCAAAAACGTAGGCTTTAAATACGGTGCCGAGCCCATCTTGCAGGACATCAACTTGACCATTGAGAAAGGAAAGACCATCGCTTTAGTAGGTCCGTCGGGTGGTGGAAAATCTACGCTAGCTGACTTGCTACCGCGCTTTTATGACCCCACCGAAGGCACCATCTCTATTGACGGCGTAGACCTGCGCGACTGTAGTCTGCATTCTATCAGAGAGCAGATGGGTATTGTGACGCAGGAGTCCATCCTGTTCAATGACACCATCTTCAATAACATTGCTTTTAACAAGACAGACGCCACTGAGGCCGAAGTAATAGCCGCTGCCAAGATTGCCAACGCGCATGAGTTCATCATGCAGAGCCCAGACGGCTACCAGACCATTATTGGCGACCGTGGCGGAAAACTATCCGGTGGTCAGCGTCAGCGCTTGAGCATTGCCCGCGCCATTTTAAAGAACCCACCCATCTTGATTATGGATGAGGCCACCTCGGCGCTGGACACCGAATCTGAGAAACTGGTGCAGGAAGCCTTAACCAACCTCATGAAGAACCGCACTTCCCTGGTCATCGCTCACCGTCTAAGCACCATTCAGCACGCAGATGAAATCATTGTTTTACAGGCCGGCCGCATTGTAGAACGCGGCAACCATGCCACGCTGGTTCAGCAAGGCGGTCTTTACTTCAAACTCACCCAGATGCAGCATAACTAATTGATTGCTAATTGTTGATTACTAATTGCTGAACAACAATTGACAATCAGCAATCAGCAATTGTGCAAAGAACCGTTTTTAGCCTACTTTCCAGAAAAGAGGTCAAAAACAGTTCTTTGTTTTTACAGGATTTGCGTACAGGAGAATATTCAATGAATCTAATCTTTGTAAAGACTATATAGTATGGAACCTGTAAAGAAATTTCTCAATGTATTGGTGATGGTCTATCTGGTCATCACGTTTCTGTTTCTCTTACACATTTTAAGTGTGTCTAAGTTTGTGATGCTCTTTGATATGGCAGACAACGCCTCTTTCTATTACAGTCTGCTGTGGGTGGGTGCCCTGCTCCTCTTCACCTTACTCTTGGTAGAAAACGCGTATATTGCCACCTTAAAACGAGGCTTGGAACGGGAACGTCGTCAACTGACAGATGCTAAGGCCCAACTGTTTGACCAACGGTTAAAAGCAGCATCAGAGGCGCCCATTGTGCCAAGAGGCGCAAAGCCTGAATCCGCTAGAGATATAGAAATAGAACAGAACCTGCGTCACGGCAGCAGCCAGCCCCATCAGCCAACCGTTCATCCGAATGATCCGGCAGATGACACCTGGCGTCCGTTGCCTGACCATGAGAGACCCTTACCCTAAATGAATACACACGCATCCACCATCATAGCTGAACTTCAGGAAGCCCAACAGGTCTTAGCCAACTTCTTGGCCCAGCCAGAAACCATCACGTCTATTGAAGCAGCAGCGCAAGTCATGGCTCAAAGCCTGAAAAGCGGCGGCAAAATCCTGTCCTGCGGCAACGGTGGTTCCATGTGTGATGCCATGCATTTTGCAGAAGAGCTGACCGGACGCTACCGCGAGAACCGTCCACCCATGGCCGCCATTTCCATCTCAGACCCTAGTCACTTAAGCTGCGTGTCCAATGACTACGGTTATGAACATGTCTTCTCAAGGTATGTAGAAGCACTGGCCCAATCCAATGACGTGGTCTTGGCCATCAGCACCAGCGGCAATTCTGGCAATGCGCTTAAAGCCGCTCAGGCCGCTAAACAAAAAGGCGCCAAAGTGGTGAGTCTTACCGGCAAAGACGGCGGTCAGCTGGCGGCGGTTAGCGATGTAGAGATTAGAGTGCCCCACTTCGGCTACGCCGATAGAATCCAGGAAATCCATATCAAGGTGATTCATATCTTGATTTTGCTACTGGAAAAGGAGATGGCTTAAAACCATTTTTGGCCTCTTTTCACCAAAACAGGCCAAAAACAGAGTGGTACTGACCAAGCTTGATAACTTATACTATGCAAGACAGTAAAAGGAGACCATGAAAATACATGGTCTCCTTTTTTGCTTTCTGTTGTGGACAGGCTTATCTGCGTGTAGTTCTAACCCGCAAGAGAAACCAGAAACCAACCTTTCTGAGACAACTTCTACAAAAGATTCAGCTTCTACAATCCAACCTAAAGGATCAGACAAGCAGGATTCTAGTTTTCAAATCATTCCGGGCCAGCGCATTGGGCAGATTTCTCTGGGACAATCGCCAGAGGATCTGGTCAAGGCCTTGGGGCCACCAGATTCTACAGATGCGGCCATGGGCAAGGCCTTACTGACCTGGTTTAGTAAATCAAGCAAAGCACCGCGGCAGGAAGTGACCGTGTACACCGTCCGGGAAAACACGGGAATGGCCAATGAGCAGGTGGGCGTGCGGCAGGTACGCATTACCTCTCCAGAATTCACTATTCCAGATAATTATCTAAAGACCGGCAGCTCGCTTCCGCAGATCAGAAAAGTGTATCCTTCTGCCAAGGCAGTCGCTTATTATCTGGTTCCAGGAAATGATAGAGTGTACGTGTATGATGTGCAGCACCAAGGAATTGCTTTTGAAGTGAGTGGAGCAGATAGCGTGTGCGTGGCCATCACCATTCATCCCAAAGGCAAGGGCGTGCAGGAAGAATACTTGCCGCTACACCCAGATATAAAGTTGTTGCAATAACAGATATGCGTTTTTAGCCTCCTTTCCAGAAAATAAGCCAAAAACGGAATTGCCAGGGTACCTTCGGAATTTATTAGCCTTTGCGTATGTTGGGGCTCTCAATAAAAATCACTGAAAACTACCTGTTGCTCTATGCTAGTCAAAACCTTTGGCAGTGCAGTACAAGGCGTGCATGCCTTCACCATTACCATTGAAGTAAACGTTACACCCGGCACCAAATACTTTCTGGTAGGCCTGCCCGACAATGCCATCAAAGAAAGCGAGCAACGCATAGAGTCTGCCCTTAAACACCATGGCTACCGCATGCCGCGCCAGAAAGTAGTCATCAACATGGCCCCGGCGGACGTGCGCAAAGAAGGCTCTGCCTATGACCTGCCCATTGCCTTGGGCATCCTGGCTGCCTCAGATCAATTGGCTTCTGAGCGTCTGAGTGACTATGTGATCATGGGCGAGTTGGCCTTGGGTGGCGAGCTGCGTCCCATCAAAGGCGTCTTGCCCATTGCCATCCAAGCTAGAAAGGAAGGATTTAAGGGTATCATTCTTCCCATCCAAAATGCACAAGAAGCCGCCATTGTCAATAATTTAGACGTCATTGGTGTCTCTACGTTAAAAGAGGCCATAGATTTCTTGAATGATGAATTGGAGATAAAGCCCGTCAAGATTGACACCCGAGACATCTTTCAGGCCACCGTCCATCAATATACCGCCGACTTTGCCGATGTGCAAGGCCAAGAAAACATAAAGCGCGCTTTGGAGATTGCCGCGGCTGGTGGTCATAACGTGATCATGATCGGGCCACCGGGTGCTGGTAAGACCATGCTGGCCAAGCGGCTACCCTCCATCTTGCCACCGCTTACTTTACATGAGGCGCTAGAGACGACTAAAATACATTCGGTAGTAGGTAAATTAGGCAAGCAGGCATCACTATTGGCGCAACGGCCTTTCAGAGCGCCGCATCATACTATTTCAGACGTGGCCTTGGTGGGCGGCGGCGGCAATCCCCAGCCCGGCGAAATTTCCCTAGCCCACAACGGCGTCTTGTTCCTGGACGAGTTGCCCGAGTTTAAGCGCACCGTATTGGAAGTGATGCGCCAACCCTTGGAAGAACGAAGAGTCACCATCTCTAGAGCCAAAGTAAGCATAGATTTCCCTGCGAATTTTATGTTGGTGGCCAGCATGAACCCCTGCCCCTGTGGCTACTACAACCACCCCGAGAAAGAATGCGTCTGCGGGCCGGGCATTGTGCAACGCTATTTAAACAAAGTAAGTGGTCCACTCCTTGACCGAATTGACTTGCACGTAGAGGTGACGCCCGTCTCTTTTGACCAGATGACCGAAGTTCGTAAAACAGAAAGCAGCGGTGACATTAGGGAGCGCGTGGAGAGGGCCAGAAAGTGGCAGGCAGTGCGCTTCGCGGATTTCCCAGAGATTCATTCCAACTCCATGATGCCGCCCCAGATGGTGAAAGACCTCTGCCCCATCAATGAGGCCGGCCGTCTGCTCTTAAAAGCCGCCATGGAAAAATTGGGCCTTTCTGCCCGCGCTTATGACCGTATTTTAAAAGTAAGCCGCACTATTGCAGATCTTTCTGGCTCTGATAACATTAAGATTGAGCACCTGGCAGAAGCCATCCAGTACCGCAGCTTAGACCGCGAAGGCTGGGCCGGGTAACTTTCTGTTTTTAAGCTATTTTCTAGAAATCAAGCCAAAACGGCCGGCCTCTTATATTGCATGAAGAGGCCGGCCGTTTCCGTTTACGCAAAAATATATCATTTGTATATAGGGGTAAACCTATGTTAATTTGTCTAAAAGAAAGTTAGCGCTGCCGCAGACTGTTTGTTTACTGACTTTGTAATCAGTAGCAGCTTGTACAAACGTGTAATTATTAACAATCTATAACCTACCCTTTATTAACATGAAAAAAGTATTACTAGTGGTTGCAGCAGTTTGCAGCTCTTATTTTGCCCAGGCACAAGACGGCGGTATCAAATTAGGCTTGAAAGCTGGTATCAACTACGCCAACATTACAGGAGATGACGCCTCTAGCGCAGATCCGAGGATTGGATTACACTTTGGCGCGTTTGCAGACTACGGCATCAACGAGATGGTTTCTATTCGTCCAGAGATTATGTTTTCTGGCAAAGGCTTTAAAATGGAAGAGTCTGAGTCTAATATTTTTGAGGCAGGGGATAGATATTCCATGGAGATGACTCAACAGATAAACTACATAGATGTACCAGTACTTGCGCACATCAAACAAGGTAACTTCTTCTTGGAAGTGGGTCCTCAGGTTTCTTTCTTAATGAGTGCCAAAGGTACTGTGAAAGGAACATACAAGGCAGCTGACGGAACTTCTGAAAGCGAAGAGGACAGCGACTCTTCTACTGACGGATTAAGATCTGTAGGTTTGGGTTATGCCTTAGGTGCTGGCTATGAGCTTTCTAACGGAGTAGCCCTGAGCCTACGCTACAACGGTGACTTTACTGGCATTGCAGAAGAGGATGATGATGCAAAAATTAAAAATTCAGTAATCCAGCTTTCTGTAAGCTACCGTATCAGCAAATAAACAGTCAAGCCCGATTTAACTGGTTATCAAATAGTTAAATCGGGCTTAATTATTTAAAAAATATCACCTTTCTACTAATTTTATATATATAATTTATATATTTAGTCAAATTAGGACGTAACCCATCACTTAATCTGTACAATTATGAAAAAACTAGTATTCATTTTAGCAGCGTTGTTCACCTTCTCATTTGCCGCACAGGCCCAAGAAGGAATTAAATTAGGCCTTAAAGCCGGAGTAAATTACAGCAATCTGTCTGGCGACGGCACAGATGAGTTAGACTCTCAGTTTGGTTTCCACGTGGGTGGTTTCTTAGACTATGGCATTTCTGAGATGGTGTCTATCCGTCCAGAGTTGTTGTTTTCTAGCAAAGGATTTGCAGTGAGCGGTGACGATGATGATGACTTCAACCAAAGCCTACGCTACATTGATCTTCCTATCATGGTAAGAGTAAATGCTGGAGGCTTGTATTTTGAAGGCGGCCCTACCTTGGGTTACTTGGTATCTGTTAGCGAAGGCGAGACAGACGACTACAAGAAATTTGAATTCGGCTATGCCGCTGGCTTGGGTTACCAAATGGCTAGCGGATTAGGCATTGGTCTGCGTTACCAAGGTGGCTTGACCAGCATCATTGACAATGATGACGCTGATAAAATCACCAACTCTGTTTTCCAGTTGGGACTTAGCTATACATTGGGTACCAGATAATATTCTAAGTACCATTCCATCTAAAGAGGCCTGTCTACCACAGGCCTCTTTTTTTATGCCTTTTTGTGCGCTCATGAATCACAATCTGAGACTCAATCACTTACCCACGTAACTTTATAATCACTTTTGAGGTCCCTCTTAGATTATGTTAAGTATTATACTTTTTCCAGAGTGACGTTTTAAGAAAGGCGCTGAATACTTAAACAATATATACAACCTTTTCCGTTATAGTCGTATAACACCCACAATTACGGGTAGGCTAAACAGTCTACTTACTTTTTACAAACCAACAAGATTATGAAAAAGATTGTATTATTTGTAGCTGCCGCACTTTCCTTCTCTTTCGCGAACGCTCAATCTGGACCACGCATTGGCTTAAAAGCTGGTATGACGTACTCTAACCTTTCTGGTGACTTAGAAAACGAAGACATTTATGATAACAAGTTTGGGTTTGTAGGCGGCTTGACGGCCAACTTTGACCTTTCCGGTGATGGGTTCCTATCACTTCAGCCAGAATTGCTGTATTCGCAAAAAGGCTACCAATACAATGATGAGAAGTTCACGGTAGGTGGCACAGATTACAAAATCAAAGGCGACGTGAACTACAACTACTTGGATTTGCCGGTGCTTTTGAGAGTAAACGCAGGTGGATTGTTCTTTGAGGCCGGCCCACAGGTGTCTTACCTACTTTCTGTAAAAGACAACAGTGAGTTTAAGGTAAATGATGAAAGCTATGAGTCAACTGAGAGATATGACAAAGATGATTTCTCTGAGATTGAGATTGGCTATGCTGCCGGCGTTGGATATCAGTTAGACAACGGCTTAAGCTTAGGCGTAAGATACAACGGTGGTATCAATGCCTTGGCCAAAGAAGACAATGACGAATTGACCAACGCGCGTCATTCAGTCGTGATGGCTACCATTGGCTTTACCTTGCCACGTAAATAAGACATATTAGAAAAACTGTAATTTTTCACACAGAAAGCCTTGCTATGCGGGGCTTTCTGTGTGTCATAGCCTTTGCATTGCAGCGTTCCTTTAAATCTGGCATAAGATTTGAAACGTACGTTGACAAGTAAATGGAACTAATTCCCCAAAAACTGACACCCATGAAAAAAGCATTTATCCTTTTAGTTGCAGTAGTAGGATCTTTTGCAGCTCAAGCCCAAACAACTATTGGTATCAAAGCAGGCGCTAATTATTCTAACCTTTCTGGTGACCTGAAAGACGAAAGTCGCTTCAATAACAAACTAGGCTTTCATGGCGGCTTATACGCCAACATCCCGGTGATTAGTGACTTGTTGTCTATCCAGCCAGAGTTTCTGTACTCTAATAAAGGCTTCAAGTATGATGACAAAGTGACCACCTCATTGTTTGGCACTGAGACTCGCCAGGAAGGCTCTGCCAATTTCAACTACTTAGACGTGCCAGTATTGGCCAGAGTAAAGGCCGCTGGCTTCTTCTTTGAGGCGGGCCCACAGTTGTCTTACCTGATCAACGTGAATGACAAGACCAAAACCTATGTGGACGGCGAATTGCAGGACAGATCTACCAGCGAGAAAAGCAAAGAAGGCTACTCAGACTTTGAGATAGGCTACGCCGCCGGTTTAGGATTCGCCACTTCGGGTGGGGTGAGCCTGGGCTTGCGCTACAACGGCGCCTTCACAGACTTATCTGATGACTCTCCTGCCCGCGGCGATTTCAAAGATGCCCGTCACTCTGTCTTCCAACTGTCTGTAGGCTTCCCGCTGAGCAAGTAAGACACACGATGTAAGACGCAAGGCACAGGACTTGTGCTCATAAAAAATCCCCACCTTCTTCTTGAGGGTGGGGATTTTTATTTTTGGCCTGTTTTCTGTAAAACAGGCCAAAAACGGTATTCGCAATAATCAAGTCACACCTCTGCTGAAACAGTCTTATGTCTTGCGTCTATTTCTGAAGCTCAGCAAAATGCTGGTAAAACACTGGAATGGTTTCAATGCCTTTCATGAAGTTGAAAATCCCGAAGTGCTCATTAGGCGAGTGAATAGCGTCTGAATCTAGCCCGAAGCCCATCAACACGGTGTCTACGTCCAGCACTGACTTGAACATGGCCACAATTGGGATGCTTCCGCCGCTGCGTACCGGCACTGGCTTCTTCCCAAAAGTATCTTCCATGGCCTTGGCAGCCGCCTGGTAGCCCGCCGAGGTGGTAGGCGTCACCACCGGCTCACCGCCGTGATGCGGTTTCACTACCACTTTTACGCTGGGCGGCGCAATGGACTCAAAATGCTTCTGGAAAAGCTCAGAGATTTCTTCTGACGATTGGTGCGGCACCAGACGCATGGAGATCTTAGCAAAGGCTTTGGAAGGAATCACGGTCTTGGCACCTTCGCCGGTGTAGCCGCCCCAAATGCCGTTCACATCCAGTGTAGGCCTGATGGAGTTGCGCTCCATGGTGCTATAGCCGGCTTCGCCGTGTACGTCAGAGAGGTCCAGAGCTTTCTTGTAGTTGTCCAGGCTGAAAGGAGCGCGGGCCATTTCGGCACGTTCTTCTTGGCTCAGCTCTTCTACCTTGTCATAGAAGCCCGGAATGGTGATGTGGTTGTTCTCATCATGCAGCGACGCAATCATCTTGCACAGCACATTAATGGGGTTGGCCACCGCGCCACCATATAGACCTGAGTGCAGGTCACGGTTAGGACCGGTCACTTCTACCTCATGGTAGCTTAGACCGCGCAGACCAGTCGTTACAGACGGCACGTCATTGGCCAGCATGCCCGTGTCAGAAATCACAATCACGTCTGACTTCAATAACTCTGTGTTGGCTTTCACGAAGGTGGCCAGGTTCACAGAGCCTACTTCTTCTTCGCCTTCAATCATGAACTTGACGTTGCACGGCATCTGGTTGTGGTGCATCATGGTCTCAAAGGCCTTCACGTGCATATAGGTCTGGCCTTTGTCATCACAGGCGCCGCGGGCGTATATCTTCTCGTCTTTGATGACCGGCTCAAACGGCGGCGAGTCCCAAAGCTCATATGGGTCGGCGGGCTGCACGTCATAGTGGCCGTACACCAGCACCGTGGGCAGGCTGGGGTCAATGATTTTCTCGGCGTAGACAATGGGGTTACCGGCGGTCTCAAACAACTGGGCGTTGTCGGCGCCGGCTTCCTGTAGCTTCTGCTTCAGAAACTCGGCGGCCTTGAGCACATCGCCTTTAAAGGCGGGGTCAGCGCTCACCGACGGGATGCGCAACAAGTCCAGCAACTCATTGATGAAGCGGTCTTTATTCTCTTGGATATAGTCTTTCATAGAAGGTGGGTTACGAAGGTTTTAAATTAAAAAGAAAAGCCACTCTCTCCTAAAGAATGGCTTTGTTGTCTTATCTGGAAATGGCATAGGTCAGGATTTTTTTCCGCCGAAGCTGATTTTGCTTTCCACGCCCTGCAGCAGCCGGCCGATGTTCTTGCGGTGCGTAAAAATAACCAGCAGCGCAATCAACACACCAAAGACCATCATCAAAGGTTCTTCGGGGTGAAACTTAGGCAAGAGCAAAAGCAAGGGAAACGCTATGGCCGCCAGCATAGAGCCCAATGACACATATTTAAACGCAAGCAGCACAATGATGAAAATGCCCAGGCAGATGAGCGCCACGTCTGTCTGCACGGCTAGCACCATGCCCATGAGCGTGGCCACGCCTTTGCCGCCCTTAAAGCCCACGTACACCGGGAACACGTGCCCAATTACCGCCAAAGTGCCTAGCAAGATTTTATACAGCACCACCTGCTCAGCCGGAATAGCCTCAAAAATCAGCAGGAAGCCCGCCAGGGAAGTGGCCGTCCAGCCTTTAAAGATATCTACCAGCATCACCACTGCGCCGGGCTTTTTGCCCAGTACCCTAAAAGTGTTGGTAGCGCCGGCGTTGCCGCTGCCATGTTCACGCACGTCTATGCCATAGTACGCCTGCCCTACCCAAACCGCGGTAGGCAGAGCCCCAATGAGGTACGCGGCCAAAAACATCCCTCCAATAATCAATCCTTCCATGCTTCTTCTTCTCAACACAGGCCTTGCGGCCTATATCTTGTACGTGTGTGGTTATATTATTCTCCAAATATAGAGAAAGCCCTTTGTACTACCCAAGCCCCAAGGTGCCTTAGACCCGAAATACAGCATCCCGTTTTTAGGCTGTTTCTGAGAAATCAGGCCAAAAACGGGATGCTGTATAATACTGCCTGTGCGGCAGAAGGTTGTGAAGAAGCAGAGGCGGGACTTAGTTGCCCGTCGGGTTGATGTCTGGCGGCGGGGTGCCTTCGTCCTTCTTCTTTTTCTTTTTGTCTTTCTTTGGGTCTTCAGTCACAGGGTCAGCCAACGGAATGTCTGGGGCTGGTTCTACCTCAGCGTCTTTCTTCTTTTTCTCTTTCTTAGACTTGGCCGGGGCTTCTTCCTGCGTTTTGGCCGGAGCTGGTTCAAATCCTGGAGGAACCGCATCGGTGGCCTCTTCTGACTTGCCTTTCTTTTTCTTGGCTTTCTTGCCGGTTTCTTCGGCCGGTGCCGTGTCAAAGGTGTTGTACACTGGTTGCGCTGGTGCCGCTTTCAAAGGCTCCTTGCCCAGGTAGTTCTTTCTAAAGTAGTTCACAAACTCCATCTTCTCTATCTGCTCTACCGGGTAGAAGTTGTAAGAACCAGCGCCCGGCCCACCGCCTTTGGCTTTGTCTGAGATGATGCCGTTGAATCCTTCATCTGAGGAGGCCAAGCCTAAGGCGCCTTCATAGAAATTCAGGAAGTACCAGGCATACGGCGTTGGCTCCAGGAAGATGGCTACTGCGTCTCCAGAGGCGCCGCGCTTTATTTCAATGTACCCATTGATCTTGGCATTGATGTCTTTTTTGCCCACTCCTGCCAAACTCAATGGACCCACGCTGTACCAGGCATTGGTTTTAGGCGACCATTTGAACTGCACTTGATTCAAGACCAGGCTGTGCAACAACTTAGGCGAAATCTTGGAGAAAGGCACATAGCCCGCTGCCGTCTGCTTCTTAAACTCCTCTACGCCTTTGTCGCCTAAGAATGCGGCCAGTTTATAAGGCAAGGTAGCATCATTGAGGTCTATGGCTTCTGGCGCACCGTCCACGTTCTTAGCCAAAGTATTGCCCATGCTCTCCACCGCCTGCGCTGGAATGTCATAGTCAAAGGCCAGGAAGGTGTTCAGGTTATACGAGCTGCTATCTGTGCGGGCATTACCAGTTCCTGCGGCCTTTAACTCAAAGCCTTTGGTGGGCTCAATCAATTTGAACGTACCGTCATAGGTGAGTTGTTTGGTAGCGTCATTGTACTGGAGCATGTTGCCGGTATAGGACTTACCATAGGCTCTGCCTTCTTCGCCTAACTTAAAGCTCTTGGTTTCTTTGTCAAAGGACAAGAAGCCCTCCACTTCAAACACGTCCAAGTCTGTGAGGTCCTGCTTCTGCGACACAAAGGTGTTGTAAATCTTACCAGTACCGTTGTTGATATGGATACCTGTTTTCAACGGCGTGCCATCTGCCAATGCTGGTTTAGTAATCTCTAAGCGCACATCTTCAGGGTTCAGGCCTTCGCGTTTGTATGGGAACCAGTCAGACTTCTCCATGCCCGTGAAGCTCAGCTTGGCGTGTCCGTCAAAGTCCATGTGCTTTTTGTTGGAGTGAAGTTTTACGTCTCCATAATACCGTACTCTGGGCAGAATGTAGAGGGTGTCTTTCTCATTCACCGTAGCTGAGGCCAGGAAGAAAGGTGTAGCCGTAGCCTCCTTCTTTCTCTCCTTTTTATCTTCAGAAACCTCATTCCAGGCGAAGTTGTTGAACTTGATGTTGTACTTGTCTGTGGCGGCGTTGGCAAACTGATAGATGGCATTACCGGTCAGCGCCTGGTTGTTGTCAATATGGATTTCGCCGCGCACCAGTTGGTGGTGTTTCTGAAGGGAGTCCATGGCCAAACCGGCATTCTTGAAGGTTTTAAGCTTGGCGTTCTCCAAGATGTGCACTCTATTGCTATCTGGTATCACGTAGCTGTCGCCTACCGGGATGTAGGGCACGCCAGAGGCCATCAAGGTAGATTTGCTCAGGTCATACACCGCGCCCGTCGCCTTGAATCTTAGCGAGTCTACACCCGGCTTCATGGAGTAGAAGTAGGACGTGTTGTCATCCTGACCCGAGGTAAGCGTCAGTTTCTTTTCTTTGAAATCCCAGCGGCCGCCGCCCAGAGAGGACTTGTACTGCGCAAACGGGAACACCGTACTGGCAAAGCCTTTGCGTTCTGGCGCATATTTGGAGTAGCCTTCGTCTAAGTAGAAGTCTAGGAAAATGTCATAGGTAGACAGGGCTGGCCGCTTGATGTCTGCCGAGCTGATCTCCATGGAAGCCCTGTTGCCATGAATAAGGCCTTTCTTGAACACAAACAACGGCGACTTGATGGCTACATCCTTGCTCTCTGCCACCCCGTCCCCAAACAAGGCAGACGGTGTAAAGCCCAGCATGCCTTTATAGGTGAAGCGCTCATTAAACAACTTCATGACGTCCTTGCCTTTGGTTCTTACCTCTAGCGTGTCTTTATACGGCCACCATTGCATGGTAAAGGCATTGAAGCTTCCGCTGGGGTAAGAGCCCTGGGCCACAGAACCCGCCACAAAACTGCCTTTCACGCCCTTGTCTGTATGCGCAGAGTCCACGAAGAAGGTGAAGTTAGGCGAGTACATGGTGGCTGTCTGATACGACAACGTACCACGCCCGCGCAGGCCTTTGCCGTCCATGGTCAAGGTATCTGTGAACTTGCCTTTGTTGCCATAGGCGTTGAAACCACCCTTGGGGATGATGTACCTAAAGCCCAAAGTCCCATCTGGCTGCACACTCAACTTGGTAGGGAAATCCGGGAAAATACCACCCGAGGTAAACGTACCGTTAAAGCTGATGGCACTGGCCTTGGAACTGGTCATGCTGTCAATTTTAAACGGCGGTACCGTAAAGTACACGGTGGTGTCATACACGCCGCCCATGATCTCAGGCTTGTTGAAGTATACCGTAGCGCCAGAAACGGCATCTAGTGACGGATAACCGGGTACTTTCTTTCTACCAGACTTATTATCTGCCCGGTTCAGGTACAACTTGGCCGTCCCTTTGTCGCCACGGCTTACCATGGCAAAGTTAGACTGCTTGGGTTTACCGTCTTTATCGGTGGCTTTGGTGGTTACAATGGTAGAGTCAATCTTGGCCATGTTGATGAAGAAACCATCATAGTCAAACATGAACTCCTTGCCTTTAAAACTGAAGTTAGGCGACACCACCTTGCCGTTGAACGAGATGTTGCGGTTTTTCTGGATGCGCACTATCTGGCTATCTGGCTCGGCGTACACGGTAGAGTCTGCGTTGAACGGGAATTTCTTAACGCCGCGCAGAATCAAATCACCGGTGGCTAAGTCTAGCGTAGCGTTTTTACCCGCCGGTGACAAAGCGTTCAATTGAATGTAGTCAAAGTCTTTCTTGTTGCGGGACGCCTCAACGTAATGGAAGGCCTTGTCCAGCACCTGCACGTTACCAGACGGAACGTCATAGTCCACAAAGTTACCCTGCATCAAAGAATTGAGCGTAGTATGCGCCGTGGCTGGCTTCATCTTAAACTCCTCTATCATCTCAGAGATATGGAACCCCTTGGCGCCTTTCTTCTGCGCAAAGCCCACCACTAAATACAGTGGGTGGAAATTGGAGATGTTCTGAATCTGCTGAAATGTAGTCTCTGTGAAGTATTCCTTAGAAGCGACTTGCGCCGGCACTTGGTTTTTAGCCGTCACAATCCCGAAGTCAATCTGCGGTTTCTGCAAATCCCAAACGGCCATCTCTGAGGTAAGCTCTACCTGGTGATAAGAATTAGAGTACGGCGTGGTTTTGTATAGCCCATCCGGGTTCATGAGCAACAGGCGCTTGGAGTTCTTGTTGTATTTGAACTGAACCCCCGGGTGCGCAATGGAGTCTTTGCCCTGGTACATGGCAATTCCGGCCTCAGGCGCAGAGATTAAGCTGTCCGTGATGGTGTAGTTGCGCGCCCAGGACCTGAATTTCTTCTCGCCGTTCTGTGACACCCAGATAGTAGAAGGGCTTTCATCCAGAGAGGCACTCATGAGTTTGTTACCCAGCAGGGACATGCCACCCACGTACTGCACATCTGCGCCAAAGCGTTTGATTTTGGCGTCATTGGTGTGCGAGATAAAGCGCGGGTAGGCTTTCTGGCCATTGGTCGGAGTGCGCACCAGTTTGTATTCCAGGTTACCCTGTATGTTGTTGTCCAACACCGCGGGGAAGTTCAAGGTCACATCCTCGGCTTTGAAACCGGCTTTGCTCACCTCTACGGCAATGCCTTTGAATGTAGCCGTGGCGTCGCCGCCCAGACTGTTCCACGTGAACGTGCCGCCGTTGCCCACAAACATGCCGCCGCCCAAAGACACCGCACCTGAGGTTTTCTTGATAGTCACCGAGTCAAACGGCGCCGTCAGCAATAGGTCAACGTCTTTCAATACCACCACCGGACCTTTGATTTCTGGCAAAGGCGCGGCCGTGTAAGCAAAGCGCATAGGCTCTGGTTGCACCACTTCTTTTAATGGAGCAGGCTCTTCTTTCTTAGGAGTAGTGGTAGTTGTTTTAGGCTTGCTGGCTGTCTTCTTGGCCGGAGCCTTTTTCTTAGGCTTGTCCCAAGAGGCCCATGGATCGTCCTCGGCGGGTTTGGCTGCTTTGGGTGGATCCCAGCTGGCCCACGGGTCATCTTCTACTTTCTTAACTGGTTTCTTGGCGGCTGGAGCAGGTGTTTTGGGCTTGGCTGCGGCTACGGGGGCCGGAGTGGCTGGCTTAGCGACCGGTTTCTCTACAACGGGAGGCTCTTCTCCCCAACCGCTGTCTGTGCCGGCTGAGGCAGTGCCTTCACGGTATTCAAAGCTGAAACTTCCATTTAATACTCTTAAACCATTGGTAGGCCCTTTGTAGAGTGTTTTGGTGCCTAGGAAGGCGTAAGCGGTGTTCAGGTATTTCTCATACACTTTAAAATCCTGCTTCTGCAAGGTCTGTTCGGTCACAGTCAGGAACTGGTCCATATTGGCCCCGCTGTACTGGTGCACGTTCACGGCACTGCCCACTGCGCCCCAGAAACTTTCAAAGTGCGGCCGTGACTTCATTTTCTTTTTGAGCATCTGCTGGGAGAGCTCCATGACCTTGGTTTTCTGGGCGGCGCTGAGCTTGCCACTGTTCCAGGCGGACTCCAAGCCGGTGGCCGCCTCCAGGGCGACGGCGTTCTTGGTCCCGGCCATTATGGTGCGGGCATCTACCAGAAACTGTTGTGGGTCTTCTGCTGACAGCTTATAACTCTGTCCATATCCCACAAACCCAACCAGAAACAAAAAGAGAGAGAGAGTAAAGTGCTTCATAAGAAGAAGAGAAAATAGGGGTTGATTAATCGTTCTTCCGGAAAATGGCGGAAACCCAATTGTTCTTGGTGCGCGAGGTCTCAAACGAGAGATTGCATTCTGCTGCTTTCTCTTGCAACATAGGCAAATCCTCTGTGTAGAAGCCACTTAATACCAACGGTCCTTGCGCTTTCAATAGTTCACTGTATATAGGCATGTCCTCTAGCAGGACGTTGCGGTTGATATTAGCTAGGATGATGTCAAAAGGCGCCTCTCCCGCCAGAACAGATGCATCTCCCAGGCGTACTTCCAGGGTTTTACAGGCATTGCGCTCGGCGTTTTCCTTGGCGTTTTCTACGGTCCAGTCTTCAATGTCCACGGCCAGTACTTCGCGGGCGCCCAGCTGCTCGGCCATGATAGCCAGGATGCCGGTGCCGCAGCCCATGTCCAATACGCGCATGCCTACGTGATTGAGGGTCAGTTGGTTCTCAATCATTAACGTGGTGGTTTCATGGTGGCCCGTCCCGAACGACATCTTAGGCGTGATCACAATGTCATACTGCACGCCCTCTGGCTTGGGGTGGAAATCTGCCCGCACAGACACTTGGTTGCTGATGAGCAAAGGTTCAAAGTTCTTTTCCCATTCCTCGTTCCAGTTCTGCTTGGCAATGCGCTTCACCTCATAAGGAAAGCTGGCGGCAAAGCTGTAGCGCTCCACCACTTCCTGCAGGGCTTCTTCAGAGAATTGGTCCTCTGGGGCATAAGCCTGAAAGCCGGTCTCGGTTTCCTGGAAGGTGTCATAGCCCAGTTCGCCTAGTTCTGCGATGAGGATGTCTGTGTAGTCTGGGGAGCTGGTAAACGTTACTTCAATATAATCCATGTAGAGTCCTGTAAAATAGACCACTAAGGTCTTCATTAGTAGAATTAACGAAGATACGGCTTATCCTCGTCTGTTTTTGGCTTATTTTCTGAAAAATAAGCCAAAAACGATTTGCAGCCCGCTTTCCTGTGAACAATTCAAAGACACTGTAACAGAAGAGCCCGCCCCTTTTGCAGGGGGCGGGCTCTTTCTTGCTTAAAACAGGTGCTTACTCAGCGGTGGCAACTGGGGCTTTGGGCTCTTTCTTGCCGCCTAGCTTGGCTTCTTTGGTCAATTCGTTTTTGGCCTTTTTAGGACGGCTGTTGCCAAATGAGCCATTGCTGATCTTTCCTTTTTTGCTTTTGATATCTCCTCTTCCCATGATGGTAGTGTTTAATTATAAGTGAAACATGATGTAACAAGTACTCTCTTATGAGAAACTGGTCTAGAAAGTTACAAAGTACGCAGAATAAGCACAAGTTTCTGGTTTCGTTTTTGGCTTGATTTCTAGAAAACAGACCAAAAACGCAGACAAGCGCGACTCTTCTAAATGCCAATGCGTATGTCTACCTTTGCGGTTTAGTCTCAGGCTGTTTAATTGCCGGTAAACAGAATTATTCTGCCGCGGTTCATGTTCTAGAGAGGCTATAAATTCTTATGACAGAAGATCTCATCCAAGACTCAGAAATAGACGCACTAGATGCCCGCGAGAACATCATCATCAAGCGGGCCCGCGTTCATAATTTAAAGAACCTGAGCGTGGCCCTGCCGCGCAACCAGTTCATTGTGGTGACCGGCCTTTCGGGGTCTGGCAAATCCTCCCTGGCGTTTGACACCCTCTACGCCGAAGGCCAGCGCATGTACGTGGAGAGCCTTAGCTCCTACGCCCGCCAGTTCCTAGGCCGCATGGACAAGCCCGACGTGGACTACATTAGGGGCATCAGCCCGGCCATTGCCATTGAGCAGAAGGTAAGCATTAGAAACAACCGCTCCACTGTGGGCACCAGCACCGAGATTTACGACTACCTCAAGCTGTTGTACGCCCGCATTGGCAAGACCATTTCGCCGGTGTCTGGCCAAGAGGTGAAGAAGGACACCGTGTCCAGCGTGGTGGATAATCTCATGACGCTGCCCAACGACACGCGCATCATGATTCTGGCCCCATTGCAGCAGACCAAAGACCGCAAGCTCAGCAAAGAACTGGACCTGCTCCTACAGAAAGGCTATTCCAGGGTTTTATTGAACGGCGAGGCCTTCTTTATTGAGGAACTCATTGGCGATGACAAGCCAGAACCGAAGGGCGATGTCTTTGTACTTATTGACCGCACCGTCATCAAGCAAGACGAGGAGGACGAAAGCCTGCAGATGCGCCTGGCGGACTCGGTGCAGACGGCGTTCTATGAAGGCCATGACGAATGCCACGTTCGCATAGGTGACGAGACCCGCGTTTTCTCCAACCGCTTTGAGCTGGACGGAATGGTGTTTGAGGAGCCCAACGTCAATTTCTTCAGCTTCAATAACCCCTACGGCGCCTGCCAGACCTGCGAAGGCTGGGGAAGCGTCCTCGGCATTGACCCAGACCTGGTCATCCCAGACAAAAGCCTCACGGTCTTTGAAGGAGCCATCGCGCCCTGGCGCACCGAAAAGCAGAACGAGTGGCTACAGCCCTTGGTCAAAAACGGCATCCGGTTTGATTTCCCTATTCATAGACCTTACAATGAGCTCACCGAGGAACAGCAGGAACTCCTATGGAAGGGGAACAAGTACTTCGGGGGCCTGACAGATTTCTTCAAGCATATCTCGGGGCAGACGCACAAGATTCAGTACCGCGTATTGTTGTCCCGCTACCGCGGCCGCACGGTTTGTCCAGACTGTAAGGGCTCACGCCTGCGCAAAGACGCCGGCTACGTGAAGGTAGATGGCAAGAGCATCACAGACTTGGTCTTGATGCCCGTGACCAAAACGCTGGAGTTCTTCCAAACCCTGCAGCTAAGCGAACACGACCAAGCCATTGCCGATAGACTGGTGACCGAAGTCACCAACCGCTTAAGCTATTTGACGCGTGTAGGTTTGGGTTACCTAACCTTGAATAGACTATCTAATACCTTGTCGGGTGGCGAGAGCCAGCGCATCAACCTGGCCACGTCTTTGGGTAGTGCTTTGGTGGGTTCCATGTACATTCTGGATGAGCCCAGCATTGGCCTGCACCCTAAAGATGCCGACCAACTCATTGGCGTACTCCGCTCCCTGCAAGAAATGGGCAATACCGTGATTGTGGTGGAGCACGAAGAAGGCATGATGGAAGTAGCCGACCAGGTTTTGGACATTGGCCCGGAGGCCGGTTCTGGCGGCGGAAATCTCATGTTCCAAGGCACGTTCCAAGACTTGCTGAAGAGCGATACCTACACGGGTCGTTACTTGAGTGGACGCATGGAAGTACCGGTTCCGGCGCAACGTCGTCCTTGGCGCAACAGCGTGGAGGTGCACGGCGCACGGGAGAACAACCTCAAAAACGTAAGCGCGAAGTTCCCGCTGAACGTGATGACGGTGGTGACGGGCGTGAGCGGCTCGGGCAAGTCTACTTTAATAAAAAAGATTCTGGCGCCGGCGCTTATCAAATCCTTGGGCGGGCACGCAGATGCCACGGGTAAGTTTGACAAACTCTCTGGCGACATGAACCGCGTGGCCCACGTGGAGTTTGTGGACCAGAACCCCATTGGTAAGTCGTCGCGTTCCAACCCGGTGACCTACGTGAAGGCCTATGACGCCATTCGGACCATGTACGCCGACCAAGCCTTGGCCAAAGCGCGCGGGTTCAAGCCATCGCACTTCTCCTTCAACATTGAAGGTGGCCGCTGCGAGGTCTGCCAAGGAGAAGGCCAGGTGAAGATTGAGATGCAATTCATGGCCGATATCTACCTGACCTGCGAGGCCTGCGAAGGCCAGAAGTTCAAGCAAGACATCCTGGATATCACCTACCGCGAGCGCAACATCTCTCAGGTCTTGGACATGACCATTGACGACAGCTTGATTTTCTTTGAAGACCAGCCTAAGATTTTGGAGAAACTGAAGCCGTTGCAAGACGTGGGCTTAGGTTACATTCGTCTAGGTCAGTCCAGCAATACCTTGTCGGGTGGCGAGGCGCAACGGGTAAAACTGGCGTCTTTCCTGACCAAAGGCGCCACGCCGCATAACGGCAACATCCTGTTCATCTTTGATGAGCCCAGCACGGGTCTGCACTTCCATGACATCAGCAAGCTCTTAACCGCCCTGAATGCTCTGGTAGAAAACGGCAACACCGTCCTCATCATTGAGCACAACATGGACATCATTAAATGCGCAGACTGGATTATTGACCTGGGCCCCGAAGGCGGTACCAACGGCGGTCACCTCCTCTTTGAAGGCATCCCAGAGGATTTGGCCAAATTGTCTGAGGAAAACCACACGGCTAAGTATTTGAAGCCGAAGTTGATTTCTTAATTCGTTTTCGGGCTGATTTCTGGAAAACAGCCCGAAAACGAAATTTCTTAAAAGGCCTGTGATGCTATAAAAGCGTCACAGGCCTTTTCTTTTTTAATGCAATTCAGATATTTATACCTAGAATAGACTTGCGCCTTAGCCTACTGTTATGTTTGAAAAAACGATTATTGACATTGAACTAGAAAAGAGAATTGCACTCAATAGAAAAGAAATCGAAACTAAGTTTCAAATCAGCTTTGATAAACTAGATTTTGCTTTGAGCCAGATAGCCGAAGGTGTAGCTTATTGTAATTTAACTAAATGGAAGGATGTAGAGGAGGTCTGGAACGTTGCTGGTTTTATAACCATGACTTATTATGATTTAAAAATTCTCCTAAAAGAATTGACGATCTCTGATAATGAGTGGAGAAAGAGATACTTCGCAAGACAAGCATGTTTATTAATTTATGAAGCTATTGAAGATGTTCCCAAACTTATAGGTCGTAAGTTCACAACCCAAATTGTCGCTTTATTATCAAAATCGGAAATTCATATTGAACAGCTAAGGCAGATAAAGCAAGCAATATCAGAATACAACAACAAGCATAAGCCCCTTCTGAGTAAGATAAGGCATTCATGTATTGCCCATAGGGAGCATAGAATGCTTGATCAAATTAAACTTATCAATCAGATTAGTTGGCAAACCATATTGCCTTTAGTAAGTGAATTTGATACTATTCTTTTTGACCTAGTCCAAACTTTAATGAATAAGAGTCAGTTGGAATTCAAAAAACAATAGATCCAAATTTCCTTTCAAAAAAGGTTTGTCTTTATAGTGATTGTTGTAAAATCAAGTGTATAAAGGAGACTTCCTGCCAAATCACTAACTTAGCACTTGAAGAGAGCAGGCCGTTTTTGGCCTGATTTCCAGAAAAGAACCTAAAAACGCCTTTGCGCAAAGAGGCGTTTCCATTCACACATAAGAAACTATGAGAAAGAACATTGTTGCCGGCAACTGGAAAATGAACAAGACTTACCAAGAGGCCTTGGCGCTGGTAAGTGAGATTGAGAACATGGTGCGCGACGAAGTCACTACAGACAACGTGGGTGTGATTGTCACGCCTCCGTTCCCGTTTTTGCAGTCTATTGGGAAGTTGATTCAAGGCAACAACCGCATTCATTTGGCCGCGCAGGATGTGAGCGCGCATGAGAGCGGCGCCTACACCGGCGAGGTCTCTGCGGCCATGCTCCAGTCAGTGGGCGTGGAGTACGTGCTGGTAGGCCACTCTGAGCGCCGCCAGTACCACCACGAGGATTCAGAGTTGCTGCTCAAGAAAATGAAAGCCGCTCTAGGCCAAGGCATCAAACCCATCTTCTGCTGCGGCGAGCCGTTGGAAGTGCGCGAGTCTGAAAAGCATTTTGAGTACGTAGGCCAGCAGCTGCGCGAGACCGTAGGGCATTTGAGTAACGAGGAGTTTGACCAGATTGTGATTGCCTATGAGCCCATCTGGGCCATCGGGACGGGACGCACGGCCAGCAGCCAACAAGCGCAGGACATGCACGCCTACATCAGAGAAGAATTGTCCCGTCTGTTTGACGCCGAGGCAGCTTATAACAAAACCATCTTGTACGGCGGCAGCGCCAACCCAGGAAACGCCAAAGAACTGTTCGCGCAGCCAGACGTGGACGGCGGCCTGATTGGCGGCGCCTCGTTAAAATCAAGAGACTTCACAGACATTATCAAGGCCTTTTAGGCCTCAGTCCTGAGTCGCGAGTTCTGAGTCTCGAGTCAACTAGTAATAAAATAGCCGCTTCTGTTCTGCAGAAGCGGCTGTTTCGTTTTTAGGCTGGTTCTTAGAAATCAGGACAAAAACGAGTATCGCTGTTTTTAAAGTAGTCTTATTTGAAACTAAGCTTTCGGAGTTGGTCCGCTTTCCAGGCGGTGAAGCTTACAATGAGAATCGTCATGGTTCCACCAAATACTACCGACGGCACCACGCCCATTAGTTTGGCGGCCAGACCAGACTCAAAAGAGCCTATCTCATTGCTGGAACCTACAAAGATGTTGTTCACTGAGGAGACGCGGCCTTTCATGTACTCCGGCGTGAACGTATGAATGAGTGTAGACCTGATAATCATAGAGACGCTGTCTAGTAAACCACTCAGCAGCAAAAGAATAAACGAAAGCCAGAACCAGTCAGACAGGCCAAACCCTATAATACACGCCCCGAAACCCGCCACACACCAGAGCATTTTCTTGCCCGCGCCTTTGGTGATGGGATGATGCGCCAGGTACACGGCCATCCCCACAGAGCCAATGGCTGGCGCTGAGCGCAAGGCACCCAGCCCCTGTGGGCCAATCTCCAGAATATCTGAGGCAAAAACTGGCAAGAGAATGACCGCGCCGCCAAACAAGACCGCAAACATATCCAGCGCCAGCGCACTTAAGATAATCTGGTTCCCGAACACAAACTTGAGGCCCGTCTGCAGGCTTTCCTTGATGTTGAGTTTAGGCCCTTGGCTTTCAGGAAGAGGCCTTCCGGCAATAAGGCCATAGAAAACAAGGGCTAACAATACCAGCGCCGCGTCCACGGAGAAGGCCAGGGTCACCCCGCCAAACGCATAGAGCAAACCTCCCAGCGCCGGACCCGCCACCGAGGCCGCCTGCCACGTAGTGCTGCTCCAAGAAATGGCATTAGAGTACAGGCTTTTGTCTTTGACCAACTGCGGCATGAAGGAGAACACCGCCGGCCCCATGAAACCACGCGCAATGCCGCTCAGGAAAATGATGCTGTAAATGGGCAGCGTGCCCCACATGCGCAAAAACTCGCCAATGCCCATTGTATACACCAGCAAGGCCAGAGAACAGAAAAGCAGCACGCTCAACACCGTAATGATGATGCGCTTACGGGGCACGATGTCCGCTACGTGCCCGGCGTACAAGGCCACGGTAATGGAAGGAACGGCCTCAGCTAAGCCAATCAAGCCCAGCGAGAAAGGGTCCTTGGTAATGTCATAGATTTGCCAACCCACTACCACTGCCTGTATTTGCATGGCCAGCGTGATGCAGAAACGAGCAGAGATGAACCGCCTGAACTCAGGCAAACGCAGCACCGCGTACGGGTCGTGCCGTTCAGGTATGGGGGAAGTAGAAGAAGTAGCCACAGTCAAAAAGTATTAGGCCGCAAAGCTACTGGTTTTTAAGGGTGTTGGAGTTATTTGCAGGACTGACTGAACCATTTTTAAACATAGGTGTTCCCTATATACCACTTGCTAATATTTTAAGGGGTGCCCGACCAAGTTTGCGTGTTTTGTTAGTAAGTTTACCCCCCATTACCAAAAGCCTATGTCTCCAGCATTTTTAGATGCCATTGCCCTCACCCATCGTCCAGACCTGGACGTGCTGTTCCTTCGTTGGCCACAGCCCGTTTATGCCATGACGCCGCGTGAGGTCTATATGCAAGTGTTGGAACTGGCCCAACAGACCAATGCCCGCTACTGGCTTTTTGACATTAGAAGCCGCGGCCCTTTATCAGAAACTGACATGGAATGGGTGAAACAGGTGTTCTATCCCGCCTTGCATGGGCAGATAGACCGCATTATTTATGTGGCTTACCTCATGACACCCGGCCACGCCGAAGACGCCGCTACCATTGCCCATGCCTCAGAATTAAGACAAAAGGAATGGTATGGCCAATCTGTAGATTTTGAAGGCTTCACCTCTGAGGTAGACGCTTTGCTCTGGCTGAAAAGATGCCAACTGGCTGAAGTGGTTGGCTAGAATTTCAAGAAATATTTTCCCGCTATAAAATAGAAGAGGCGCCTTACGTGTAAGGCGCCTCTTCTATTTTATACTACGTGTTGAACTTCCGTTTTTGGCCTGAATTCTAGAAAACAGCCCAAAAACGGAAGATTTACTTTACGCTTTATCGCCTGACGGATTCTCCATGATTTCCCTGAGCCACTTCAGCATGAGAACAAGTACAGCCGCCGCAGTGACCGTCACGGCAAAGTTCACCCAGAAGAAGTACTGCTTGTCATCATAGGTATCCCAGAGGCTGGCCAGAATCCCTGACAGCTTGTTGCCAATAGAAGTGGCCATAAACCAACCGCCCATCAACAAAGCCGTCAAGCGTGGCGGACTCACCTTTGACACCAGTGATAAGCCCATTGGGCTGAGGCAGAGTTCGCCAATGGTCACCACAAAATAGGTCCCTACCAGCCACAAACTGGAGACTTTGTCCTGGCCGTTGTTGCCTGCCCAAACGGCGCCTACCATCACCAATGTAGAGAGACCGGTGATGAACAAGCCCCAAGCCATTTTAGCAGGGGTGCTGGGCTCTTTGCCCTTTCTTCGCATAAAGCCCCAGAAGGAAACCACCAGCGGCGTCAAAATCACCACAAAGAACGGGTTGATGGACTGGAACAGCTCCGTAGAAATCAATGCGAGTGAACGCTCCTCTGTCGGCCATTCCTCTTTTGGCAGGTTGTTCACGTACGGGTCCAGGCCTTCTTTGGTGATGACTTTCCCGTCCGCATCGGTGCGGGTCCTGAACGCATTGTCAAAGTCTGGAACGGTCTTCACAGAGGCGTCAATGCTCTGCACCATGCCCAAGGAGGCAGCAGGTTTCTCTAAAGGCGCTGGCATGCTACGGTCCGTGTAATGTTCGGCCCAGATGGTGAGCGCGGTACCGTTCTGCTTGAACACCGCCCAGAACACAATCACCACCGCAAAGATGGACAGCAAGGCCGCAATAGGGCGCTTGTCTTCTTTAGAGGCCCTCGCCCACAAACTCACATAGAACAACACAATAGGAATAGACCCGAAGATGAACGCATCCGTAGAATCTGACCCAAACACGTTGCCCGGAATCAAGACCCAGCTCAACACGCCCACAATGGCCGCCGGAAAAATAACCGTACCCACAATCTTGAGCAGGGACATGTCATGGGGCTGCGCCGGTTTTCTAATGTCGGCGTGCTGGTGGGTTTTGTTGCCCAGCCAGAAGATGATGAGGCCAATGAACATACCAATACCGGCCGCCACAAAGGCAAAGCCCCAGCCATAGGTATTGCGCAGGTAGGCCGCCACAAAGTTGCAGATGAACGCGCCCACGTTAATGCCCATGTAGAAGATGTTGTATCCCGCGTCCTTCTGCGGAAGGTACTTTTCTTCTGTATACAAATTCCCCAGCAAGGTGGAGATGTTGGCTTTAAAGAATCCGTTCCCAATGATGATAAGGGCCAGGGAAAGGTAAAAGAAAGAATCACCGGGAATGCCCAGTCCGCAATAGCCCAAACCCATGAGCAAGCCGCCCAAAGTAATGGACAGGCGGTAACCCAGTACCCTGTCAGCGAGCAGGCCGCCAATGAACGGCGTCAGGAACACAAGCGCAATGAAGGTTCCGTAGATATCTGAGGCTTGATCTTTGGGCAGTCCCATACCGCCACTTTGGGCGTCTGTCATGTACAGGAAGAAGATACCAATCATGAGGTAGTAGCCGAAGCGTTCCCACATTTCTGCCAGGAAAAGGATGTACAACCCCTTAGGGTGTTTGGCGGTTGGTTGAGACATGTTGTTTGTTTGCTGTGGAATAAGCTTTGAAAATAGGTATTTCTACTGAGCTAGCCAACATTTCAAGCTGCACCATGGTCGTTTTTGACCTGTTTCCCAGAAAAGAAGCTAAAAACAAGGAAGAGTGATGAATGTCATTGGACGGCGTGGCACCATTCCCTAACCTTGCAGTGTTTTACAGACAGAACAGCCTTTGCTTACCATGACAGCGCCCACCAAACCAGACATCACCACCGAGGAAGACATTAAACGCTTGGTAGATACCTTCTATGACCATGTCAACCAGGACGAGCTGCTGGGGCCGGTGTTCAATGACTTCGCGAAAGTGGATTGGGACCACCACCTACCCAACATGTACAAATTCTGGAGCACGGTGCTATTTGGGTCCATGGCCTACAAAGGACAGCCGTTCCCCAAGCACATGGGCCTGCCCGTGGAGCGCACGCACTTCACCCGCTGGATTCACCTGTTCACCCAAACCATTGATGAGCTGTTCTCCGGAGAAATGGCCGAACAAGCCAAGCAGAAAGCCGTCAGCATTGCCAATATCTTCCAGATGAAGATGGGCCTCTGGGCCACGCCGCTCACAAAATCCTAAGCGGCTCAATGATGAGCGTTGATCTTTAAGAATCAAACAACTCGCATACCTTGAAAATACACTGAGCTAGCATTTAAAATGGCTCACCGTTATCAGCTTAATTTTCATGGAAGCGCCTGATGCAGTCTTTTGGTTGGGTCAGGCGTTTTTGTTTACACGGCAACTATAAGCTTTTTTATTAAAAGCGCGCTAAGCATAAAGTCTCATTGAAGGGAAGCGTTTTTGGCTTGAATTTCAGAAAACAGCCCAAAAGCGACAACACCCTTTAAAGGAAGGACCATAAAGCAAAAAGCGGACACCGTGGGGCATCCGCTTTCTGTTCAATTCTGTTTGGTCATTTGTAGAGAAAGTGCCCAAGGCTACTTTTCACGGGGGCAATCAAAAAAAAGAGAAATGGGCGGCTTGTCCTTTCAACATCACAATCTCCACAACACCGCACCATTTCCTACTATCTGGAATATCTTTATAAGTGCCCTAATTAAGGGTTATAAGTTCATCTTGATTTTTTCTTCTGCCTCTGCCTGGGCCTTTTCGGCTTTCAAGAGAGCCAGCATCTGCTTGGCCGGCACATAGGCATCACGTTTACGTTTGATAAGAGCGCGCTTTTTCACAAATTTGAGGTATCCCTTGTACCCAATGTACAGTCCCGCCGGGATTAAAATGCCGGCCAGCCACATGGAAATGTCTGACTTAAAAAACTGGTGCAGGGAGAACCCCGCTACAATGAGCGACAGCGCAGTGCGCATATAGGCTAAGAAGGTGCGCTCATTGGCGAAAGAGGTCCGCTCAATTGCTAGAGTATCCTTGATCTCTACATTGGCTTTCTCTTTAATTTTGAGGTCCCTCTTTACCTCGTCTTTAAACTCAGGGCTCATGTAAATGTTATATTCCATAGTATTCATTGTATACGCCCTATTTTATGCTTTGATGCGATGCACTATATAACTTTTTAAAGATATTTATAGACTATACATAACTTAATTTGGAATTATTGTAAATCCTTGCAAACCGTTCAAACTTTTTGACCAAAATGCAGGAAAATACGTCTAAACGTACGTCATACCATTGCTTACTATGAAACCATATTTTTTACTTGCCCTGCTGTTTGCCTGTTCGTTTTTGGGTCTATCCACTACTACCCAAGCCCAGACAACTCCCTCTAAGACAGACTCCTTGATTACGCGGGCCACCATCAAAGACAACACCATCTTCTGGAACCAGAACCGCCTGGTGCGTCATAGCCAAGGCAACCTGGAGGCCATAGATGAACCCGTAAAATACCCAAACGGCACGTCCATCTCACCAGAAGGAAAAGTGCGCCTGGCCAATGGCAAAACCTATACGTTGTCCATGAAACAGGCCATTAACCCGCAGGGCAACATTGTGCTGGTAGCCGATGACTTGTTCACCTACAATGCCATCCAAGAACAAGAGCGCCAGGTAGCCGGAGACACAGAGACCAAGATTGTGGTCATCAATGGGCAAATTTCTTCTATTAAGGAGTCTGGTAAAACCAACGCCACGCCTACGGGCATGCAGAAAAAAGTAGAGTTGACCCGCCAGCTGGTAGACTTGCTGGAGCAGCGCTCTAAACTGCTGGAGGCCAAACTGGCCGCCACAGAAAAGGACAAGACCGCTGCTCAGGTAAAAGGCCTGAACGCGCGCATTGCCTCCGTAGAGAGAGATCTGCAACGTTTAGGCGCTCAGCAATAAACCTATGATATTGAATATCAGGTTATTACCCTCATAAAAACATTTACATCAGTGGTATCCTTGAGGGAACCAGATTAAACTTTCAGGAAGAATTACCATCTTACTTCTGTTTTTCGGCTATTTTTGAGGAATTAGCCGGAAAACAGATTTTTTTTTGAATAAAAGAAAAGGACCCGTTGCTTTATCATAGCAGACTGTTTATATTTGATATATAAGTTATTCCCATCAATTCACGCTAACCTCACAATATGGCCTAAACCTCTACGTTACCTTACATGTAGATTTAGATGAATACAGTACAGCTCAACGATTCGGCGCTAGTGACGTCGTATATCGGTGGTAACGAGAGTGCGTTCGAGGAATTGGTGAACCGTCATAAAAGCAAGGTTTTCACCACCATTCTGCTTATTGTAAAAGACACCTACACAGCCGAAGACCTGCTGCAGGAAACGTTTGTGAAGGCCATTAACACCATGAAAAGTGGTCGTTACAATGAGGAAGGCAAATTTTCATCCTGGATCTGCCGTATCGCCCATAACATGGCCATTGACTATTTCCGGAAGGAGAAGCGAAGCCCTATGATCACCCTGGAAGACGGCAGCAATGTGTTTAACACGTTGAGCTTCTCTGAGGAGTCTGTAGAGACGGTTCGCATCAAAGAGGAAACCCATGCCCGCCTAAGAGAGCTGATTCAGCTCTTGCCGCCGGCCCAGAAAGAGGTGCTCATCATGCGCCACTACGCTGACATGAGTTTCCAGGAGATTGCAGAGGCTACCGGAGTTAGCATTAACACGGCATTGGGCAGAATGAGATACGCATTAATCAACTTGCGGAAAAAAATGTCCCTTGATAAATCAGCCTATGATCAAAACCTTTACTCAAAATGATCTAGTACAGTATCTTTACAACGAGTTGCCCACGCGGCAGCGCCTTTTACTGGAGGATGCCTTCATGGCAGACCAGGACCTGGCCGAAGACTGTGCAGATTTGCTTCTGGCCCACGCACGCCTACAAGAAGCCTACGCCCAGCCAAGTGACCGGGTCACCAACGCCATCCTGCAGTACTCCCAAAACCTGAGTTTGCATCCTTAATTGTACCAAATTTTAACAGCGAGGCCCTGTCTACTAAAATAGACAGGGCCTCGCTGTTTTCATGCTGTTCCAGCGTTGTGTTTGGCCAGCAGCAGCGCTTAAGGAGCACGGTGTTTTTTCGGTTTAGAAATGAATTCTGCAAGAAGTATCAAACCACAATTTGCCTAAGTTTGTATACAAGACATTTCAAACGTATGCGCAAGCCAGAACGGTACCGTCACCTTATCTCCTACTTTACAGAGCATTTCCCAGAGCCTGAGACCGAATTGGCCTACCGCACGCCTTATGAATTGCTCATTGCCGTGGTCTTGAGCGCCCAGTGCACAGACAAGCGCGTAAACCTAGTGACTCCTGCTTTGTTTGAGGTTTACCCTTCCGCTGAGGTATTGGCTACTGCCACTTCTGACGATATTTTCCCCTACATCAAAAGCATTTCTTACCCAAACAACAAAGCCAAGCACCTGGCAGGACTAGGCAAGATGCTGGTGGAACGTTTTGGTGGAGAGGTGCCTAGTACCATAGAAGAACTGCAGCAATTGCCGGGCGTGGGCAGGAAGACGGCCAATGTGATCTCCTCTGTAATTTTCAACATGCCGGCCATGGCCGTAGACACCCACGTGTTCAGGGTTTCTAAGCGATTGGGCTTGGTAAGCGCCACAGCCAAAACACCTTTAGAGGTAGAAAGAGAACTGCTACAATACATCCCAGAAGAGCTAGTACCCAAAGCGCATCATTGGCTGATTTTGCACGGCCGCTACATCTGCCTGGCCAGAACGCCGCAGTGTGAGCGCTGCCCTCTCACGCACTTCTGCGCCTATTTCCAGAAGAACTGGCCCAACAAACCAGATGATCCCCAAAACAAACTGGGATAGACACTTCGTTTTTGGCCTGTTTTCATAAAAACAGGCCAAAAACGAAGACTCCTTAACAGGCTTCCAAATTTTCATAAGTCTGCACTTTAAGCATTAGGGGATAAACCGTTAACCAACACTGCCTAATGCATTTTTATGCGTAGCCAGCCCTTTGTGAAAAATCCGTATTAATTACCAATTAATCGAGTTTTATACGTAGCAACATCCATTCTTATATTTTGTAAACTAGCAGTCACAAAACAAGCCTATTTTTCTTCTTCTCTACGTGCCTGCCTTCTCACTGAAAAAGCATGATTAGACGCTAGAAACGCAGGTAAAGCAAGCTATACCAAATTTAATTGAAAGGCATTGATACGAGGGGAAGAGAAAATTCTGAGCAGGCTTAGGTCTGGCGATGAAACATGTTTGCGCGACCTTTACCAGCAGCACCGTGATGATTTTGTAACCTGGGCTTGCCGACAGTACCAATTAGAGCAAGACGAAGCCAAGGATATCTTTCAGGTGACCATGATGGCATTTTATGAAAATGCCGCCTCTGGCAAACTCACCCACCTTTCTTGCGAGCTGAAGACCTATCTTTTTGCCATCGCCAAAAACCACATCCATAATTTTTTAAGAAATAAAGCGTCTGCCGCTAACTTTGTTGATGTTTCTGACATTAAGATACAAGACAACACACTAGAAGAAGCAGAGGCGCAGGATCACCAGAAAACGCTGGTGCACCAAGCCATTGCCCTTCTACCGCCAGACAGCAGAAAAGTACTAGAGCTGTACTACTTCCATGACTATGACATGGCTTCTATTGCCCGCGAGATGGGTTATAAGAATGAGAATGTAGCCAAAGTGAAAAAACTGCAATGTCTGCGCAAGCTGTCCGTTATTTTAAAAGAGAAAGTTGAACTGTTAAACATCTAGGCGCTGTGTGTTAGGCGCCTTTCCAGACATTGATAGAAGAAGAGGCCCACTACACCACTTTTGAAGCGTACCGCAGACAGCAGTTGCCTGCTCAAGAAAGACTTGCCTTTGAGCAGGAACTTGCGCAAGACCCTGCGCTTCGGCTTTTGTACCAAGAATACCTGAACTGGGTAGAAGCCATAAAAGCAGCCAAGCGCCAAGACCTGAAGGCAAAGCTCCAAACCTGGGACGCCCAGATGCCGCCAGTTGCCCAGAAACGAAACCCCATCTGGAAAATTGCCGCCAGCATTGTCTTGCTTATCACCCTTTCTGGGAGCTTCTTTCTCTATAAAGCATCACATACCCCTGCTTTTACGGACCAGAACTACGTAGAGGAGCCAGGACTGCCCGTATTGATGGGCTCTAGCCAGTCTTGGAGCCCATCCATGAATGCCTACAGGGCAGGCAATTATGCATTGGCCCTCCAGCAAATGCCCACCCAAGCTGGTGCAGACACTACCGCTTTCTTTAAAGGGCTGTTCTCTTTAAGACAACAACAGCCCGCTGTTGCGCTCACTCATTTCCAAGATGCCGCCTTGGCCAAATCTGCCTACGCAGAAAAAGCCAGCTACTACCGCGCCTATGCCTTTTGGCAGGCAGACAGAAAACAAGAGGCAAAAGCGGTATTTGAAGAAATAGCCCGAAATCCAAAACACACTTTCCAGAAAGAAGCGGCTCAGGTGCTAGCGTCTGGCTCTTTGTAAATAGACTTGTCGGCCTCCGTACGCCAATAACAGCACCAGATAGCTGATCAAAGATAGCTTCAGCCATTTGCCAAACGGAACAGAGGTTTCAAAGGCCTGATCCTGACCGTTCAACACCAATCCCGCCCAGTAGAAGGGATGCGCCTCTTCTGAGGTCCGTGCCTGGGCCAGGTAGTTGCGTTTGGCCATGGACAAGGCCACTGATTTATCTTCGCCGGCCAATATGCCTTTGTAAAAATCTTTGAGAAGCGCGGCTGTACTGCGGTCATCTACTTTCCAGAGCGTGGCCACGGTGCTTTGGGCACCAATAAACTTAAAGCTCCAGCTAAGGCTTTGCAGCTCAGCGCGGTTACGGTGGGTAGACACCCCAATGCCCGTTTCACAGGCACTTAGAATGGCCAGCGCCGGACGCAGATTCAACTCCATCAATTCCTCCAGGTACAATACCCCATCCTCGCTGCCGCTCTTGGACAACTGAAACTTAGAAAGCCCAGGTTCATCTGCGTTTGCTTCTGCGTGCGTGGCCAGGTGCAGGATTGAATACCGGTTGGCGTTCTGCTTAAAATACTCCTCCGTGGCCTTCTCATTAACCAAGAACGTGCCGGGCAGCGTGCCATTTAAGTGATGCAGCAGCGAGGCGGTGAATGGAAGCTGCAATGCCCCGGTCACCTGCTCTTTATCTGGCAGACCAAACGGCGCCATTGCCAACACCTTGGGTTCTTGATTTAGCCTGTTACCAGCGCTTCCCTTCCGGAGCACATACCAATACGCTGATGAATGGGCGTAGCTTATGTGGTATTGATGCAGCAGAAAAGGGTATTCCCTGAAATTTAGGTGTCGCACCGGTTTTGTCAAGAGTGTGGCAAATGGTATGCGCCAGTATTCGCTGTCTGGTAAGAAAATCAGTTTCTTGGTGTGAGGAGGAATATGACGCAGCAGCGGCTTGGCCAGGTCCTGGTAGACATGGTAGGCACTTTCTCTGTATTGCTCGCCTTGCCGTTGGGCCAAGGCTTGGTGCAAGGCGGGTATTCTGGCATGGAGCGTGGTGTCCATGTCATTCAATTTGATAAAGGCGACCTTCTCTTTGGTAATTATAAACGCAAACAGCTTATTGCGCTGCGGAGTGATGCCCTGGTCAAAATGCACAAGTTCTAGAAGCGCTTCGTCTGGGGCCAGTTCTTTTTGCAGCTGTTGCACCGTGGGCACGGTTTGAACGGGTAGATGAGCTACGGCTACTTTGTTTTTGGCCTGCACCTCTATTTGTGTCTTGGTACGCTGATAATCCTCCGGCACATTCTTAAAAGTAACCGTTTTGCCTAATTTAGGATACAGCGCTAATAAAGCCTTCTTCTCTTCCAACTCCTTCCAGCGCTCCTCCAGCTTTTGCCGTGCTATTTCCTGTAGAGTTGTCTTTTTATCCGAGGTGGCTTGGTGCTTTACTTCATTGTGCAGCAAGCTGTAGCCTTTAAACCGGTTGGCAATATCTAAGGCCTGCTGCATGTACCGGTCCTGGCCGGTGGTTTGGTAGAGTAGATAACTTGCGTTGATTCCCCACCCATATCCTTCAGACGCACCCTCATAGTCAATCCTGCCGGTATTGCCGGCCAAAGAGGTAGCCTCGCGTTTGGCCGCCTCTAAAAAGGAAATATACTGGACCACGTGCTGGTGGTAGGCCTTTAAATAAGCGACTTCCTTCTTGGCCTCATAGATCTTCAACAATGACTTAATCTTACCGGTCAAAAGCAACAAATACTCGCGCTGCGGGACGCCAACCGGTACTGGCGGAAGTTGGAGAGCATTGGTGATGTTTGCCTGTGGCATTAAGCGTTGCAATCCTTGGGAATAGAGTTGTAAACTGGTTTCCCAATCATCTTTTAGTTGCAAAAGAATGGCCTTGGTAGTTAAGGTGAGGGTGACACTGCCGGGGTGAACGCCTGTCTTTTCAAAAATACCAATCGCTTTGTCATAGTACCGATTAGCCGAAGCGAAGTATAGGTCTGCATCTTTCTGCAGGGCTGGCGCCAAGTCCTTTCTAAAGCCATACAGGTTGTTGTAGGAATTGCCCATGTTGTGGTACACCATGGCCGTAGCCGCTGTCTGATCACCTCTCCTATTTCTGTTGGCAATAAGGGCACTGTCATAGTAGGCCAAGGCTCCGTGCAGGTTACTGGGATAGTGTTTGCCTTCGCGGGTGTAACCGGCCAGGTCATACTTTTCCTCATGGATGGCATAGCCCAGCACGTTGTAATACAAGAAAGCCTCTTTGTGTTGCAGGTACTTAGGCTGGCGTCTTAGAATTTGTACCGCCTTCAGGGCATAGTCTACCGCAACATCTGCTTCGCCAATAAAGAATCTCCCCAATTGCCGGTAAGTTCTGGCGGTGTTGATATGCGTTGGACCGTACAACTCCAAGGCTAACTTATTGGCTTTCTTCCAATAGACTAACGCGGGGTCTATGACCAAGCGTTTGTAGTACAGCTCCCCCATCAGGTCATACCATTGCACCATCTGGCCACTTTTCTGACCAAAGCGGCGTTGAATCACTGGATGAGTCGTGTCTAAAATGGACTGGGCAGATTCAGGTGCGTTCAACCTAATGAGGCAGGCCGCCATGCCATGCTGGATGGTGACCCATTGCAAGGAGTCAAGCGCCTTCTCATATTCTAATGCTTGGTTGTATTTAAGGTAAGCCAGTACAAATTGCTGCACCAATCGGTCCTCCTCGGCAGAAGTGAGCAGGTGCTGTATTTTTTCCTTGGAAATAGGCGCCGATGCCTGTGCGTTGAGATGGAAAAGAAAACTGAATAGCCCAAGCCATAGACTTGCAAAAAGCCTGACAGTAATAGACTTGCGGGTAAAGGGTAGAAGAATCAAGCGCCAAGTGTACGTGTTCTACCCCTAAGCTAGGAAAATTTACCTAAACGGCCAGTTACCGGCTTTTTCTGGTAGCCACTACCCGTTCAAAGATACTTTCTAAGGCAGGCACCATCTGCAGCCTGTCAAATTGGGTTTCAGCCACTTTTCTGGCGTTTACATTCATTCTTTGTAAGGCAGCTTTGTCGTGTAAGGTGTTTTCTAGGGTTTGCGCTAGTTGAGCGCTGTCTCCCGCGGGCACATACCAACCGCACTGGTGCCGTTCTACCAGTTCTTTGGTCCAACCAGGATTGGTGACGATGACCGGTGTGCCCGTAGCCAGACTATCAAACAACTTACCCGGCGAGTTAGCCTGTAACACCGGCAAATCAATAAACGAAACCACCGACACCTCTGCCAGCGCAAACAAGGTAAAAACCTTATGCCGTGGCAGCGGCGGAAGCAAGAGCATGTTGGGCAACTCCTGGCTCGCTTTCTCTAACAGCGGTTCGTCAAAGCCCTGGCCCGTGAAGACAAAGACAATGTCTGTTCTGTGCTGCAGGCGTCTGGCGGTTTCAACTAAAAGCGGCATGTCATTGGCCCGCCCGTAGGTACCGGCATAAAGCACTACCTGCTTCCCCTCCAATACCAAATCTTTACGCAGCTCATCTTGCTGTATTTGTGTTACGCGGCCCAGGTCTACTTCAGTCCCGTTTACAAAGGTGGTTACCATCTCAGGAGAGATGTTTTGGGACAGGATGTACTCCTCCATGCCTTTAGACAACGGAATGATATGATCAGCGGAACGGTACAGGCTTTTTTCTAACCGATAGAGTTGGTTCTGCAGAAACTTGGAGGGCACTGCGCCCATCTCAATGGGGAAAGAGGGCCACAGGTCCTGCACCTCAAACACCCACGGCACCTTTCTCAAACCGGCTACTTTGCTGGCCGCCCAAGCAGTGGTCAAGGGTGTAGACACTCCCCAGATGACGTCGGGCTTGGGAATTTTGAGGCCTTTGGTAAGAGCATGCATGGCAAAGCTCCCGAAGGCTTGTAGCCGCCGCACCTTCCCCATTCTGTTATGATAGGGCACGTGCACCGAAACCAATTCTACCCCGTCTGGCACCCAAGGATAGTCACGCGTGAGGCGCTTGCTTTCCCAGGCATCTGAGGTAATTAAGGTCACTTGGTGCCGCTTCACCAACTCCTCCATAAACGTATAATGCCGGCACGTGGCAGGGCAGTCTGGGTTATGGTGGTATTGATGAAACAGTGCTATGTGCATGTATAAAGTGAGGAATCGTTTTTGGCCTGTTTTCTAGAAATTAGGCCAAAAACGGAGGGTTCTAAAGGAGGAGCTTCAGTGCTGGGCTAAAGATTACTGTTTCTGAGGCTTGTACTTAGACTGGTCCAGAATCTTGCGGGCATCCTTCTCGTTCATCAACTGCGGAAGTGTAATGTCTGGGTTGTTGGCCATGTACTTGCGCACAATCTGCCAGCCTACCCACGCACCCACGCGCCCCGGGCACCGTTGGCTAATCTCAGGTACGTTGGGCCGTTCGCCAATGTATTTTCTAATAGTGAACTGACTGGTCTCATAGAGCAGGCCTTTCTCAATGAAATGCGCCCAAACCTTGGCTTCGTTGTGCTGCACATCTGCTATGGACTGGCCGGTGTAGCCAATGATGAGGGAGTCTGGCGTGCAGGGCATCATGCGCTCTACAAAATAATAGGACTTGCCGTAGTCTATCATTTCTTCCAGCATGGTGCTGTTCACAAAGTCCGTCTTGTTGAATTTGTTAGACACTAGCAGCATGACAGACGGCGCCAGGTTCTCTTTCTCATAGCGCTCCAAAATGTATTGCGGCGCCTGCGGGCGGTAGGCTGCCTTGCGGCCAATGAAGAAGTCCAGTCCCAGCACAATCAGGCTGTCAGACACCAGCAGGTCCCGGTTTAGGCCAGAGATGAAGGACTTGACCGGCGGCACATAGAAGGACGGGTAATAATGTTTCACGTGCTTGAAGCCGTTCTCCAGTTCCGTCTCCACGGCAGACAAATCCCCGAACGCGGCGTCCGCCTGCTTCACTAACTTGGTAAGGCTGGTGTCTGTGGCTAGCTTCAACAGGCCTTGGGCCAGCATTTCTTCTGACGGGTAGCCTTTGCGTTGCAGGAACCGGTCGGCAAAAAGAGGCTCCTCTTGCAGGAATGTTTGCATCTCAGGCATGGTCTTGATGGAGAAGAAACGCTTTTCCAGTTGCTCCACTTCTACCTTTACCGGCAGTTTGGCAATCTCCTTGGGTATGTCACAACCCTTCTTCTGACAGCCAAACCATAGTACTGCACTAAAAAATAACAGCAAACGTCCTTTCATTGTATTCCTTCTTTATCTTTAAGCCAAATTTACTTAACATTCACCAATACCTTCTTATTCTTATAACATGAAGATGATTCGTTGCATCACAGCCACTGCGTTTGCCTTGGCTCTGTTTTTCAGTTCGTATAACGCAAGCGCCCAGGTAGAAATTGGCGTGAAGATTTCCCCTTCTTTGGCGTTCAGCCGCACCATTGCACAAGATAAGTATAAGTTTGAGGCCGAAGGCTCTAAACCGGGCTTTGGCGTGGGCGTGGTGGCAGACTACTTCTTTGGCACAAATTACGCGGTGTCTGGCGGTCTAACCTACAACATCAAAGGCGGAAACGTGTCTTATGACTATTCTTACCCAGACCCAGCTTCTACAGGTACTATAAGAGTACAAGGCAAAGACGAATTGAGCCTACAGTACCTAGAGATTCCTATCGCCTTGAAATTGTTCACCAATGAGATTACCACAGACACGCGTTTCTATTTCCAGGCAGGTACGTCTTTGAACACCATGCTCAATGCCAAGGTGAATGAGAAGAAAGTAGATGATGGTGGTGACAAATTCACCAAGCGTTTCAACACCTTTGAGATTGATGTCCTGATTGGCGTGGGCGCTGAGAAGAAGATCGGCGAAAGCACTAAGCTCTTTGCGGGCATTACCTACCACCGTGGCCTAACCGATGCAGATGATGCCTATTACGCAGACCTGTTTGGAGATGACAAAGTAGAATTAAAGAACAACTCCTTCTCCCTAGACCTAGGCGTTAAGTTCTAAACATCATTTTTGGCCTGTTTTCTGAAAAACAGGCCAAAAACGGAAGAGTATATTAAAGAAGAAGCCCCTGTCTCTGTTGAGGCAGGGGCTTCTTCTTTAATATGATAAGAGGCAGTAGGTTATTCTTCTACCACCACGTCTCTGTCTTGCAGACTGTTCACTTCTGAGTAAGCCGATTTCAGCTCAATCTCATCACCGTGTTCGTCCATCACTTTGAATTCTGTGAGGGCAAGCGCCGTATCCTTCATCACGTTCACCCACTTCATGTGTTTCAAGAACCATCTCCGTTGTTTGGAGAGAATGCCCTTGGTGTAGTAGGCGTGTATAAACGGATGCACGTACAGCGTAATGTTTTTCTGATTCTGGCGGGTCAACAGATCGTCAATGGTCTGATCTATGTCATCCGTCACTAGAATGCTAGCCGAGATCTTACCGCTTCCCTGACAGGTAGGGCAGACTTCACCGGTTACAATATTTTGCTCAGGCCGTACGCGCTGGCGGGTAATCTGCATGAGTCCGAATTTGGAGATAGGCAGCACCGTGTATTTGGAACGGTCCTTCTTCATCTCTTCCTTCACTACATCCTGCACTTTTTGCCGGTTCTCGGCAGACTTCATGTCAATAAAGTCTACTACAATGATTCCCCCCAGGTCCCTAAGGCGCAGCTGACGCGCTACCTCTTTTGCCGCGGTAAGATTCACATTCAAAGCGGTGGCTTCCTGGTCTGTCTCAGAGTTGGATTTGTTGCCGCTGTTCACATCTATCACGTGTAGGGCCTCTGTGTGTTCAATCACCAGATAGCCACCCCCCGGAATGCTCACTGTCTTCCCGAAAAGGGATTTCAGCTGCTTTTCAATGTTAAAGTGTTCAAAGGTTTTCACCTTGCCCGAATAGTGCTTCAGAATCTTCAGCTTATCCGGGGCGATGGTCTCAATGTAAGTTTTGATCTCGTCGTACAACTTAGCGTCGTCTACCACGATGTTGTCAAAACTTTCATTCAAAATGTCTCTCAACATGGAGGAGGAGCGTCCTAGCTCCCCAATCACTTTGTCACGCTCTTTGGCGGTCTTCAAAGTGGTAATCCCTTCTTCCCAAGTGGCCAACATGCCACGCAGGTCCTTGTCCAGTTCCGCTACTTCCCGGCCTTCGGCCACGGTCCTGATGATGACGCCAAAGTTCTCCGGTTTAATGGAGGTGATGAGGCGTTTCAGGCGGGTGCGTTCCTCTTTGCTGACAATCTTCTTAGACACGCTTACCGTGTTAGAGAAGGGTACCAGCACCAAGTAACGCCCGGCTAGGGAAATCTCACAAGAGAGACGCGGCCCTTTGGTGGAGATAGGCTCTTTGACAATCTGTACCAAGATCTGCTGTCCTTTTTTAAGGACGTCTGCCATCTTGCCCAGCTTTTCAATTTCAGGCTCAAACTTAACTTGGTTCAGCTTGGCGGTGGCGTTTCTCTGGTTCTGCACCACTTTCACAAATTTGTTGAGAGTCTTGATGTTCTCTCCCAAATCATGGTAGTGCAGGAAGGCGTCTTTGGAGTACCCAATGTCTACAAACGCTGCGTTCAGACCGGGCATTACTTTTTTGACGGTTCCCAGAAAAATATCTCCAACAGAGTAGTTTGTGTCATTTCTATCAAAATGATACTCTACTAGTCGCTTATCCTGAAGAAGGGCTATTCGTTCTCCATCTTGAGTAGAATTAATAATTAATTCGTTACTCAATGTGTCAGATGCTTAGATGAAAGAATATACCAAAAGCCCACCATTGCCTAAGACAGGCAATGTGGGCTTTTAAGATCAAAGGGCTATGCCTTATTTTTTCTTATGTCTGTTTTTGCGCAGACGCTTCTTTCTCTTGTGGGTAGCAATCTTATGTCTTTTTCTTTTTTTACCGCAAGGCATAGTCTTGATCTTTTTATAAGTGAAAAATATTTTAACTCTAGTGTTACTGGGCGCTGTTCATCTTCTGCAGATAACCGTCTACAGAAGCCAGCACCTCTGGGTCTTTGCTTAGCTGCTTTACCTTGGCAAATACCTTTTGGGCCTCTGCCTTCTGCTTGGTCTCTGCCAAAGACACACCTAGGTAGAAGTTACCGTCAATGTGGTTAGGGTTAACCAGCGTCAGCTCCCTGAAACGCTCTACCGCCTTGTCATACTGATTAGACTGCATAGACAGCACGCCCAGGTTAAAGAGCGCCTTTTCGTTTTTAGGGTCAGAGGCAATCACCTCTCTTAACAGCGTCACCCCTTTCATAGGGTTGTCACTGGCAATATAGGTCATGGCCGTGTTTGTCTTGGCATCCAGGTTAGAAGGGTTGTTTTTCAATACCTTCTCATAAAGCTCGCGTGCTTTCTGGCCCATGGCTTGGGACCTTTCTTGCGTGGCGGCAAAACTGAATGCCTCAAAATACTGGTCTGCCGCTTTCTGGAAGCTCTTCTCACCAGGTCTTACCAGCGCCGCCTGCTCATAAAAGTAACCGGCACTGTCATACTTGCTGATGTTGGCAAACTTCTCACCCAACTGCGTGGCTAGCTGGCCTTTTGCCTGGCTGTTGCTTTCCCGGTTGAACTTGGCGCGCAACTCTGTCAGCTCTTTTAACTGAGCGGGCGTAGCGGCAGCGTGGGCCTCTTTGGGATTGCCTGGCATGGCCGCTGGTGCCTCTTTTGCGTGGTCTTCATGGCCCTCATGGTTAGGATCATGGTCTGTCTGCGCAACAGGGGCAGCGGTGCCGTCAGCGGCAAATGTACCTTTCTTATCTTTGTTTATAATCACCTTTGGCAAAAGAGCCAGCACAACCACCAGCAAAACGGCAGAAACGATAAGCGCTAAGCGTCCTTTTGACATAATTCTTTTAAAAAGAAAGGATTAAAACACAGATTTTAAGACTGCAAAGATACTAAAACCTTAGGAAACAACCGCTTCCTTGATTTTTTTGCTGTTTTTGATCTTAGCTACAAAGGTCTTAGACGGTTTGAAGCTAGGGATAAAGTGCTCATCAATGATGATAGACGTGTTCTTAGAGATGTTACGTGCTACCTTCTTGGCGCGCTTCTTATTCACAAAGCTTCCAAAGCCACGCACATAAATGTTATTGCCATCGGCCATAGAGTCCTTAACCACTTTGAAGAACGCCTCTACGGTTGCCGTAACATCAGATTTCTCAATCCCTGTCTTGTCCGCAATTTCTGATATAACTTCTGCTTTAGTCACTTGTTTAATCGGTTAATATTGAGTGAAGATGAATATGTTTGTTGCAACTTGGCCGCACTGCTGCAGCACTCCGAAATCGGGCTGCAAAGGTAGGCGGCCTTTTTGGAAAGTAAAACATTTAATTAAAAAATAAACTGTGTTTTTATTTGCATACCAACAGCAAACCAACACGTTAAAGACCGCACATGCCCTCTCCTACCCCCGCTTTCTTTAGTTCTGCGCTTATCCAGTGGTACCACCGGCACCAGCGCGCCTTGCCTTGGCGCGAAACCCGCGACCCGTACGCTATCTGGTTGTCAGAGATTATTTTACAGCAGACGCGGGTAAAACAGGGCCTGCCGTATTACCTGCGGTTCATAGAGCGCTTCCCTACGGTCTCTGACTTAGCAAACGCCCCGCAGGATGAAGTATTGCGCCTCTGGCAGGGGCTGGGCTATTATTCCAGGGCCCGCAACCTGCACTTCACGGCCAAGCAGGTAGTGGAGGAGTTTGGCGGCAAATTTCCGGGCACGTACCAAGAGTTATTGAAGCTCAAAGGCGTAGGAAGTTATACTGCCGCCGCTATTGCCTCCTTTGCCTACAAGGAACCGGTGGCCGTACTGGACGGCAACGTATACCGCGTGCTGTCCCGGGTCTTTGGCAAGCATGAGAACATTACCGCGCCCGCCAGCAAGAGAGTCTTTGAAGAACTGGCCAACACTTTGATTTCCGTAGACGAGCCAGACACGTTTAACCAAGCCATCATGGAGTTTGGCGCCATCCAGTGCACCCCCATCGCGCCCGACTGCCTGTTCTGTCCCTTACAGCAGACGTGTTTCGCGTTTTTGAACGGCTTGGTGAGCGCCCTGCCCGTCAAGGAGAAAGCCAAAAGCAGCCGGCAGCGCTTCTTCCATTATGCCGCCCTAAAGGTGGGCGACCAAGTGTACATGAAAAAGCGCACCCAGAATGATATCTGGATGGGCCTGTATGACTTTTTCTTGGTAGAGTCTGAGGCACCCGGCCTGCCGCCGCAAGAAGTGCATGCCTTGCTAGAACAGGACCTAAACACCCCGCTCCCTAGCTTTAAAGTGATTGAGAAGACGTATAAACACGTCTTGAGTCATCAAAAAATTATGGCGCAGTTTTACCTTGTTTCGCTCTCTGTCCGTTTAAGGGATGAGGTAGAAGAATCTATTGGCCTAAGTCTATATAGCTTAGAGGAAATAGAGGAATTACCCAAAGCAGTCTTGATAAATTCGTTTTTGAAAGACCACTTATTTTAGCTATATTTAATCTACAGTTATCTATTTTTGCACTTTTTGAACCAAGATATGGCAAGCATTAACAAAGTAATTTTAATAGGAAATTTGGGCAAAGACCCAGAGGTGCGTCACTTAGAAGGCGGCGTGGCCGTGGCCCGTTTCCCGTTGGCTACCTCTGAGACGTTCAAAGATAAAAACGGTGACAAGCAGGAGCGCACAGAGTGGCACAACATTGTGGTTTGGCGTGGTCTAGCCGAGGTCACTGAGAAGTACCTCAAAAAAGGGCAGTCTGTCTACATTGAGGGCAAGATCAGAACCAATAGCTACCAAGACAAGGAAGGCGTGCAACGCTACAGCACAGAGATTGTGGCAGACAACATGACCATGTTGGGTAGCCGCACCGAAGGTGGTTCTGGCAACGGCACCGGCGGCAGCTATGAGCAAAGCAACGCCGCAGCTAATGCATCTGCCAGCACCTCTTCTAAAGGAAACGCATCCTCTTCCTCTTTCTCTTCTGAGCAGGAGCCAGACGACCTTCCTTTCTAAACCTTATTGTTGAACCAATACCTTCATTTTGGAAAGTATACCTTCTTTAGGAGAGCCCTCCAGTTGGGGCTCTCTACTTCTTTTTTTGCCGGCCAATGCCTCTTGGGCGTTCTGGGCCGGGCCTGTTAGCCTCATCCTTTTTTGTCTGGCGGGCATAGTGCTTCTGACGGCCGCCATGGCCGGTTTCTTAAAGCTTCTTCCTTCTTTTTCATCTGTAGAAAAAAACCCGGCGGGCCTTAGTGCGGCGGCAGAAAGACTATTGCAACAGCCCAACCAGGTCTTAGCGGCTGGCACGTTCCTGTCTACCTCCCTGCACCTGTTCCTGGCCATTGCCGCCTACCGCACCTTGGTGCGCGCCAGCCAACTGTCCACCCAACCGCAGGCGGTGGTGTGGGGCGGCCTATTCTTGATGGTGCTGCTCCTATTTGTCTTAAGGATAGCCTCGGTGAGTTGGGGCAAACGGACGAGCGCCGCAGAAGACGTTCCCTATCTTGGCTTGCTGCGCTTTGTCACGGCACTAGGCACCCCGTTTGCCAAGCTGCTACAGCCTTTGCAACAGTTTACCGGCCATACCAGAAATGTCTTGGGCACTCCCTCCGCCACCGAGGAGGCCCATATCTCTTTGGACAACAACCCGTCAGAGCCACAGTCGCCGCAGGAGAAAGGCCTCCTGAAAGCCATCATCAACTTCGGGTCTATTACAGTGCGGCAGATTATGCGCGCCCGGGTAGACGTGATGGGCATCCAACGCAAAATGCCGTACCCTGCCTTAATCAAGCAGATACACCAGTGGGGGTATTCGCGCCTTCCTGTGTACACAGACGGCCTAGACAAGATTGATGGCGTGCTCTACGTAAAAGATTTACTCCCTCATTTAGGCGCGCCCACTGACTTTGTCTGGCAAAACCTGATCAGAACCCCTTACTTTGTACCGGAGACCAAGAAGATAGATGAGCTCCTGCGCGAGTTTCAGGAGCGGCACGTGCACATGGCCATTGTGGTGGACGAGTACGGTGACACTACCGGCTTGCTTACCTTAGAGGACGTGATTGAGGAGATTGTAGGCGAAATCCATGATGAGCTGGATGACGAAGAAGACCGCTACTATACGCAACTAGACGAGCATACGTTCCTGTTTGAGGGCCGCGCCTCTCTGCATGATTTCTGCAAGATCATGGACCCGCCTACAGACTTGTTCAAAGACGTACGCAACGAGGTGGAGTCCGTGGCTGGTTTAATGCTCAGGCTGTTCTCCAGAATTCCGCATACCGGCGAAGAGCTGCAACTAGGCCCCTACCAGTTTACCATTGAGTCTGCTGACAGTAAGAAAATAAAGAAAGTACGCGTGCATGAAACAGTGGCGCACCCAGAGAATGAAGAAAAATAACCTCCTTTTAGCGGTAGTTGCCCTTTTGGCAGTAGTGGGCTTTTCTGCCTGTGAGCAAGAATACACGCCCAAACCCAAAGGCTATAACCGCATAGACCTGCCGGTGGCCAAGTATACTGTTTTAAATCAGCCGCACCCGTATGTATTTGAGCATTCTGTGTATGCCAAGATTTTGAAGGACTCCTCGCGCATAGCAGAGCCGCACTGGATTGACATCTACTACCCACGGTTTGACGCCAACATCCAGCTTACCTACAAGGACTTCAACCAAGACCCCAAGAAGTTCAATGAGCTGGTAGAAGATGCCCGAAGACTCACCAGCCGGCACCAGATCAAGGCCTACGCCATTGAAGAAAGCCAGGTAAAGACGCCCACCGGCATCACCGCCAGCGTGTTTGAGCTAGAAGGCGAAGTGCCCAGCCAGTTCCAGTTCTACCTCACAGATAGCACCAAGCACTTCTTCCGAGGTGCACTGTACTTCAGGACTGCCACCGCCAATGACTCTCTGGCGCCGGTGATTGAATACATCAAAAAAGACGTGGTGCACTTGTTGAACACCTTGCACTGGTCTGACCAAGTGAAGAAGTAAAACCCGTTTTTGGCCTGTTTTTCAGAAAGTAGGCCAAAAACGACATGAACCTCAAAAAGCCGAATGACATGACACCTCGTTCGGCTTTTTGTTTGTTAACCCAATTGGTTTTGAACCTCATTTCTATCTAAGCCCCAGGCAAGTAAGGACATGAAGAAAAGCATAGTGACCGTATGTTTGTACCTCTGCCTGTTGAGCAGTTACGCCTCTCCCCAAGTAGACACGCTTAGAATAAAGCAGCACCTGACTGCCATTACCAAGACGCCCAAGCACCGCAATTATCAAAACGTAGACCAGCTTAACCAGACAGCCAATTATCTCATAAGTGTATTGAATCAATACACAGACAGCGTCACGGTGCAAGAGTACAAGGTAGAGGGGCAGGTATACAAAAATGTCATCGCCTCGTTTGGGATGGAGCATCCAAAGCGCATCATTGTGGGTGCCCATTATGACGTCTGCGGAAACCAGGAAGGCGCCGATGACAACGCCAGCGGCGTAGTGGGTTTGCTAGAACTCGCCCGGCTCATGAAAGGCCAAAAGTTGAACCATCGCGTTGATTTGGTCTCCTACACGCTAGAAGAGCCACCCTATTTCAGGACCGACTACATGGGCAGTTACGTGCATGCCAAATCCTTGGCAGACCAGAAAGTAGACGTCTATGGCATGATTTCTTTGGAGATGATTGGCTATTTCAAGGAAGAGAAAAAATCGCAGACCTATCCTGTGGGAATTCTGTCTTTGCTGTATGGCAACAGGGGCAACTACATTACGCTGGTAAACAAGTTTGGCGCCGGTGCCTTTGCGAAGGACTTCAGCAGGGCTTTTAAAAAAAGGGACGTCATCAACACCAAGAAATTCACCGGCCCGCCGGCCTTGCCCGGAATTGATTTCTCTGACCACCTCAACTATTGGAAGTTTGGCTACAGCGCCCTCATGCTCACAGACACATCTTTCTACAGAAACAAGAACTACCACGAGCCCACAGACACTTTAGAAACCCTAGACCTGACCAAAATGGCGAAGGTAATTGACGGAGTCTACGGCACCTTTCTTCAATTATAAATCCATTCCTTCCATATTCACCTTCAATGCCTCAACCCAGCGTCACCATCAGACCCGCCCTTCCCTCAGAATTCAAGGCCTTGGGCCAGCTCATGGTGCAGGTGTATTCCCAACTAGACGGCTTCCCGAAGCCCGAGGAACAGCCTGCCTACTACCAATTGCTGGCCAACATTGGGGATTTTACGCAGAAGCCCGGCGTAGAGCTTTTAGTAGCCATTTCTGAACAAGGTGATTTGGCCGGCGGGGTGGTGTTCTTTCATGACATGCAACACTACGGCTCTGGCGGGACGGCTACGCAAGAGAAAAACGCGGCGGGTTTTAGGTTGTTAGCCGTAGGACCAGACGCCAGAGGCAAAGGCGTGGGCAAGTTGTTGACGCAAGCCTGCATCCAGAAGACAAGAGACACCGGGCACCGGCAGTTGATCATCCACAGTACCAAAGCCATGCAGACCGCCTGGGACATGTATGAGAAACTGGGCTTTAAGCGAGCAGAGGAGCTTGACTTTATGCAAGGCGCGTTGCCCGTCTTCGGGTTTAGGCTGTCCTTGAACTAATCTACTAAGGTGTCCAAGCAATTGTGGTTTACGTTAATAAAAAACCACCCACCGATTTTGGCCTGTTTTCTAAGAAATACGCCAAAATGCGGGTGTCACAAATATTTACCCCTTATGCCCTTCTCAGATAATACTATCAGAATAAGCGGCTGCAATAACATCAAGTCCTATCTTTGAGGTAAACACCTTTTCTAACCGCAAAAGGTTTGAGGACTAATCATTCCTTTTTGCCTGTATCTTTCGCATGAAATTATTACTACCGCTTTTACTCTTTGTTTCCTCTTCTCTAGCTTTCGCCCAGAAAAAGGAAGTAATTTTAAAAGTCAAATTCTCTCCAAACACAGAATACACTACCACTATGAAGACATCTTCAAAGTCTGTGGTAAATTTTGAAGGCTCTAAGGAACAGATTGCCAAAATCAAGGCAAACGGCGTCACTCTTCCTCTTGTGGTTGAAGGACACAGTAACATGTTGTCTACCACCACTACTGGCGCTCTTCAAGCAGACCAGAGCTTTCCTGCTATTATTCAATATCAAAAGGTAGATGCCCAGCAAATTAATAATGGCAAGGAGACCGTCACAGAAAGTCCTATAACAGGACTGATTGCTAAGGGAAAGTATACCGCCGAAAGCAAGTTTCAGGTAGACACCTTAATCAGTGGCAAGATTAATGACGCTTTTAAAAAAGCCTTTAAGGCCACGCTTGAGAGCGCTCAACAAAGTCCTTACCCATCCAAACCCTTGCAAATTGGAGAAAAGTTTGAGCACAAAGTGCCTATGAGCATTCCAGTAACTGGTTCACAGCCAGTGAAACTTCTAATCACTACCATCTATACCCTAAAAGAGATGAGAGCCGCCACCGCCATTTTTGACATTGCCCAAACGGTTCAATTAGACATGTCAATTGATCAAACCAATTTAAAAGCTTCTGGGTCTGGGAAAGGGGTTTCTGAGTTTGATACCAAAAACAACTTTACCACCAAATACATTGTAAACTTGGATATGAACCTTACAATGCACGCAAATGGATTGACCATCACAACGCAGGTTAATTCCATCTCTGACCAACAAGTAGCCATCAAATCATTATAACCTCGTTTTTACATACAGACCCTTTGTCAAGCTTAGGCGTAAAACAATGACCTAACCGTTATATTCTATTAGTCGTTTTTGGCCTGTTTTCTGAGAAACAAGTTAAAAACGACTTTCCACTTTGCTCTCCTTTAAAGCCGAATGCTTGCACGCCATTCGGCTTTTTTATGAAAATTGTCTATTGAAAAAAGAAACGCCCAACCATTGCCTATGTCACCCAGAAAAACCAACCGCAGACCCGCACAAACCTTTAGAATTTTTCTCAAGTGGTCTCTCTATGCCGTGCTGGGCTATGGGGTCATTACAACCGTGGTATTTGGGCACAGCAGCATTGACGAAACCAAAGGCGTGTACCGCTTCCACTGGTCTGGGTTGGATGCGCTGGCCAATGACGAGGACTTCGGGTTTTCTACAGCCACTCCCGTGGCCACCAAGTTGGACGGGTCAGACGGGCCTTATATTTTCGGGGATCAACAGTTCATTGTTACCTCAGACAACAAACTGGTCAAGTCAAGGGTAGACTCCCGCCTGCCCATCAAAGTAAAAGCAGACAACCAAGACCAAGACTCGTTCTACGTCACCTTAAAGACTGCCTATCAGCCGCAGCAAGAGCAGTACGCCCTGCCGGCCAAGTTGATAGCCATTTCAGACATTGAAGGGAATTTTGACGCCTTCTCCAGTTTTCTCATCAAAAACGGCGTCATGGACAGGCAGTACAACTGGACGTTTGGCCAAGGACATTTGGTCTTGAACGGTGATTTTGTGGACCGCGGCGAGAACGAACCTCAGGTGCTCTGGCTCATCTACATGCTAGAAGACAAAGCCGCGGCGGCTGGCGGCAGAGTGCACTACATCTTGGGCAATCATGAAATCATGAAACTCTACGGCGACTATTCTTACACCGAGTACAAGTACCGTGAGGTGGCCAAACAAATCAGTGGCCATTCTGACTGGGACACCTCGGCCAGGGTTTTATATGGCCCTAACTCAGAGCTGGGCAAGTGGCTGAAGACCAAGAACGTGGCCGCCAAGATTGGCCCATATTTGTTTGTGCACGCCGGCATCAACCCCAACCTGTACCAGCACAAGCTGTCACTGGCAGAGATAAACCAGATTGCCCGCAAGTATTACGGCCAGGACGCCCGCGAGAAAGTAACCTCCCCCAAAGAGAAAACCGTTTTAAGCAAGTATGACAGTCCCTACTGGGACCGAAGCCTCTCCATGCACACCCTATACAGAGCCATGTACCTGCTCCGGGACCCGCTTACTGCCAACTACCATAAAACCACCCAAGCCGAGTTAGACCAGATCCTTGATTTCTATGACGCCTCCAAGCTGGTCGTAGGTCATTCCATTGTCTTTAATGTGACCACAGACTACCAAGGCAAACTGGTGAAGATTGACGTGAAACACGGCCAGGAGAAGAACAGCCCCAAAACCCAAGGCCTGCTCATAGAAAGCAACCAACTCTACCGGATTGACGGTCTGGGTAAGAAAGTGAAGCTTTAACTATAGATTGCGGGGTTTGTAAGGGTACTACAATGCTAGAGCCCTCAGTCGTTTTCGGTCTCTTTTTCAGGAAATAGGCCAAAAACGACAATTCAAAACGAGACAAAAAGAAAAGCCCCGGCGTAACCGAGGCTTCCCAACTGCCACTCAATGGCTTAACGCTCGCCCAGCGTGAAAGGTGCTTACCGTTAGCCCGTAACAGCGTAGCACAGATAGTATCTCCTTTCTTTAGTGAGTAGATATGGATATATACGAAACGCCAAATATTTTGGTATGCTTTCTAATGCCAATTTCTAACGGAAGACCCAACTATTTTCGCCTTTCTGCCTAGGCATGGCAAAGAGGAAAACTAGCTTGGCAAACTAGCCTGATCCCATTAGCCTCCCTCGTGTCTTTTCTGTAATTTTACAGAGCGGCAGAGCGGGCGTTTTTATGGTGTCTTCCAGAAAACAGGCCAAAAACGCAAAGACGCCAGCACGCCATAAAGTATACCCACCATGTCTGAAGAATTGAAACCTTGCCCTTCTTGCAGTTCCCCGTATGGCTACGCCACAGATTCCAATAGTTATGCCTGCCCTGAATGCGGGCACGAGTGGACCTTAGCCGAAGGAACTGAGGAAACAGGCCTCCAAATAAAAGACGCCAACGGAAACGTGTTGCAAAACGGCGACTCGGTGGTGGTCATCAAAGACTTACCCGTGAAAGGCGCCCCTAAACCGGTAAAGGCCGGCACAAAAGTGAAAAACATACGGCTCACAGACGGTGACCATAACATTGACTGCAAGATTGAAGGCTTCGGGTCTATGGCGCTCAAGTCAGAGTTTGTTAGAAAAGCGTAAGTTCTGGACCTTGCAGCTTTGTTATTCTTCAGGGCCTGCGGTAGCCCCACTCACCACTTTTTAGTAACTTTACAGAGCGGCTTGGCTGGCGTTTTTGGGCTATTTTCCAGAAAACAGGCTAAAAACGAGGCTGTATCTTATATAGGTGTCTTCTGGCTTTTTCCATACCAAAATTGAGTTCCTGAAGGGCGTGGGCCCGCAACGTGCCAACCTGCTGCAGCTGGAGCTGGGCATCTTCACGTACGGCGACCTCATCCAGCACTATCCCTTCCGGTACATGGACCGCACGCAGTTCCATGCCATTGCAGACCTCACCGAGGACATGCAGTACGTGCAAATCAAAGGACGCGTGCTGGAGAAAAACCTTTTGGGCGAAGGTCGCAAGCAGCGCCTGAGCGCCATCATCCGGGACGCGTCTGGAGAGATTGAGCTGGTCTGGTTCAAGGGGGTGAAGTGGATGAACGTGCAGCTGAAGGTGAACCAGGAGTACATCGTCTTCGGGAAGCCCAGCTTGTTTAATGGCAAGTTTAACATGGCGCACCCAGACCTGGAAGAGGCCGCCGAGATGAAGCAGGAACAGACCTACCTGCAACCCGTTTACAACACCACCGACAAACTCAAAAACCACCGCGTAGACAGCAAAGTCATCTCTAAGATGATGATGGAACTGCTCAAGCAGGCACCCACGCATTTGCCAGAGACGCTTACACCTGAGTTGGTAGACAACTACCGGCTGGTGTCCAAGCGCGAGGCCATGATTCAGATTCACTTCCCCAAGAACTGGGACACCCTACAGGCCGCGCGGTTCAGGCTCAAGTTTGAGGAATTGTTCTATACCCAGCTTAAGCTGCTCCGCACCCGCACCAAGCGCAAGGCAGAACTGGCCGGGCAGATTTTCAGCAAAACCCCTACGCTCACCGAGTTCTACAAAAACCACCTGCCCTTTGACCTCACCGGCGCCCAGAAACGGGTAGTCCGTGAGATTTACCAGGACGTGATTGCGGGCAAGCAGATGAACCGCCTGCTACAGGGCGATGTAGGCAGCGGCAAGACCATTGTGGCCTTCGTGACCATGCTCCTGGCCACCGACAACGGCGCGCAGGCTTGCATCATGGCCCCCACTGAAATCCTCGCTGACCAGCATTACCAAGGCTTGAAGCAGTTCGCGGATAAACTGGGGATTGTCTTGGGCAAGCTCACCGGCTCCACCAAAAAGGCAGACCGCAGAGTCTTGCATGAGCAGTTGCGCTCTGGGGAGATGAAAATGATTGTGGGCACCCACGCGCTGCTAGAAGACGAAGTGCAGTTCCAGAACCTGGGCCTTTGCATTGTGGATGAACAGCACCGTTTTGGCGTGGCTCAGCGCTCTAAGCTCTGGCAGAAGAACCCACGGGTCATTCCGCATGTGCTGGTCATGACGGCCACGCCCATCCCCCGCACGCTGGCCATGACCCTGTACGGCGACTTGGAAGTGTCTGTGATTGACGAGATGCCGGCCGGCCGTAAAGAGATTATCACCGTGCACCGCTATGACAGCAACCGCCTAAAGGTGTTTGGGTTCATACGGGAGCAGATTAAGCTGGGCCGGCAGATCTATATTGTCTACCCGCTTATTGAAGAGTCTGAAGGCCTGGAGTACAAAGACCTCATGGACGGCTACGAAAGCATTACGCGTGCGTTCCCCGAGTACCAGGTGAGCATGGTGCACGGCCGTTTAAAACCTGCAGACAAAGACTATGAGATGCAGCGCTTTGTAAAGCATGAGACGCAAATCATGGTAGCCACCACCGTGATTGAGGTAGGCGTGAACGTACCTAACGCCAGCGTGATGGTGATTGAGAACGCAGAGCGGTTTGGCCTGGCGCAGTTGCACCAGTTGCGCGGACGCGTGGGTAGGGGCGCCGACCAGAGTTACTGTATCTTGATGACGGGCTACAAACTCAGCAAGGAAGGCAAGACGCGCATTGAGACCATGGTGCGCACCAACAACGGCTTTGAGATTGCAGACATTGACTTGAAACTACGCGGACCGGGAGACTTGATGGGTACCCAGCAAAGCGGGGTTCTGGATTTATTGATTGCGGATCTGTCCAAAGATGCCACCATCTTGAAAGAGAGCCGGGCGGCGGCGCTGGAGATCATAGAAAAAGACCCTGACTTAAGTCTTCCGGAGCATGCCAACCTGTTGCGGCACATTCGGTCACTGAGTGCCAACGCCGTTAATTGGAGCAGGATCAGCTAGACTAAAGTCAAGGTCTCTTTTGGGGGAGAGTGGGGGAAAAATTAGGTTGATTTGAAAGTAAAGTTTCTGTCAGTTTTGTCCTTTTCTAGTTACTTGGGTTAAACATGTAAGAGGTCTGCTGGGTGGTTACGTTTTGAGGAGCTGTCTCCTTCATTGAATAAACATCTGCAGCCTTGGGGGATTTTTCAGTCACTACGGCATTACTTGTATCTTCTTTCAAAAACTTGCCAATGATTATAATCCCTACCAGCACAAAAATCTTAAAAATAAATTTCATAGGCGACTTGTTAACGTTGATCATTCACTCCAATAAAGTACGGGTCCAGAAGGCGTTTAAATAGATTCTGCCGGTTATCCTTTTGTTAAGGATTCATCACTTTCTTTTTCTCTATCTACCTTCCCGCTTCCCCCGCCAGAGAAGCCTAACTAGTTACGGCTTGCTTCCATTTGGGTTCTTCGTTTTAAGGAAAATTTTTTCAAAAAATGACGATTATTGAATTAATGCTCTGCTTGCTTTGTTTAATGCCAATCCCGTCTGAACTGCCTTAAACGTGGGCAAAGATACGCATTTGATTTCATAATTATTTAGCTACTAATTATTTAGACTGCAAAAAGCATTCCAACCATGCGGTTTACAGAGGGCAATTAATAGGTGAGAAGGGTAGAATCCTGCTATATTTGTAGTTAAACCTCCTTTGCCATGCTTAAAAAAATTATAATCGTTTTTTTCGCCGCGCTTTCTTTCGTTTCTGGCAATGCCCGGGCACAGCGTATAAAATCCTCTAATTTTTCATTTTTCTCTGAATCCCAGCAAGACCAGTACAACCAGCAGCTTCCGCAGAAATCTTTTGCCGTCAACAGTACAGATTTTGTAATCCTGAGCAGGAAGGCGAAAGACGCTTACGCCTTAGAACGCTATGGTAAAAACATGAAGCCACAGTGGTCCACGCCTATTGGGTTGGCCTCACAAGAAACCGTAGAAGCCTTTACCAAACAGGGCCAAACGGCCTTGGTCATTACGCACCGCATCCATCTAGAACCAGGCACCCAGGCGCTCTATGCCATTATCATTGATTTGGCCACCGGCAAAGAGCTCCAGAAGCAGAAATTGATGGAGGCACCCAGCACTGCCAGAAAACTGGTTGTCTCCCTGTCAAAGGACGGTTCCAAGCTGGTGACGCAGCAGTATTTACAGAAGGGCGATCAGTTGCAGGGCATCCAGGCCATTGTCTATGACGGCACACTTACCAAGCTCAAGGAAAGACGCTATGAGTTTCCGGTGCACACCGGTAGTTTAACAGCCCAGGTACAGATTGACAACCACGGCAGCCAATACCTGACCCTGCTCACCGAAAACTCCATGCGCTTAAGCGTGCGCCGCTACAACAACAAAGACAATGAGATCAAGGTGATGGAGGTGATGCTGGGTGGTGCCTTCAACAATGAGAAAGTGTACGTGCTGGACACCAGGTTCCAATTGGAGCAGGACAGCACCCTGTACGCCGCAGCTCTGGTGGCCGAAGAGAAAACCGGCGCCTACCGTAGCCTGAAACTGGTGCGCTTTGACTACCGCACCAACAACATGCGCTTTGCCGAGGAATTTATGTTCACCCCGGCTTTCTTGGAGCGCGTCTCTAAGGCCAACAATCTGTCCACTACCGCCCAACTGGAAGACATCTACCTGTCAGATATTTTGGTGAGCAAAGACGGCCAGCTAGTGGTGATGACAGAGAAGAAGTTCTTGGAAGCAGGGCCCGAAGGCAAGTACCGCGCCCAGGACCTGATGCTCTTCGGGTACAGCGAATACCTGCAACCCACCTGGAACTCCATGATCAAGAAAGACCAGCAAGCGCCCGCCGCAGAAGGCTTCTCCGGCATCTCGTACCGCTCACAACTCTTCGGGAACCGACTACAATTGCTGACCCTAGAAACCCTTAACGGCAAAACCGACCTGTACACCCGCTCTATCCATTTGCTGACCGGCGTTTCTGACGCTCCCAAAGCAACCGGCTTGAAACTGGCCTATGACCAGCAAGTGGCTTTCGCCAAGGACTTTACCACCTGGTTAGACGAACGCTCCATTACCGCAGTGAACAGAACGTCCAAGTCTTCTAAAGGCCTACGCTTGAGCCGCATCACTTATAAATTGTAATCAGTCGTTTTTGGCAAACCTTTTCCATTTATTCGCCTAGAGTTCATCGTTTCTCTTGTCATGCAGGACCTCACCTTCCCTTTAGAATTCACCTATAAAGCACCTGCGTTGTCCAATCAAATCACGGTGAAAGATGCACACGGGCAGATAGTCTTTTTTGTGAAGCAGGTGCATTCAGATGTTTTCTCAGAATCTTCTTTGCTCAGCATAGATCCTTTTCTAGACGAGGCCCTTGTATACAAAGATGCCTCAGAAAAGGAAATTCTTTATTCTATTAGAGCCCGCTCCTCAAAGGAATTTTATGCGGCCTTTATGTTTACAGACCATAACAACCTGCTGTTTGGGCACATTGGGAGGGTGCACTGGGATTACTTATTAAGAGCGCATTATGACGTTCTTGACCAGTATATACGGCCAGTGTTTACCATCAAAGAAGCCGAGTTCATGGTTAAGGTTACAGGACACCATCTTAGGCAAGATTCCTTTTATAAGTCTTTTAACGGGCTATTTCTTCAACCCAAGCTACTACGTCACCAAAGCAAACGGTAGTCATCTGGCCACCCTCACTAAGGAGAAGTCTTTTTGGAGTAGTAAGTTCACCTTAACCAAAGAAGGAACGTGCACGCCCCATGAGCAAGAATGACTCTTGCTGAGTATCATACTCTTGGTACTTCAAGAAAGACTCCGAGGATAAACCTTCTTAGTAGCAACTATCAGGTGGCTTGCATGTCACAAAACAGGTTGGGCGTTTTTTGCCTGTTTTACTCAAAACGAGTCAAAAACGACATCGTCTGTAAATGAGCGGGAAGTGTTATTTTCTTGGTCTGGAATTATTTGCCATCTTACTTCTTCGCAAACAATTCTATACCCGCACTACACCCACTACCCTACATGCAAGACCTCAATTTCCCCCTAGACTTTCAATTCAAAATCTCTACGCTGGCCAATGACTTCACGGTGAAAGACGCCAACGGCCAGACGGTCAGCTACGTCAAACAGAAGCTCTTCAAGTTTGTAGAGGAGGTCACCGTTTTTAAAGACGAATCACAGGCAGAGACGCTGTACAACATCAAGGCCAACCAGTGGATTGATTTTTCGGCAGCTTACATTTTCACTGACACCTATGGACAAGAGATAGGCCGCGTGGCCCGCAAAGGTTGGGCCTCCATGTGGAAAGCCCATTACGAGGTATTTGACCAATACCAGCAGCAAGATTTTACCATAAGAGAAGGCAATGCCTGGATACGCGTAGGCGATGCGTTGATGGGCCAGATTCCGCTGTTGGGTATTTTCACGGGTTACTTCTTCAACCCAAGCTACACGGTCACCCGACCAGACGGTACGCTCATAGCCACGCTTAAAAAGCAGAAAAGCTTCTTTGGCAGAAGATTCACGGTCACCAAAGAAGCTGAATTAGAAGCCGGCGAACAGGAGCGCATCATGCTAAGCTTGGTTATGATGATTCTTCTGGAAAGACGCAGAGGATAATCTGTATACCAGAGGATTTATAAAACAGAAAGCCCCGCTACTTGGCGGGGCTTTCTGTTTTTAGGCTGTTTTAGCCAAAACAGGCCAAAAACGCTTGTATTTAAATTCAAGAGAAGTCTTGCGTCTTATGTCTTGAATCCTGTGTCTTAGTACACGTACTCGTTGGCTTTGATCATTTCCGCGGCAATGCGTCTGCGGGCTTCTTTGGTGTTGTATGGATCCAACTTGGTGAAGCGCTTCAAGCCAATCAGCAACAGCTTCTGTTCATCACCCGGTTCGGTCATGGCGGCCAAGGCTTCTTTCCCGGCCTTGTTGATGCGGTCTGCGGCGTCATTGATCACCACGCGGGCCATGTCCAGCTGACGCGAAGTCGCTTCTTCGCCGTTCAGGCTTACCAGTTTCTCTACGCGTAGCAAAGTAGACTCGGCTATGTAAGTTTGAATGGCCATATCGGCTATGTACATCAAGACTTCCTGCTCTTTGTCCAGGGTCATCATGAACTTCTGCACAGCGGTACCAGCGGTTAAAAGAACAGCCTTTTTGAATTTCTCCACGGCTTTCTTCTCTGCGGCAAACAGCGTAGTGTCCTCTTCCCCGAAGTCTGGAATCTCCATCAACTCTTGCTGTACGGCAGCGGCGGGTCCCATCAAATCCAGTTCGCCTTTCATGGCCTTTTTCAAGACCATGTCCACAATGAGCATGCGGTTGATTTCATTGGTACCTTCAAAGATGCGGTTGATGCGGGCATCACGGTACGCGCGGTCCATTGGATAATCTGCAGAGAAGCCGTAACCACCGTAAATCTGCACGCCTTCGTCCACCACGTAATCCAGCACCTCAGAACCGTCCACTTTCAAGATGGCGGCTTCTACGGCAAACTCGCGGGCAGCTTCTAACACGGCCTCGTTGTAGTTTTTACCAGCAGCCAGCAGCTCTTGCTCTTTGTTGTAGATGTCGTTTCCGCAACGGTATATGGCAGACTCTACGGCAAAGATTCTAATGGCCTGCTCTGCTAGTTTATGACGGATGGCGCCAAACTTAGAAATCGGAATCTTGAACTGGATGCGCTCGTTGGCATACTTCACAGACAGTTCGGCTACGCTCTTACATGCGCCCAAACAGGCCGCCGCCAGTTTAATACGCCCAATGTTCAAGATGTTGAAAGCGATTAAGTGGCCTTTGCCAATTTCGCCTAGCACGTTCTCTTTCGGTACTTTGCAGTCCGTTAGGAAGACCTGACGGGTAGATGAGCCCTTGATGCCCATCTTGTGCTCTTCGTTGCCCAGGCTCAGGCCTTCATAGCCTTTCTCCACAATAAAGCCCGTGAACTTGTCGCCATCTACTTGCGCGAACACAATGAATACATCTGCAAAACCGGCGTTAGTAATCCACATTTTCTGACCGTTCAGGATGAAGTTATCACCTTCCACGTCCAGAATGGCTTTGGTTTTGGCGGCCAAGGCATCTGATCCAGAACCAGGCTCCGTCAAACAGTAAGAGGCCGTCCATTCCCCTGACGTCAGTTTGGGGATGTATTTGGCCTTCTGCTCTTCGGTCCCGAAATACAGGATAGGCAGCGTCCCAATACCCGTGTGCGCCGCAAAAGCTACCGGGAACGAGTGCCCCGCTCCTACGGATTCTGTCACCAACAGCGACGAGTTGAAGTCCATGTCCAGCCCACCGTACTGTTCCGGGATAGCCACCCCGAACAAGCCCAGCTCGCCAGCCTTCTTCATGAGGCCTTCTAGCAGCCCTTCCTCGTGGTTGTCCATGCGCTCTACTAAAGGCATTACTTCACTCTGCACAAACTGCTGAGCGGTCTCGGCCATCATGCGTTGCTCCTCAGAGAATTCCTCTGGGATGAAAATATCCTGGGCGCTGGTCTGCTTGATGATGAACTCACCGCCTTTTAGGGTTTTATTAGTAGTTTCCATATTATTAGGTGCTAGATTCTAGTAATTAGATTGTAGACTTTTTCTGTTGAATGACTTGCCAAGCGGCCGTCAAGCTATTTCTTTCTTCACCCTTTCTTTGTCATCCTGAAAGGATCTCGGTGGCAAACTGTAACTCAGTCAGCTATTTTCAGAAAAAGCATCTTTGGGTTCATTGTTTTGATCAAAGCTACTTTTTCCTCCCTGCTCAAGAGCTTCAATTCCTTTTCTGTCTCTATGGCGTGTTGCACATAAGTGAACCGTTCATAGTACAACAGCTTATAGCAGTAGTATTTCCCGGCAAACGTCTCTGGCTTTCCTCTATTTTCTCGGTGCTCAAATAACCTTCGGCTCAAATCATTGGTCATACCCACGTAAAAAATGGTTTTTGTTGGGTTTGACGTGATGTAGACAAAGTAATTACGCTGTTTCATAGCCATTGCCTGACTAGCTTGCCACCGAGATCCTTTCAGGATGACAAAGAAGGGAGGCAGAACTTAGTTGAAACTGTCAGCCATCTTTTTTCTTGCTACCTGATACCTGCTGCGCGCTAGCGCAACAACTCATAAATCCCTGCCACGCCTTGGCCACCGCCTACGCAGGCAGTCACCATTCCGTATTTCTTGTTCTGACGACGAAGCTCATTGAAGAGCTGGACACTCAACTTGGCACCGGAGCAGCCCAGCGGGTGACCTAGGGCGATGGCGCCGCCGTTCGGGTTGACTTTCTCTGGGTCAATACCTAATTCTCTTATGACGGCAATGGACTGGGACGCAAAAGCCTCGTTCAGTTCAAAAAGGTCCACGTCCTGCAAGGTCATGCCGGCGTTTTTCAAGGCCTTCGGAATGGCTTTCACCGGGCCCATGCCCATGATGCGCGGGTCCACGCCTTCGGCGGCATACGACACCAGGCGCGCGATAGGCTCCAGGTTCAGTTCTTTGACCATGCGCTCGCTCATCACAATGGTGAAGGCGGCACCGTCTGAGGTCTGCGATGAGTTACCTGCGGTCACAGAACCATTGGTGGCAAATACCGGGCGCAGCTTGGCTAGTTTCTCTACAGACGTGTCGGCGCGAGGGCCTTCATCTGTGTCTGCCACGTAGGAGCGCGTTTTCTTCTTGCCGTTCTCATCCAGGTAGGTCTCCTCTATGTTGATGGGCACAATCTGGTCCTTGAACCGGCCTTCCTCAATGGCCCTGATGGCTTTCTGGTGCGAGGCGTAGGCAAAAGCGTCCTGGTCTTCACGGCTGACGTTGAAGTCATTGGCCACAGCCTCGGCGGTTAAGCCCATGCTCAGGTAATACTCTGGGTGCTCCTTGGCAATCTTGTAGTTAGGAACGGTTTTCCAGCCTACTACCGGCACCATGCTCATAGACTCGGCGCCGCCGGCAATGATACAGTCAGCCATGCCGGCTTGAATCTTGAAGGCCGCCGTGGCGATGGTCTCAATACCAGAACCGCAGTAGCGGTTCATGATGGCACCGGGCACGTTGATGGGCAGAGACAAGAGGGAAATCATGCGTCCCATCTGCAGGCCTTGCTCGGCCTCGGGCACCGCGTTCCCAACCAAAAGGTCATCCACGCGGGCGGGGTCCAATTGCGGCACCGATGCCAGCAAATGCTTGATTACATCGGCGGCCAAATCATCTGGCCGGGTGAAACGGAATACGCCGCGGGGCGCTTTCCCCACTGCACTTCTGAATCCGGCAACTATATAGGCAGTTTGCATTTTCTTTTCTGTTTGTTGGTAATGTGTTCATTCTTAATGCGCTGGGGGTTTACTTTCCCCTTACCGTTTTTGGCTTCTTTTCATGAAAACAGGCCAAAAACGACTAGCACCTTAATTATTCAACACGTTTCATTCATCATTAATTGCGCAATGGCTTACCCGTAGTCAAGATGCTCTTGATACGCTCCAAGGTCTTGCGCTCGCCGCAGAGGCTCAGGAAAGCTTCGCGCTCCAGGTCTAGCAGGTATTGTTCAGAGACTTCAGACGGCATAGACAAGTCACCACCGCACATCACGTAGGCTAGTTTCTCAGAAATTTTGCGGTCATGGTCAGAGATAAAACCGGCGACCTGCATGGCGTACGCCCCGGTCGTGAACATACCCAATCCACCACGACCCTGCACCTTGATGTTGGTCTTAGGCGTTGGCTTAGTATACCCGGCCTCTGCCAGGGCAATAGCGGCGGCTTTGGCTTCGGCTAATTGCCGGTTGATGTTGAGCGTGATGCCATCCCCGCGGCGCAGGAATTTCAAATCAAAGGCTTCTGCCGCTGAGGTAGAAACTTTGGCTGTACCAATGGTCATGAAGGCGTTGCGAAGCGCGTTGTACTCAGTATCGCCTTCTTCATACTCAGCGGAGGTGCGCAAGGTCAATTCCTTGGTTCCGCCCCCGCCTGGGATTAAGCCCACGCCAAATTCTACCAAGCCAATATAGGACTCAGCGGCGGCCTGCACGTGGTCGGCGTGCAAGCAAAGCTCACAGCCTCCGCCTAGGGTCAAGCCGTGCGGTGCGGCCACCACTGGTATAGCCGAGTAGCGCAAACGCATCATGGCATTCTGGAACTGACGAATCATCAAGTTCAGCTCATCATACTCCTGGTCCAGAGCGTACATGAACACCAGACCTAAGTTAGCACCTGCTGAGAAGTTAGCGGCCTCATTGCCTACCACTAGTCCTCTGAAGTCCTGCTCGGCTAAATCCACGCCTTTCATCAGGCCTTGGATTACCTCAGAGCCCAAGGCATTCATCTTGGTATGGAATTCTACGTTCAGGATGCCGTCGCCTAAGTCAATGATTGACGCTCCGGCGTTTTTCCAAACCACGTTGGTGCCGCGCAAAACATCCAACAGCACGAAGCTCTCGGTGCCCGGAATTACTTTATAGGTCTTAGAAGGAATGTCATAGTACTGCCGCTGGTTGTTCTGGCTGCGGTAGAAGCTCTCATGACCGCCTTCCAGCATCTCATACACCCAGTCGGCGGGTTTGTAACCGGCGGCTTCCATGGCGCTCACGGTCTCACGCACGCCAAAGATGTCCCAAGTCTCAAACGGACCCAGTTCCCATCCGAAACCGGCGCGCATGGCATCGTCAATGCGGTAGAGTTCGTCAGAAATCTCAGGGATGCGGTTGGTCACGTACTGGAACAAGCCATACGACGTCTCCCGGAAGAAATCGCCGGCTTTGTCCTGCACCTGGCTGAAGGCCTTGAGACGCTTGCGCAAATCTTCAATGGGCTTGAGAATCTCCATGCTCTGGAATTTGACCTTCTTTTTAGGGCCGTATTCCATGGTGTTGAGGTCCAGCGTCAGAATCTCGGTGGCGCCTTGCTCGTTTTTGGTTTTCTTGTAGAAGCCTTGCTTGGTCTTGTCGCCTAGCCAGTTCTTCTCCAGCATCTGCTGAATGTAGGCAGGTAGTTGAAACAGGTCGCGCTTCTCATCGGTCTCGCCGGTTTGGTACAAGCCCTGCGCTACTTTGGCTAGCGTGTCCAAACCCACTAGGTCAGAGGTTCTAAACGTAGCCGACTTTGGACGGCCTACCACCGGGCCGGTGAGGCGGTCCACCTCGTCTACGTTCAAGCCCAGTTTCTCCATCACGTGCAACACCTGCATGATGCCGTAGATACCCACGCGGTTGGCAATAAAGGCCGGCGTGTCTTTAGCCAGTACGGTAGTTTTACCCAGGAACAGGTCGCCGTACTTTAACAGGAAGGCCGTGATTTCCGGGTCGGTTTGGTCGGTTGGGATAATCTCCAACAACTTGAGGTAGCGCGGCGGGTTGAAGAAGTGCGTACCGCAGAAGTGCTTCTGGAAATCTTCTGAGCGGCCTTCCAGCATTAAGTGGATGGGAATACCCGAGGTATTGGAGGTGATGAGCGTGCCCGGCTTTCTGAACTGCTCTACCTTCTCAAAGATGGACTGCTTGATTTTGAGGTTCTCCACCACCACTTCAATGGTCCAGTCACATGATGCGATGTCTTTGAGGTCATCATCAAAGTTCCCGGTCTGAATCAAGCGCACGTCCTCTTTCTTGTAAAGGGGAGACGGGTTGGAGGTGACCGCCGTTTGCAGGGCCGTGTTGACAATTCTGTTGCGAACGGGCTTGTTGTCCAGGGTCAGACCTTTGGCCTGTTCCTCGGGTAGCAGTTCGCGGGGCACCATGTCCAGAAGCAGGACCTGCACCCCAATGTTGGCGAAGTGGCAGGCAATGCGGGAACCCATGATTCCGGAGCCCAGGACCGCCACTTTCTTTATAATTCTTTTCATGTTTTATGATTGAGCTTACTACTTATTTACAAAACGATTCTATCCGTTTTCGGCCTCATTTCTGGAAAACAGGCCAAAAACGGAAGGTGTATCTATAGGTGACTAAAAGACTTTCTTGCTTTCAATGAGCTCATTGATTTGGCCAATCACCTGAAAGAAGACCTGCAGCTGACTTTCTGGTATCAACTCGCGCACCTTCTTGTTGAACTGGCGCACGGTAACTCTACTCACTTCGCGCTTCTCTAGACCCAGCTCCGTCAAGAGAATACGCACCGACCGCTTGTCTACCGTGTCTCCCTGCTTATAGATGAGACCTTTCTCTTCCATGCTCTTGAGAATGCGGGTAAGGCTACGTGCCTCCAATCCTAGCAAAGGGGCAATCTTGGTGGCCGGCGTGCCTTTCTCAGGGTCTATGTTTAAAAGCACAAACCCGATGGACGTGGTAATGTCATTCTTGGCCGCCTCTGTATTGTACATACGGGCAATGGCGTGCCAGCATACCTTTATATTATAGTCTACGGTCTCAGATGCCTTCATGGTGCTCATTCAGTAACATACCAAATATAGAAAAATTTGTTATGCTTGCATACTATAATTAATTAATTTTTTCTCCTGGTGCGGCTGGTTTTCTCCTCTTTTACGGAAACCAGGCCAAAAACGAAACCATAAAAAAAGCCCCGCGGTTAGGCGGGGCTTTCAAGTATTAGGCAGTCCGGTAAAGACCTTCTATTAATGGACGGTAGTTGTTGGTGATTACCTTGCGCTTGATGCTTAGCTTAGGGGTCATCTCGCCGGTTTCTACGCTCCAGAGCTTAGGCAAGAGAACAAACTTTTTGATTTTCTCCCACTGGGCCAGCTGCTCATTGAGCCGGTCAATTTCCTTCTGGTATTTCTCCAGAATTTCTGGCTTGGTGATCATCTCCTCATCCTTGGTATAAGGGATGTTGTGGATTTTGCACCAGTCACGGAGGCCTTCAAAAGCCGGCACGATGAGCGCACCCGGGAACTTCTCCCCTTCACCCACTACCATCACCTGCTCAATCACTAAGGATTCTTTCAGTTTGTTCTCAATTAGCTGCGGCGCGATGTACTTACCACCCGAGGTCTTGAACATCTCCTTCTTGCGGTCTGTGATTTTGAGGAACTTGCCTTCCACCAGCTCGCCAATGTCACCGGTATGGAACCAGCCGTCTGGGTCAATTACTTCGGCGGTGAGGTCTGGTCGTTTGTAATAACCAACCATCACGCTCTCAGAACGAGTCAGGATTTCGCCGTCCTCGGCAATTTTCACCTCAACATTATTGATGACCGGGCCTACGGTGCCAATCACGTTGTTTTCTGGCTCATAGCGGTTCACGGCAATTACCGGTGAGGTCTCGGTCAAGCCATAGCCTTCCATGATTCTGATGTTGGCTCCCCAGAACACTCTGGCCAGACGCGGTTGCAAGGCGGCACCACCTGACACGATTACTTTCACGTTGCCGCCCAAAGCCTCCTGCCACTTGGAGAAGATAAGCTTGCGCGCCAGTTTCAATTGCAGGTCATAGAGGATGCCCGGTGAGGTGCGGGTGTCATACTTCTGCCCCAGGGCCAGCGCCCAGAAGAACAGTCCTTTCTTAACGCCCGTCAGCTCAGAGCCTTTGGCTACAATCTTGTCATAGACTTTCTCCAACAGACGCGGCACGGTCACAAAGATGTCGGGCTTTACTTCTTTCAGGTTGTCGCCTACTTTTTCAATGCTTTCGGCGAAGTAAATAGACACGCCTACTGAGAAGTAGATGCAGGACACCATGCGCTCATAGATATGGCACAACGGCAAGAAGCTCAAGGCACGGTGGTCTTTGTTGACTGGCACAAAAGGCTTCACGTTGGTGAAGTTGCTTACCAGGTTGTTATGGCTTAGCATCACCCCTTTAGGCGCTCCCGTGGTACCAGAGGTGTAGATGATGGACAGCAAGTCTGACGGTTGCACGGCGGCTTTGTACGACTCCAGCGTAGCTACGTCTTCGCCTTCGCCCATTTTCAAAAGCTCGGTCCAGTGTTTGGCGCCGGGCACGTGGTCAAAGGTGTAAATCTCTTGGATGCCGGGTATGTCACTGGCGGCTTCTTTTACTTTGTTGTATAAGTCCTCGGTAGAAACCAATATCAGTTTGGTCTCTGAGTCTTTTAAGATGTAGCGATAATCTTCTACCGTGATGGTAGGGTACATGGGCACACTCACCGCGCCGGTCTGCTGAATACCGTAGTCGGCAAACATCCACTCTGGACGGTTCATGGAGATGAGCGCTACTTTGTCATCCTTCTTAATTCCGGATTTGATGAGGGCCAGGCTCAGTTTGTTAGCGGTATCAATCATCTCTTGGGTACTGTACTTCACCCACTCTCCGTTTATCTTGGCGGCCAGGCAGTCCGGTTGCGGAAACTCCTGTACCTGTTGCGTTAGAAGGTCAAAAACGCGGGTCACTTTCATAGGTCGTTTGTCTAGTTGGTTCAGTAATTTATACTAAATTCTTATTAAAAAAAACTTAGGTGCAATTCTAGCTGAAGGCGTTCCTTCTATAAAAAGGCTTCCTTTGGCGTATAATAATTCTCTAAATTTGGTTTTTGGACTACACCCTGCATGAACCTCTCCATCTTTTTTGAGCCCTTACCAGAAGACACCTTCGGCTATCCAACAGACGCCAAGTCAGTGGGCGGCTACATTGCGCCTTTCCTGCACACGTTCCCTGACTGGCGCCAAGCCGAAGTAGTCTTGATTGGATTGCCCGAATACCGCGGCGCCCATTCTCACCAGGACGTGAGCTACCAAGGCCCTAACCTGATACGGGAACAGCTCTATAAACTAAAGAAAGGCACCGGTTCTTGGCTCTTAATGGACTTGGGCAACCTGCTACCAGGCATCTCTCTGGAAGACACCTATCTGCGCCTGAAAGAAGTGATTGAGATGGTAGTGGACGCCGGTAAATTCCCTATCCTTTTAGGCGGTTCGCATGACTTGACGTACGGCCAATTCTTAGGCTATGAGCACCTGCACAAAAAAATAGGCGTGGTTCTAGTAGACAGCCAACTAGATATTGAGGAGAACCCAGACCAGCCCCAGGAAGAAAGTCATCTGCACCGATTGCTGCTGCATGAGCCCAATTACTTGTTCACCTTCAGTCAACTAGGCTACCAGTCTTACCTCACAGACAATGACACGTTGGCGGCGTTAGAAAAACTTCACTTTGAGTTATTTAGAGTAGGCCAGGTACGGCAGCAGATGAAAGAGATGGAACCGGTCATCAGGCAGGCAGACATGCTTAGCTTTGACATTGCCGCCATCCGGCACCAGGACGCGCCCGGCCAGCGCCAGGCCAACCCGTTTGGCTTCACCGGCGAAGAGGCTTGCCAACTCTGCTGGTACGCCGGCCAGAACGACCAACTCAGTTCCTTGGGCTTGTATGGCTACCGTCCCGAGTTTGACCAGCGTTCTTTAACGGCTACTACCGTGGCCACCATGGCCTGGTACGCCATTGAAGGCTTCTATCACCGCCAGCGCACCTTAGATTTTCAGAGCAACCATTTTTTGCGGTTCGCCGTGGGCTTCCATGACAACCCCAACAAGATGCTCTTCTACAAAAACCGCCACACAGAAAAATGGTGGATGCAGGTAGACGATTTATCTGGTCAGCGCTCGCCTTTGATAGTACCCTGCAGCTACCAGGATTACCTCATGGCCGCAGACGGCGAAGTGCCCAACAGATGGATACAAGCGCAAGCAAGGATGTAAGAAAATGAGTTCGTTTTTGGTCTACTTTCTGTAAAACAGGTCAAAAACGAAACTGAAATAAATAGAACCCTCCTCCATGGAACTTCAAGAATACACAAAGTCACAGTTGGCCCTCAGAAACGGACAGGACCGGGACGAGATTTGGGTGGCGTATCTAGGCGTGATTTATGACGTGACCAAGTCCAGGCTGTGGCGCAGGGGCAATCATTATGAACACTGGGCAGGGCAAGACTTGACGGATGAACTCAAGGACGCGCCGCACACAGATTATGTGTTTGACAAGTTTGACGCCGTTGGCGTATTAAAGAAGTAATTTAGGCGGCTTCGGCTCTTTCACCCTTTAAACCCCCCCACAAAAAATATACATGATCATCATAGCAGACAGTGGCTCAACCAAAACCGCCTGGCGTCAAATTTCCTCAGAAGGCGTCATTGCTGATGCCAATACCATGGGCATCAACCCATACTACCAGAACACGCAAGAAATAGCCCAGATGCTGGAGCAGAGCCTTCTGGTGCAGTGGCCCGGCGTAGAACCCAAAGAGATTTATTTCTACGGAGCGGGGTGCAGTGCGCCCGACAAGCAGGCCATGGTAGAGGCTGCTATCAAAGAAGTCTATCCTAACAGCAAGATTGAAGTGCACCATGACTTGGAGGCCGCTGCTAGAGCCTTGTGCGGAGAAGAGGCGGGCATAGCCTGCATCTTGGGCACCGGCTCCAACTCCTGTTTGTATGACGGAAAGGAGATTGTAGAGGCACTTCCCAACCTTGGTTTTATTCTAGGCGATGAGGGCAGCGGCGGCTACATGGGCAAACGCATTGTGCAAGCCTTTCTGAACAATGAGCTACCAGCAGACATCCATGAGGCGTTCCAGAAACGATACAACCTCACCCGGGACGAAGTGGTAGATCATGTCTACCGAAAACCCTACCCCAACCGGTACATGGCTACGTTTGCCAAGTTCCTGTTTGATCACCGGCAGCACCCGTTTGTGTACCAGATGATCTTCCAGAGCTTCGCAGATTTCTTTGAGAAGACCATCATCAAATATCCAGACTACCAACAGTACCCGGTGCACTTTGTGGGCTCCATTGCGTTTTACTTCGGGGACATTTTGCGTAAAGTAGCCCAGCAATACAACGTACGGGTACACCATATTTTAGAGAGTCCCATGGCAGGCTTGAGCCTGTATCACCAACAAAAGATTGTTCTATGAGCACTACAGAAACCGCCTCGCACTACAATCATCTGGAGCAGATGAGCGTGCATGAGCTGCTAACCAATATCAACAAAGAAGACAAGACCGTCCCGCTGTCCGTAGAGAAAGCCATTCCACAGTTGGAGAAGCTGGTGGAAGCCACCGTGGCCAGGATGAAAGAAGGCGGCCGCCTGTTCTACATTGGCGCTGGCACCAGCGGAAGATTGGGCGTAGTAGACGCGTCTGAGTGCCCGCCTACCTTTGGGGTGCCATTTGACATGGTCATTGGCATCATGGCGGGCGGCGACAAAGCCATACGCAAAGCGGTAGAGTTTGCCGAGGACGATGACCAACAAGCCATTCTGGACATGGACGCCTACGGCCTCAATGAGAAAGACGTGGTGGTGGGCATTGCCGCCTCAGGCCGTACGCCCTACGTAATTGGCGGCCTGGAGGCCTGTAATGCGCGCGGCATCACCACGGGTTGTATTGTCTGCAACGCCAACAGCAAGGTAGCGGCTGTGGCCAAGTTCCCGGTGGAAGTGGTGACCGGTCCCGAGTTCCTGACCGGCAGCACTCGCATGAAAGCTGGCACCGCCCAGAAACTAGCCTTGAACATGCTCACCACCTCTACCATGATCCAGTTGGGCCGCGTGAAGGGCAACAAGATGGTAGACATGCAACTCACCAACCACAAACTGGTAGACCGGGGCACACGCATGATTATGGAAGAGCTCAACATCTCAGAAGAAAAAGCCCGCGAACTGCTGGACCTGCACGGCAGCGTGCGCGCCGCCATTGTGGCTGCTCAAAATAACTAAGCCTCCGTTTTTGGCCTGTTTCTCAGAAAACAAGCCAAAAACGGGCAAGAGAGATTCGTCCTATACCATATGGGCGAATCTTTTTTTTATGCTTTTTCTTCACCTTGCAAAAGGTTTCTGCGTTAGCTTTCAAGCATCTTTTTCATATTTGCCATGCATACTATTGAACCCTTTTATAACTGGATAGAAGCCTACTCCGCGTCAGAGGATCCCAAGTCGCCGCTGTACGGGGCAGAGAACAGTGAACTGGAATACATAGACACCATCTACGGCTATTACATCCATCCGCAGTGGGACAACATAGAGTCAGAGACGCTGTTTCTAAAGATTCTGTATGTGGATTATGTAGAGGAATACGCCGTCATTGAGTTTATTGGCGAATGGAACGATGCCATCAACAATGACATCATGACCCTAAAGCGCAACATCATTGACTTGATGGTGGGCGAAGGCATTAGTCATTTCATTCTGGTGGGCGAGAACATCTTTAATTTCCATGGCTCAGATGACGCCTACTATGAAGAATGGTTTGAGGACGTGGAGGACGGCTGGATTGCGGGCATTGGCTTCCAGGATTTTATTCAGCAGGAGATGCAGCAGTTCAACGTAGACTACTACATTAATTTTGGCGGCCCGTTAGACACGCTTCCCTGGCGCACCCTCACGCCGCCGCAACTGTTCAAGGTGGTAGACAGCCTTATTCAAAAACGCTTGGGCATGTAAGGCAACCTGCGCATTTTGTTGAAAGGTGCCACACCATAAAAAGGCTACAAAAAAAGAGAGGCCACCTTGCAGGGTAGCCTCTCTTTTTAGTTTATAACAAATGTTGACTGCTTATTGCGGGTCAACAGTGTCAGCGCTGTCAGACATGTCTTCAGCAGCTTCTTCGGCAGCAGGATTGTCTGCGTCATCAGCGGCATCTTCCATATTCTCAGCGTTTTCTTCGATCTGGTTTTCTTTCTTAGAATCACAAGAAGAAGCGAAAGCAGTCATCCCAACTGCCAAGGCCATCATTAAAAATGTCTTTTTCATAGTTTTATTTTGTTGGTTTAGTATTTCTTATCTCCATTCCCTGCCGCTAATATTCACTAACGCAAAGACGATTTTACGATTTACTAAGTGCTTTTACGCAAGTATGCACAAATGGATATATTTTTTTCTCAACATATAGAAATAATGTCCATTGGCTGTAGTCTGGGCACAAAAAAAAGGCTTGACATCTTAACGTCAAGCCTTTCTATTTATTTGCCTAAGCAAAGCAGCTTACTTTCCTGTTGTAGTGCTTTGCGCCGTAGTGTCTGAGGTAGAAGAAGTAGTATCTGCCACGGCCGCCGCGGTGTCTATAGAAGATGCGGTGGTCTCAGAAATGTCTGTTGCCTCTGTGCTTTCCACAGTCTCTGTGGTAGTAGCCTCTTCTGTTTTCTTAGCATCACAAGAAGCTACAGAAAACAGGCCCGCCACTAATAAGAATGATAAAACTTTCTTCATGGTAATAAAGGGGTTGGTAAGGTTAGGAGTATGCACAAAAATAGAACATTCTCCCTGTTCCTGACCAACCCCCAAAAATTATTTTTTACGGTACAAGATGTTCACCGGAACGCCTTCAAACCCGAAGTTCTCTCTAATTCTTTTCTCCAGCCAGCGCGAGTATTGCTCTTTGATGTACTGCGGCAGGTTACAGAAGAACGCAAACGTGGGCGTGTTGGTAGGCAACTGCGTCACGTACTTGATCTTGATAAACTTGCCTTTGATGGCCGGCGGCGGATAGCGCTCAATCTCGGCTAGCAACACTTCATTAAGCTTAGAGGTAGGAATCTTGGTCTTCTTGTTCTCATACACCTCAATGGCTTTCTCCATGGCTTTGTGTACGCGCTGTTTGGTGAGCACAGAGATGAAGAGGATAGGCGGATACGCAATAGGCGCAATACGTTCCCTGATGGCGTCTTCCAGCATCTTCATGGTGTTGGTTTCTTTCTCCACCAAGTCCCATTTGTTTACCAGGATGATCAAGCCTTTGCGGTTTTTGTCTGCTAAGCCAATGATGTTCAAGTCCTGTGACTCAATACCACGGGTGGCATCCAGCATCACCACTACCACGTCACTTTCCTCCAGGGCTCTGATGGAACGCAGCACTGAGTAGAACTCAATGTCTTCATGCACCTTAGCCTTGCGTCTTAGACCAGCAGTATCTACCAGGATAAACTCTTTGCCATACGCGTTGTAGTGCGAGTGGATGGAGTCACGGGTGGTGCCGGCTATGTCTGTTACTATGTTTCTGTCTTCGCCTAAAAGCAGGTTCACGAACGAGGATTTACCCACGTTTGGTCTACCCACCACGGCAATGCGCGGAATGCCTGCGTCTGGGTTCTCAATGCCTTCTTCTTTGAAGTGCTTTACTACTTCGTCCAGCAACTCACCCGTGCCCGAACCGTTCTGGCTGGAGATAGGGAAAATCTCAGATTCAAAGCCCAAGGCATAGAACTCACCGGCCATGTGGCCTCTGGCGTGCGTGTCTGCTTTGTTGGCTACAATGTAAATGGGTTTGTCTGTGCGTCTCAACACATCCGCGAACTCCTGGTCCAGACCGGTCAAGCCAGCGTCTACGTCTACCATGAACAGAATCACGTCTGCTTCTTTGATAGCCAGTTCTACCTGCTTGCGTATTTCGCCTTCAAAAATATCTTCAGAGCCGTGCACGTATCCACCGGTGTCAATCACGGTGAAGAATTTTTCGCACCAGTCTCCGTAGCCATAGTGACGGTCACGGGTTACGCCGCTCTCGTTGTCCATGATGGCTTTGCGTTCTCCCACTAAACGGTTGAACAAGGTTGATTTACCCACATTTGGGCGTCCTACAATGGCGATGGTATTTGCCATAATCAATAAATAAATGTGCGTTTTTAGCCTCCTTTAGCAGAATCTAGCCAAAAACGCGTGTGATGCTCCCGCGGTATCGCCGTCGTGGCGCCACTAGGAGTACTAGGGTGTTATTTTTGAGATGTTAGTAGTTAGTATCTAGACGCTAGACTTTTCTTCTGTCTAATATTTAGATACTAACATCTAGCGTCTTACTATAAGCTGTTATACCCAAACCGGTCCAGCAAGCGCTTGTCGGCGCGCCAGTTTTCGTTGACGCGTACGTACAGGTCCAGGAACACTTTCTTCCCGAAGAACTCTTCCATGTCCAGACGGGCTTGGGTGCCTACTTTCTTTAAAGCGGCGCCTTTGTCACCTATCACAATGCCCTTTTGGCTTTTGCGCTCTACTGAGATTTCGGCGCGCATTCTAATAATGGTGTCGTCTTCCTTGAACTCCTCAATCACCACTTCGCAACTGTAAGGAATCTCTTTTTTGTAGTTGAGGAAGATTTTCTCCCGTATCATCTCGGCCGCAAAGAAACGCTCGGGCTTGTCGGTTAGTTCATCTTTGGGGTAATAGGGCGGGTGCTCTGGCAACAGGTCCAAAATCTTCTGGAAGACGCCGGGCGTGCCCTGGCTGTGCAACGCCGAGATGGCCAGATATTCCTGGGCGGGCAACTGCTCTTTCCAGTATTCCACCTTGGCGACTACCTCTTCTTGGGTGGCCTGGTCAATCTTGTTGATGAGCAACAGAATAGGCGCTTTGGCTTTGCGCAGACGCTCCACTACTTCGCTCTCATCATGCTTCTCGTAGATGTCCGTGACAAACAGAATCACATCTGCATCTTCTAGGGAGGCATGCACAAACCGCATCATGGACTCATGCAGTTCATACTGGGGTTGGATGATGCCGGGCGTATCTGAGTAAACAATCTGGAAATCGTCACTGTTCAAGATACCCATGATGCGGTGACGGGTGGTTTGGGCTTTGGAGGTGATAATGGAAAGCTTCTCCCCTACCATCACGTTCATCAACGTAGACTTGCCCACGTTGGGCTTGCCTATGATGCTTACAAATCCTGCTTTGTGCGGCTGCTCTGCCATTTTTACCTCGCTTTTTAAATAATCTGCAAAGGTAACGTTTTTTGGGCAGACCTCTAGAAGTAATTGAACCATAGGCCTCTGCCGTTTTTGGCCCCTTTCCTGGAAAACAGGTCAAAAACGGCTGGCGTGTTAAAAAGAAAGCCAGTCTGTTGGGACTGGCTTTCTTGGGTTTAGTTCTTAATGATTCGCTTAACGATGAACTGCTTTTCTGTGAGCAGGTGCACGGTGTAGATACCGGTGGCAAGCTCTTTTAGTTGCAGGTGCAGTTTGCCGGCCTTGGGTTTCTCCTTGGCCTCCATCACCAAAGCGCCTTGAGCATTACGCACCTGCACTTGGTACGTTTGTACCGGCAGAGAGCTTACATCCAGCGTGACTAGTGCCGCAGTTGGGTTAGGATACACCTTCACTGATTCTTGGGCTAATTCTTCCTTAGCCGAAGCCACGCTTCTGGTACCGGTTAGGTTAATCACGTAGGGTGTGCTTCCCCAGGTATTGGTACTGATGGAAAGCTGGGCCTGGTGTGTGCCGCCTGTGGCTGGGTTAAACGTGACGCTAAACGTAGAAGTACCCTTGGCCGCCAGTGAGGCCGGCAGGTTGGTTTCCTGCACGGTATAAGCTGCTGCCTGAGCGCCAGACAAGACTACTTTGGGCGTGCCGGTAAACGTGAGCGAGCTCCAGGTAGAATTATTGAACACCGTGAAGTCTACCGTAGTCGCCGTGCCAGAGAAGGCCCCAAAATTATGCGTCCCGTTTTTCGCAACGGCCGTAGCCCCCTGGCTTACTAGCAACTCTCCAGAGTTTTCAATCCTGGTACCTGTTAGTTGAAGGGTGAAGGTGCTTTTCTGGGGATCATTGGTTTTAAAGGTCACTTGGGCTGTATGCGTGCCTGCTGTGGAAGGATTGAATTTGACCCTGAACGTGGCACTCTCATTGGGAGCCAAAGAAGAAGGAACGCTAAACTGATCTACACTGTAGGAGCCGGCCTGCGCACCTGACAAGACCACAACAGGTGCCCCTAGCAGATTAAGGGTGTTGGTAGCAGATACGTTTTTGATGGTGACTGGGTAGCTGGAAATGAAGCCTGCATAGTTCCCGTAGTTGATGACAGCGTTCTGGGCAACTACCCCTCCGTCCACTTTTACTTGCAATTCGCCGGGGGCACTAGCTTTTAACTGATACACTACATTGGTGCCCATGTCTGTGAGGTACAGGGTGCCTTGTTTATCCAACGCCACGCCATTCACGTTCCCGAGCCAGGCATCATTAAATTTCTTGTACTCTCCGCCAAAGGAATAACTGCCATCTGCCTGAAGAATAAAATGCGCCAGCCTATGGTTGCTGTAGTCAGCTACGTACAGGTCGCCGTTTTCCTTTACGGCTATGCCAGATGGTTTGTACATTCCGCCACCGCTAAAGCCCAAACCGCCAAACTGCGTAACAAAAGTAAAAGTACCGTCTGCGTTGATTTTCAGTTTCTGCACCCGGCTTAGCTCCTTGTCCACCACGTACAGGTGGCCCGTACCGTCTATGGCAATACCAGTGGGCTCAAAGAACCGGCCGTTGATCTGTCCAGAAGTGTTCACGCTACTCAAGAAGACACCGGCCGTGCTGAATTTCTGCACGCGGTTGTTCCAACGGTCAGCCACCCATAGGTTGCCTGCTGCGTCAAAGACCATTCCAGCAGGTTCATCCAACTGACCGTCTCCTTCCCCTTTCGTCCCAAACTTCAGAGCAAAGGCATAGGAGCCGTTAGCGCCAAGCGTGAACTTTTGGATTCTGTTCTGGTCTGCATCTGACACATACACATCACCAGTGGCGGGGTCAACCACAATGCCGTTGGGTCTCTGGAACTGCCCGTCACCGGTGCCATAGCTGCCAAACTGCGTCAAAAGAACACCATTGACGTCAAATTTCTGTACTCGGTGGTTGTAGGCATCGGTGACATACACGTTGTTGCTAGCGTCTGTGGTGACAAAGGCCGGTCCGTTGAAGTTACCAGCAGTGGTGCCGTCCTCTCCCAAGCGGTTTACAAACACGCCCGCATTGGTGAACTTCTGGATTCTGGTATCGCCCACTACTACCAAGGATCCGTCTGGGCCAATGGCTACATCCAAAGGTTGGTTCAAGGCGCCATCGGTGAAGCCCTGTGCGCCCAACTTACTCACATAAGCTCCTGTGGTGTTTACCTGTTGCACCCGGTGGTTGAGTCTTTCGGCTACGAATACATTTCCGGAAGGGTCAATGGCCAGGCCGTTGGGGCTACTGAGTTTGCCATCTTCTGCGCCGTAGCCAGAAAGGAGCGTGCCTAGATAGGAATAGGTACCGTCTGGGTTTAGCTTAAACTTCTGAATGTTCTGGCGGTCATCATCAGAGACATACACTACGCCATCGGAGTCTACTGCCACACCTTCTGGGCTCCAGAATTGGCCGTTACTGTTGCCGTAGCTCCCAAACTTGGCCAGGAACTCACCTGCGGGGCTAAACTTCTGCACACGGTAGCGGGCGTTGTCTACTACGTACACGTTACCAGCCGCATCTACGGCCAAATCGGCTATTTCGCCAAACTGCCCATCCGCCGAGCCCGAGGAACCAAACTTTGCCGTGAAGGTGTAACCGCCGTTGCCGTTAGGGCTAAACTTCTGCACCCGGTAATTGCCTTGGTCACCCACGTAGACATTGCCAGCTGCATCCACGGCAATGCCTTCTGGGTTTGAGAACTGACCGTCATTGTAGCCGTTGGCGCCAAACGTGGTAAGCAACACACCGGCTGGGCTGAACTTCAACACCTGGTCTTTGTACTGGTCCGTCACATAGATATTACCGGCGGCATCTATGGCCACGCTTTGGGGTGCCTGCGTGTTGCCAGAGCCCATCTTATTCTGGACACTAAACTGTAATTGTTGGGCCTGCGCCTGTATATAAAAGACAAGGGCCGCCAATACCAACAAGAAAATTTTCTTGGTAGAGGTTACATTCATAAAACTTTGGAGTCAATAAAGGGTTGTGTAGAACAGTACCTTAAATATATTGAATCTGTGTTATTCTGCCACTGAGCCTCTCCCAAAATTTCTGGTTTCAGTAAGATGACGTATATCATCTAATTGCCTTAAAGGAAGTACCGTTCTATCCGTATCTTTGCATTTCAATTGAACACCTATGAAAAGTGGAGCCTCCTCTGGTAAGACAGGGGTTTTATTAGTCAATCTGGGCACGCCAGACACGCCAAGTGTACCGCACGTGCGTAAATACCTGCGCGAGTTCCTGTTAGACAAGCGCGTGCTGGACATTGCCGCCCCAAGCCGGTTCATGCTGGTAAATGGCGTCATTGCGCCGTTCAGGGCACCCAAGTCTGCTAAAATTTACGCCGAGCTTTGGACCGAGCGCGGCTCTCCCTTGCTATTCCATGGTTTGGACTTGCAGAAGCTGGTGCAGGAGAAACTGGGCAAGAACTACCACGTGGCCTTTGGCATGCGCTACCAGAGCCCTAGCATTGCGGCGGCCTTGCAGGAATTGAAAGACAAAGTGGTGGACCGCATTGTGGTGTTGCCCCTGTTTCCGCAGTACGCCTCTGCCAGCACAGGCTCTGTACAGGAAAAGGTGATGGAACTGGTGAGCAAATGGGAGGTTATTCCAGACATCAAGTTCATTAGTACGTTCTGCAACCATCCGGGCTTTATTCAGGCGTTCACCGAGATTGCCAGCGCCCACATGGCCCAACGCGACTATGACCACGTGGTGTTCAGTTACCACGGTCTGCCCGAGCGCCAGATCTTGAAAGGCAGCACCAAAGGTTATTGCAAGCTGGGCGCCTGCTGCAACACCTATCATTCACATAACCGCTACTGCTACCGGGCGCAGTGTTTTGAGACGTCCAGACAACTGGCGGCGGCTTTGAACATTCCAGAGGACAAGTACACCGTTTCGTTCCAGTCACGACTAGGCAAAGATCCGTGGTTGCAACCCTACACCGACTTTATCCTGAAAGACCTGGCCGCAGCTGGCGTGAAAAACGTACTGGCCTTCAGCCCCGCCTTTGTAGCCGACTGCCTGGAAACCACCATTGAAGTGGGCAAGGAGTTCAAAGAAGAGTTTGAAGCCGCCGGCGGCGAACACTGGCAACTGGTAGAAAGCCTCAACACGCATCCTACTTGGGTACAGGCTGTGGTGGACATGGTCACCGAGGCATAAAAAGACGCTAAATTCTAGATTCATATAAAAGCAGAAGCCCCGATCTAAGTGCCGGGGCTTCTGCTTTTATTGGGGTCTTCGTTTTTGGGTTAATTTCTGGAAAACAGGCCAAAAACGAAGATTCATTGAGCTTATCAAATCTTCGCGCAGCTGCAACTTAAATACGTTTGAAGTCCACCCACTTCTGGGTCATGACCGGGGCATGGTGCAGGAGTTGGTCTAACAAAACTTCGGGTTGGGTTTCTATGATGAGGTTGTCGCGGTGCGCGGGCTTTAAGAAGCCTTCTGACACGCTGTGGCTGAGCATTTGCAGGAACGCATCAAAGTAGCCGTTCACGTTGTAGAGCGCTGCTGGTTTCTGGATGATGCCCAATTGGTTCCAGGTCACAATCTCGCAGAACTCGTCAAATGTCCCGAAGCCGCCGGGCATGGCCACAAACGCGTCTGACTCGGCTGCCATCAGAGCCTTGCGCTCATGCATGGTCTGCACCACGTGCAACTCCGTGAGGCCCATGTGCGCCACCTCCATGTCCACCAAGCTCTGCGGAATCACGCCTACCACTTCGCCGCCGCCGGCCAGGACCGCGTCTGCAATCACGCCCATTAGGCCTACTTTTCCGCCGCCGTATACCAGCTTTATTCCTTTCTGCGCGAACATTGTTCCTAAGGTGTGGGCGGCTTCTTGGTAAACAGGATTATGGCCACTGCTGGCGCCGCAAAATATGGCTATGCTTTTCATGATGGACAAACGTTAGATATGGTCACAAAAATAGGAAAGGTTCTTTACCTGAGTCCAAGAACCACATTGTCTTTTTGTAAACTTTCACCAGTGACACCTTCACAAAGCATGCTTCGGCCACACATCTTTCCAGAAAAGAAATTGCTTATCTAACTGCCTCTAAAACAGATGCCACCTTTCCCGATTTCGGCTTAGTTTCTGGGAAACAGGCTAAAAACGACCAATTCTCCCTGCCCCCGATTCAAAGGCTGCCCGTGCACAGTATTTACACCTACGCGTTTATTCCGTATGTAAAAAGGAGCCCCTTTCCTCTGTAGCAGACTTGTAGAATTATTTTGTGCCCTTGCTTGACGTAGATGGAAGACCTTGCGGCAACTCACCTCCCAGCGCTCATCACAGACTTGGCCTTTATTCTGGGCACAGCCGGCATTACTACGCTCATTTTCAAGAAACTGAAACAACCGTTGGTGCTGGGCTATATTTTGGCTGGATTGCTGGTGGGCCCAAATTTCACCTTTCTGCCTTCCATCACAGACGGCAAGACCATTAGGGTCTGGGGAGAGATTGGCGTTATTTTTCTGCTGTTCAACCTGGGGTTGGAATTCAGTTTCAAGAAGCTGGCCAAGGTGGGCGGCACGGCCTCCATTACCGCCATTACTGAGTTGTTAGGCATGATGATCCTGGGCTTTGCCACCGGCCAACTGTTGGAATGGGACACCATCAACAGCATGTTTCTGGGCGGCATCATGGCCATCTCCTCTACCACCATCATCTTGCGGGCCTTTGACGAGTTAGGCGTGAAAACGCAGAAGTTCACGGGCGTGGTGTTTGGCGTGTTGATTGTGGAAGACCTGGTGGCCATTTTACTGTTGGTGTTACTGTCTACCGTGGCCGTGAGCCAGCAGTTTGGCGGCGAGGCCCTGCTCATGGCCATGCTCAAACTGGCCTTCTTCTTGTCTATCTGGTTTCTGGGCGGCATTTACCTGGTGCCTTCTTTTCTACGCAAGGCCAGCAAACTCATGAACGCCGAGACCTTGCTCATCATTTCGGTGGCTTTGTGTCTGCTCATGGTGGTGTTGGCCTCTGAGGCTGGCTTCTCGCCGGCGTTGGGCGCGTTCATCATGGGCTCCATTCTGGCTGAGACGGTGTTTAGTGAAAAAATTGAGCACCTGACTAAATCTGTGAAGGATCTCTTTGGGGCGGTGTTCTTTGTGTCTGTGGGCATGCTCATTAATTTGGCCACTCTGGCAGACTACATAGGCCCTATACTCCTGATTTCTGGCATGCTCATTCTAGGCAAATGCACGTTTAGCACGGTGGGCGCCTTAATTTCTGGACAACCGCTCAAGCAAGCTATCCAAGTGGGGCTCAGCCTGACGCAGATTGGGGAGTTCTCCTTTATCATTGCCACCTTGGGCGTCACGTTGGGCGTCACCAGCCATTACCTCTACCCAATTGCGGTGGCAGTGTCTGCCTTGACTACGTTTACCACGCCGTTTCTGATTAGATCAGCAGAGCCGCTCGCCAACTTTCTGGACCAGAAGCTCCCCCATCACTGGCGAACCAGAATTAACAACTACAGCACCAGCGCGCAGGCAATCAGCAACGCCACAGACTGGCAGTTGGTCTTACGGTCCTTCGCGCAGATCATTGTCACCAATTCTGTGATTCTGATAGGCATGATCCTTATCAACACGCAGTACCTGGGACCGTTGCTGACGGTGACTATCGCTAATCCCTTATGGGGAAATCTGCTCACGGTTTTTATAGCGCTGGTCCTCATGTCGCCGTTCATCTATGCCCTTTCCATTAGACGCATAAGAACCAGGGCATACTCCCGGCTTTGGCGCGACAAGAAGTATACCCGTGGGCCGTTGTTGGTTTTGGAAATTGCGCGCATCTTGCTGGCGCTCGTGTTTGTGGGTCTACTGCTGGATCAGCTCTTCTCCTTACAAGTGGCGCTTATCATAGCGGCCGTTCTCATTGGTATTATTTTCCCCATGCTCACGCAGCGGTTGCGCAAGACCTATGACCGCATTGAGCGCCGCTTCTTGACCAACCTCCATGCCCGTGAACTAGAGAATGAATCGCCGGTGAAGAAGATCCTGCCTTGGGATGCCCACTTGGCAGAGTTTAGGGTAAGCCCCGAGTCGTATTTTGCCGGCAGAACGTTGATTGACTTGGCCCTGCGTGAACGGTTTGGCATTAACATAGCCCGCATAGAGCGCGGCAGAACCATCATTCCCGTTCCGCGCGGCACCGAGTACCTGTACCCCATGGACCGCATCACGGTGATTGGCACAGATGAGCAACTAGCCGAGTTCAAGCCGCACGTGGAGATTGAGGCCCCGGAAATGGACATGACCTTTGACCAGCCAGACATCTCCCTGCGGCAGTTGACGGTAGACAAGAAATTCCCCTTCCTGCAGCAAAGCATTCGGGACTCGGGCATCCGTGAAAAGACCAATGGCCTGGTGGTGGGCATTGAGCGCCACGGCGAACGCATCTTAAACCCAGAACCCAACACCATCTTTGAGCCCGATGATATTGTCTGGCTAGCCGGTGATACGCGGTTGATTAAATCTATTGACAGTTAAAATCACAGCAGCGCTATTATTTTAGAATGACGTTTTTGGCCCGTTTTACAGAAAATAGCCTAAAAACGAAAAGCGGAAGTTGTTTGCACAACTTCCGCTTTTCTATCAAATAGAGAAGGCATTTTCACATCTCCTCATTTACAAATCTTCACATCACTTAGTAGGCTCTGGCAAAGTACACGCGTCTGCTGGAAGGTTTGCCCGTCACCATGTCAACGCCTTCTTCCTCTGGCGTGTCCAAAGCGATGCAACGAATGGTGGCTTTGGTTTCTTCCTTGATGCGCTCCTCGGTCTCAGGTGTGCCGTCCCAGTGCGCTAGGATGAAGCCTGGCTTCTCGTCTAGCAAGCGCTTGAACTCATCATAAGAATCTACCTTGGTGGTGTTAGCCTCTCTAAAGTCAAAGGCGCGCTGGTAGATGTTGGCTTGGATCTCATCTAACAAAGCTGGAATCAAATTCACCAAGTCATCAAACTGTTGCGAGGTTTTCTCTTTGGTATCACGGCGGGCCACTTCGGCGGTGCCGTTCTCCAGGTCACGCCCCCCGATGGCGATACGTACCGGCACGCCTTTCAATTCCCACTCGGCAAACTTAAATCCGGGACGCTCCGTGTCACGGTCGTCAAACTTCACAGAGATGCCTTTGGCTTCCAGTTGTTTTTTCAGGGCCAAGACTTTCTCAGAAATCTGGGCCAGTTGCTCTTCGCCTTTGTAGATTGGCACAATCACCACTTGGATAGGCGCCAACTTTGGAGGCAATACCAAACCTTCGTCATCTGAGTGGGCCATTACCAAGGCTCCCATCAAGCGGGTACTCACCCCCCAAGAGGTTCCCCATACGTATTCCAAGCCGCCTTCTTTGGTGGCATATTTCACATCAAACGCTTGCGCGAAGTTCTGCCCTAAAAAGTGAGAGGTGCCGGCCTGCAAGGCTTTTCCGTCTTGCATCAAGCCTTCAATGCAATAGGTATCCAAGGCCCCCGCAAAGCGCTCATTTGGGGTTTTTTTGCCGCGTACCACTGGCAGAGCCAAGAAATTCTCCGCAAAATCAGCGTACACGTGTAGCATGCGTTCGGTTTCTTCTACGGCTTCTTGGGCGGTGGCGTGGGCGGTATGGCCTTCTTGCCACAGGAACTCAGCGGTGCGCAAGAACAGGCGCGTACGCATTTCCCAGCGCACTACGTTCGCCCATTGATTAATGAGCAACGGCAAGTCGCGGTAGCTTTGAATCCAGCCTTTGTAGGTGCTCCAGATGATGGCCTCTGAGGTAGGACGAACAATCAGCTCCTCTTCTAGTTTAGCATTTGGATCTACGCGCAGTTTGCCCGGTTTGTCAGGGTCGTTTTGCAGGCGGTAGTGGGTGACTACGGCGCACTCTTTGGCAAAGCCTTCGGCGTTCTGCTCTTCGGCCTCAAACAAACTTTTAGGCACAAACAGCGGGAAATAGGCGTTGGAGTGCCCGGTCGCTTTGAACATATCATCCAAGACCCGCTGCATTTTCTCCCAGATGGCGTAGCCGTACGGTTTAATGACCATACAGCCGCGCACGGCCGAGTTTTCTGCCAGTCCGGCCCGTTTTACCAACTCATTGTACCACAGGGAATAATCCTCACTGCGCTTAGGCAACCCTTTGCTCATTTTATGTATCTTTACTGAAGTGAATTATAGAACGAATCTTGTATAATTCGGCATAGAATTTGCTTATTTTCTAGAGCCTACTCATACCTTTTCGGCTCAAAAATACGTTAATATATTATAATAGAAACGTTGGCGAACCGGATACTAGTGATACTTGGCTCCTGTGTTTGAATAAAGCGTCCTTACCCAACTACTCTTTTACCTGTACTATAATGAACCACTTTACAAATAAAGTCCTGTTGCTACCTCTGCTGGGTTTCTTGGTGGCGGGCTGTAGCACATCCTCTAACTTGCAGACAAGTGAGACAGATGATGTTTATTTTTCGTCCAAAGACAAAGTCACCTACGTGGAGCCCACGTATGAGCAGCGTTCAGAAGATGCTGGCCAGTACCAGAGTTCTTCTGAGGACATCACGGAACGGGTAAGCGACCCAGAGACCTACCAAGACGACCGCCGTTCCCGTAGGAGCGACGACCCCTACCAGTATTCATATTACGACGCGCCGTTTGGCAACCCCTATTACGCTTATTCCCCTTACTATTCTCCTGCCAGGTATTACTCCCGCGCGGCTATGTATGACCCGTGGTATGATCCATTCTACGACCCGTTCTACAGACCTGTGGTTATGTATGATCCCTTCTGGCCGCGCCCAATGTACAGCGGGGTGATGATTTCTATTGGCTTAGGCTGGAGAAACCCTTGGGGCTATGGCTACGGATACAACCCCTATAGATATGGCTATGGGTATAATTCTTACCGCTATGGTGGCTACTATGACGGTTATTACAGAGGAGATGTGTATGCTCGCAAAGTAAACTATGGCCCGCGCCATGACAGAGCTTCTAGCGTGGGCGTGGGCTCAGCGTCCAGAACAGGATCACGAGATAGCAGAAATTCAGTTTCTACTTCTGGCACCAGAAATTCCCGTACGGCGCCAGACGGCGTGATTAGACCTTCACGCAGTTCTGACGGAACAGCCTACCCAACCCGTAGACGCACAGATTCTAACCCAGACCGAGTGGAAGGCACGCAACAGAACTCCAACTCACGCTCTACTGAGGGCCAAAGCGCACCGCCGGCAAGACGCCGCCGAGACACGCCAGAAACCGCCAGCCAAGGGCAGAGTCAGCCGCGGGTGCAGCCACGTACGTCTTATGAGCCGTCACGTACTTCTGAACCCTCTCGTTCAACCTATGAACCATCCCGTTCTAGCTCTTCTTCCTCTTCCTCAGGAAGCAGTGGCAGCAGCAGCTCTGGTTCAAGCTCAGGGTCTTCTAGAAGAGGCCGAAACTAATTTTCACTCCCAATCTAAAACATGAAAAAATATAGCATCCTTCTGGCCTGCCTGGCATTGCTAGGCAGTGCTGGAGAGGGCTTTGCCCAGAACGAGGCAGACGTCCTTAGATACTCCCGCACAGATTTTGGTGGCACTGCCCGTACGTTAGGTCTTAGCGGCGCCAGTGTAGCCCTTGGCGGCGATGCCGGCACCTTTCTCTCTAACCCTGCTGGTTTAGGCTTGTTTAGACGGTCAGAAGTGACGGTGTCTGCGGGTTTGAATTTCAATGAGGCCAACAGCACGGTGTATGGCACTTCAGCCGTAGATTCCCGCAATAACCTGAATGTTCCTCAGCTGGCCATCGTCATTTCTAGACGCAAGGCAGATGACGAGGAAGGCGATTGGCGCTCTGGTTCTTTTGGCGTGGGCTATACCCGGTTGAATAACTTTAACCAGCGTACCGTTTACGCAGGCACCAGCCCGGCCACGGCTTTGAAGTTTGGTGAGTATGCCGCCCAATTGGCCAATAGAAATGGACTAAGCCCCAACGGCAATCCTGTTACGTTACAAGATCTAGCTTTTGACACGTATCTAATTGATGAGGATGATGCGGGGTTTTTCTCTCCTAACTTAAACAATGAGAACCCTTTCTCAGAAACCATACAAACCAGCGGTTCTCAAAACCAATTTGACTTGTCTTACGGGGCTAGCTTTAGAGACAAGCTTTTCTTAGGGGCCTCTGTGGGCATTACGTCCATCCGGTATAAGCGTGTAAGAACCTATTCAGAACAAGACCCCGCTACAGATATCACAGATCTTACCTTGCGTGATGAATTACTCACAGAAGGCTCTGGGGTGATGTTGAAAGCTGGTGCTATTTACAGACCAAATGATGCCGTACGGTTTGGGGTGTCTGTGCAGACACCTACGTGGTACACCCTAAGAGACAGTTACAACACCAGCTTAGAGGTGAACTTTAGAAATGAGCCTTCTGCTGGCGTAGGGGTCAACCAGTTTGCCTATACAGACCCGGGGGAGTTTGAATACAATTTAACCACTCCTTTTAGAGCAAGCGCTGGAACAGCCGTATTCATTGGAAAGAATGGATTCATCACTGCTGACGTGGAGTACGTTGACTATTCAAATGGCCGATTGAGCGCAGATGACTACTCTTACCGTGATGAGAATGCCACTACCAAATCTGTGTACAATAGTGCCCTTAACTACCGCATTGGTGCCGAAGGACGGTTTGATGTCTTTAGGGTAAGAGCCGGCTACGGGTTATATGGCGATCCTTTTGATGATGAGGACGTGGACCAGTCTAAAACTTTCTTAACAGGTGGCGTGGGCATTAAGCAGAATAACTACTTCTTAGATGCAGCCTTGGTGTATAGCAAATACAAGAGCCTCTACTCTCCTTTCACCAACGCTGAGATTAATGACGCCAATTCTGAGTATTATAACTTGACTACTCCCCTAGTGACCACAGATAACAAAAATACCAGCTTTGTGGTAACCTTCGGTTGGAATTTCTAAGCACCGTTTTTGGCCTGTTTCTTGGAAAACAGGCCAAAAACGAATACAAAAGAGAAGGCCTCTCCTGAATGTTCAGGAGAGGCCTTCTATATTTAGTGCTTAGTATGAAATTAAATATGAATAGCTCTGTTTTCTGTAGCAGCTAAACAGGCTTCTTTCATGGCCTCGGTGTAGGTTGGGTGGGCATGGCTCATGCGGGCGATGTCCTCAGCTGACGCTCTGAACTCCATGGCGACTACGGCCTCAGCAATCATATCAGCGGCGCGAGGCCCAATCATGTGCACACCCAGAATCTCATCTGTCTGCGCATCTGCCAATACCTTCACAAACCCATCGGTATCCATAGACGCTTTGGCGCGGCCAGAGGCTTTGAACGGGAAAGATCCTGCTTTGTAGGCACGACCCTGCTCTTTCAATTGTTCCTCATTAAGACCAACTCCGGCTACTTCTGGCCACGTGTAGACTACACCCGGTATCAGGTTATAGTTGATGTGCGGCTTCTGACCGACAATCTGCTCGGCTACTAGCACGCCTTCTTCTTCGGCTTTGTGCGCCAGCATCGCTCCGCGTACCACGTCGCCTATGGCATAGATGCCCGGTACGTTGGTTTGCAGGTGGTCGTCTACGGCAATCATGCCGCGCTCGGCTAGCTGAACGCCGGCGTTCTCTAGGCCCAGGCCTTCGGTGTACGGCTTACGGCCCACAGACACCAAGCAGTAGTCGCCTTCCATGGTAATGGTTTCGCCTTTAGGGGTTTCTGCGGTTACTTTTACCACATCGCCTTCTACCTGCGCACCCGTCACTTTATGCCCGAAGAAGAATTGGAAGCCCAAGGTCTTCTTTAAGACGCGCTGTAACTCTTTGCCCAAGGCACGGTCCATGGTAGGAATTAATGCATCTGTGTATTCTACCACAGACACTTTAGCACCCAGACGCGCATAAACAGAGCCCAGTTCCAGGCCAATCACGCCGCCGCCGATCACTACCATGTGCTTTGGCACCTCTTTCAAAGTCAAGGCCTCGGTAGATGTGATGATGCGGTTCTTGTCGATAGGCAGGAATGGCAGGCTCACCGGCTTAGAACCTGTGGCGATAATGGTCTTATCGGTTTCTAGCTGCTGTTCGGCGCCGTCCTGACCTGTAATTTTGATGGTGTTTTTGTTCACGAAAGAGCCAAGACCGTTGTACACGTCAATCTTGTTCTTCTTCATGAGGTAGGCAATACCGTCGTTGTTGGACTTAATCACGCCGCTTTTGCGGGTAATCATCTGCTCCAGGTTCACCTGCAGGTTCTCCAGCTCAATCCCGTGCTCTTTGAAGGTATGCGCGGCGTTGTGGAAGTGCTCAGAGGAATCCAGCAAAGCCTTAGATGGAATACAGCCCACGTTCAAGCAAGTACCACCCAAAACCGAATATTTCTCAATGATGGCTGTTTTCAGACCCAACTGTGCGCACCGCACGGCGGCTACATAACCACCCGGACCCGAACCAATGACCGTTACATCGTATTTCATGCTCTTATCTTTTTATGTAAAGAAAGGCCCCGCATCCACTTGTATAAGCAGTACGGAGCCTTTCGTTTTTAACCTATTTTTATAGAAAACACGCCTAAAACGGAAATTAAACTCCTAATAGCAAACGCATTGGGTCTTCCAGCAATTCCTTTACTCTAACTAGGAAGCTAACCGACTCACGACCATCAATGATGCGGTGGTCATACGATAGCGCTAAATACATCATCGGACGGATTTCCACTTGGTTATTGATGGCTACTGGGCGGTTCACGATGTTGTGCATACCCAAAATAGCCGATTGTGGTGCGTTGATGATAGGCGTTGACATCATAGACCCGAACACACCACCATTAGTGATGGTGAAGGTACCACCAGTCATCTCGTCAATGCCCAGTTTGTTCTCACGCGCACGCTTAGCTAGACGCACTACTTCTTTCTCAATACCGTCCAAGCTGAGGCCTTCAGCGTTACGGATAACCGGAACTACCAAGCCTTTAGGCGCAGACACGGCAATGGAAATGTCGCAGAAGTCATTGAAGATCATCTCGCCGCCGTCAATCTGAGCATTTACCGCTGGCCACTCTTTCAAGGCTACAGTACACGCCTTGATGAAGAAGGACATGAAGCCCAGACCAACTTCGTGTTTCTCTTTGAACGTCTCTTTGTATTTAGCTCTGATGTCCATGATCGGTTTCATGTCAACCTCATTGAAGGTAGTCAACATGGCCGTCTCATTCTTCACCAACACCAATCTACGGGCGACTGTTTTGCGCAAGGAGCTCATTTTCTCTCGGCGTGAGTTTCTTGAACCCGCCACCGCTGGTGCCTGAGCTTGGGAAGTTGCTGCTGGAGCAGAAGCAGCCGTTGGCTGAGCGGCTGGAGTTGCCGGACGAGCCTGAGCGTTCTGTGCGTCTGCTTTGGTGATGCGTCCGTCACGGCCAGAACCGCTTACATCAGATGCTGAGATGCCTTTTTCAGAAAGGATTTTCCCGGCCGCTGGAGATGGTGTGCCGCTGGCATAGGTAGAAGCACCGCCTGCTGGGGCAGAAGCCGCTTGGGCTGGCTGCGCCGCAGGAGCACTTGCTTTTGGTGCCGAGGCACCAGAACCAGCGCCTACCTCAATGCGGCAGATAGTAGCACCAATCTCAACAGTTTCGCCTTCCTGGGCCACAATACGCAACACGCCGGCGGCCTCAGCGGGTAGTTCAAACGTAGCTTTGTCAGATTCCAGTTCGCATAGCACTTCGTCCATGTTCACTTGGTCACCATCGGCTTTCAACCATTTGGCAATAGTCACCTCGGTGATAGACTCGCCTACGGTTGGGATTTTGATATCAATGGTCTGACCGGTACCAGTTGCGCTACCGCCTTCCATAGGTTGGTTTTGGGCATCGCGGCTGGGTACTTGCTCGGCTAGAGTGGTGCTCTGTGGGTCAGAAACGGTTTTAGATTCTACCATTCCTTCTTGCGTAGTGGCAGCGGCTGGCTTAGGGGCTGAGGCACCGGCGCCAGAACCTTCAATCACGCAGATAACCGCACCAACCGGAATGGTATCTCCTTCTTGTGCTTGGATACGAAGCACTCCGGCAGCTTCGGCGGGCAGTTCAAAGGTGGCCTTGTCTGACTCCAGCTCACAGATGATTTCATCCATGGCTACCTGGTCACCGTCTTGCTTTAACCATTTGGCAACGGTTACCTCGGTGATGGATTCACCGACTACCGGCACTTTCACTTCTAATGACATATCTTTTTGATTAAGATTAACTTAATACGCTTCCGTTTTTGGGCTATTTCCTGAAAAGTAGCACAAAAACGGAAGCTTTCTTTCTTAATTATATTGCAAATGCTTTTTCAACTATGGCGCGTTGCTCTTTCTGGTGCACCTTGTTGTACCCAGTGGCCGGCGATGAGCTTGATTTACGTGAAACCACGTCTACCACCTCATTGCGCATCACGCTCAAGATGTACGTCCAGGCACCCATATTATATGGCTCTTCCTGTACCCAGTATACTTGGGCGTTCGGGTATTTGGCCAGCTCAGCCTGCAACTGCACTTTAGGGAACGGATGCAACTGCTCCAAACGGATAATGGCCACGTCTGTACGACCTGTTTTTTGTTGTTCTTCCAACAGGTCATAGTACACCTTGCCAGAGCACAGCAACACTTTGGTCACCGCGGCAGCGTCTACAAAACCGTCGCCAATCACTTCCTGGAACGAGCCTTGCGTGAAGTCTTCAATAGGAGACATCACCGCTTGGTGACGCAGCATAGACTTAGGCGACATATGGATACACGGCTTCCTAAACGGCGTAGCCAACTGGCGGCGCAGCATATGGAAGAAGTTAGCCGGCGTGGTACAGGCGGTCACGTACATGTTGTACTCAGCGGCTAACTGCAAGAAGCGCTCTGGGCGGGCGTTGGAGTGCTCCGGACCCTGGCCCTCATAGCCATGCGGCAGCAGCATCACTACGCCGTTCATACGCTGCCACTTAGACTCTGTGGAAGAGATGAACTGGTCAATCATGACCTGCGCGCCGTTGGCGAAATCCCCGAACTGGGCTTCCCAAATCACCAAGGCATTGGGGTTGGCCATCGCGTAGCCAAACTCATACCCTAGCACGCCATACTCAGAAAGCAGGGAGTTGTAGATATGCAGTTGTTGTTGGCCTTCGGCAATGTGGTTTAAGTTGGTATAAGCAGCGCTGGTGTTGGCATCATGCAACACCGCATGACGGTGCGAGAACGTACCGCGTTGCACGTCCTGTCCAGACATACGCACAATCTTTCCTTCTAGCAAGATAGACCCGTAAGCCAATAGTTCAGCAGAGGCCCAGTTCAAAGAGCGGGCATTGAAGAACATGTCTTGGCGCTCTTTGGTCAATTTCTCAATCTGCTTGAGCGGTTTGAAGTTTTCTGGAAGCGTAGTTAAGGCTTTTCCTACTTGCTCAATGGCTTCGATGGAAATACCGGTCTCAGGCGACTGGTCAAAATCCTCTGGCGTGGAGCGGCGAAGCTCTTGCCATTCTTTCTCCAGGTTCTGGTAGTTGTACGGCAATGGCTTCTGCTTGACCATGTCCAGACGGTCTTGCAGCATGTTCCTGAACTGCTTGTCCATCTCTTCGGCTACCTGTGCGTCTACATCACCACGGCTCACCAAGGTTTTGTTGTAAATCTCGCGCGGGTTCTGGTGCTTAGAAATCAGGTTGTATAGCTGCGGCTGGGTGAACTTAGGCTCATCTGCCTCATTGTGTCCATGGCGGCGGTAGCACACCATATCAATGAAGATGTCGTTCTTGAATTTCTGACGATACTCAGTAGCCAGGCGTACGGCAAATACCACGGCTTCTGGGTCGTCCCCGTTCACGTGCAATACTGGCGCGTCTACTACCTTGGCTAGGTCTGTGCTGTAGATAGAAGAACGGGCGTCCTCAAAGTCAGTGGTGAAACCCACCTGGTTGTTAATCACGAAATGCACCGTACCACCAGTGCCGTAGCCTTCCAGCTGGGCCATCTGGATAAGCTCATAGCCAATGCCTTGACCAGCTACGGCCGCATCACCGTGTATTAAGATAGGAAGAATTTTGCTGGAGTCTTTGCCATACATGGTATCAATCTTGGCCCGTACAAAGCCTTCTACCACTGGGTTCACCGCCTCTAAGTGCGAGGGGTTGGGAGCCAGTTTCAAGTTCACTTTGTGGCCAGACGGCGTCTCTACCTCACTAGAGTAACCCATGTGGTATTTCACGTCTCCGTCGCCCATGGTCAAGTCTGGAACAGCCGTTCCCTCAAACTCAGAGAAAATCTGCTCATAGGTTTTGCCCATGATGTTGGCGAGCACGTTCAAACGCCCGCGGTGCGCCATGCCAATCACCACTTCCTGCACGCCCAGTTCGGCGCCTTTGTCAATGATGGCATCCAAGGCTGGGATGGTGGTCTCGCCACCCTCTAGAGAGAAGCGCTTCTGCCCTAAGAACTTAGTATGCAAGAAGTTCTCAAAGACAACAGCTTCGTTCAGCTTAGAAAGGATGCGCTTTTTGTATTCTATGGATGGGTTGAATGCCAGAGACTCTTTCTCCACCTTGGTCTTGAACCACTCCAGTACCTCTGGGTCCCGGATGTACATGAACTCAAACCCGATGGTGCGCTCATAGATAGTTTGCAAGGCGTTGATAATGTCACGCAGTTTGGCATTGCCTAAGCCAAGCTCGGCCCCAGATTGGAAAGACGTATCTAAGTCAGCCTCAGAAAGTCCAAACTCTTGAATGTCTAATCTGGCTTTTCTGTCTTTTCTTGGGCGTACCGGATTGGTTTTGGCTCTTAGGTGCGCGCGGGAACGGTACGCATGTATTAGGTTGCGAACCTGAATTTCTTTGTCTACCGCCGTGGCAGAGGCACCGGCAGGTTGACCTTGCGTGGTCGCTGGGGCAGATGTTCCGTTTTCTCCCGGATAATTGTCAGAGAACTCGTAGCCTTCAAAAAACTTTCGCCATCCAAACTCAACTGATTCTGGATCCTGCTGGAACTGCTTATAGAGCTCATCTATATAAGTCCCGTGGGCATTAGCGATATAAGAGTATTTATCCATAAGTGTTTATTCTTCTTTACTCGACAATGCCAAAGTAAAGAAAGGTTTTTAAAGTGATGTCCCTTTTATTCGCATAAGCAAATATAAGTGATTATCAAATGATAGGCAGCCATACTCTATAAGTAAGGCAGAATGGAAAGAAGAGCAACAATTCTTTACGGAATACTCCAAAAAAAGATGAATCAGTAAATATGGAGCCTTATTATATAATTGCTTAGACTATTAAAATAGCCCAAACTTACTTGTCCCAAAATCTGACCAAGGAGATAACTTTATCTTCTTTTAACTGCACCTCTGTTTCTGCGCTTTTCTGGATTTGTACATTCTCCTTCGCGTCAATGACAATGGTCTTTTTGCGCCAACCTTGCACGGAGGACTTGTCTAGGACCTGGTCCTTGCCTTTGCCTCCATACACATAAACCGTAGACCCTACCAATACGTCTCCCCTAATATCAAACACATCATCACCGTCTAAACCATGTAGATGGATTTGGCTGGTTTCATTGGCAAAGAAGGTCCTGCTGTAGTTTCTGCCTATATTAACGCCGTTCTCATTTATCTTATACACCTCTACCACGGTTTTGCCCTGCGCCAGACGCTGCACCAAAAACCGTTCTGCCCCATCTGACCCAGCTACTATGACCTCTTTGGCTAAGATATGGTAATACTGATCGGCGGCCTTGGCTAGCTGTTGGCGTCTACTCCTTAAAATATCATATGTCTGCCGTCCTACCAGATCATATACGGCCGGTGGGAGCCTATGCACCGCATCCTGCAACACGGAGTCAGTCAAAGCCATCTGAATTTCTCGTGCTATCCTTCTAAAGTCGGCCAGAGACACTTCAGACAAGGCCCGGGCGTCTAGGAAAGAAGCATTGATGGTAAGACCATAAACATCCTTGAACGTGGGGTGAAACGACTCAAACTTACGTGCGGCAAACTTACGGGTAGCCACCCAGGGCAACACGCCGTCATCATACCAGCAAAGCGCCTGGTCACGATCTTTGGGAATGGGCTTGTACCACGTCTCCGTGCCTTGCTTATATTCGGCCCAGTCCCACTGCCCTTCATGCCGGTCCCAGTCGCTCAAAAGCAAGTCCAGGAGGCGCGCGCGGGCAAAGGCCCATTGGTCAATCTTGTGGTGCGTGTCTTGGAAGCGGCGCTGCAGCACCACCTCTGTGCCCACCAAATCTCTGGCCGGGCCAAACTTCTTGGTCAAGGAGGCTTTTGAGGTAAACTTCTCCTCTATTAAAAATAACCGGTTGCTGAACAGATGGGAATGCTGCCTGAAATCTTTGTCTGAGGGCAACACAAACACCAGCTTGGGCGAAGGATGGAACACCCCGATGGCCTCGGCTAGGGGTGCCACCACCAAAGCGGCGTATGGATTGGTAGCCGACACCTGATCCCGCACAAAACTACCCACAAACGTCTTCCGCCAGAATGGAGACAATACACTGATGGGGTCTTTGTCCAGGGACCGAAGCGCCCATTTATGGCCGGCGGTGTCTGTGAGGGTGAGGCTGGTGGTTTGCATACCGCCGCCAAGTTTCTCCATGCGCAAGCCCCCGCCAATCTTGTCCATATGGAAGACCTCGGCTTTGACGGGAGTGGCCCAGACCGCGCGGTAATGCTTGCCCAGGAAGAATTCTCCTATTGCACTGATCTGGTAATGCGCGCCGGCACTAGCCATGACGCTGTCTGGGGTGTTGAGCAGATGCCGGTTCTCCCCGAAGAAATCACCTGACTGGTCTAGGCTGGAGGCGGGATGACCAGGAAAGAAGTACCTGGCCACCCCAAACAGGAAGATGAATAGTACTAGGGCCAGAAAAAGCTTCTTCATGGTAAAAAACGCAAACTTAGTTGAACCGCTTTACCTTAAAAACCCCTTAAAGGTTAGCAGAAGCACAGGACGTTTTTGGCTTCTTTTTCTGAAAACAGCCGAAAAACACTACCTTTAACCAAGGGACGCCAAGACCAACCTTCGGGCAAAATCCTGCGTTTACAATGTTCCATCCACTATAAAAAACTGAAACTATGGCAAATAGCGCTACTTACACCGGCATCACTCCTGAGTTATACAACAACCTGCGCAGCAAACTAGGCGCCGCCGGCATTGAATTGGAAGGCACCTCTGGAAGAGTGTCTAAACAAGGCGTGACCGCAGACTATGCCTACCAAGAGGGAGACCAGACCTTGCAAATCAACAACGTGGCAGTGAGCTTTCCGGCCAGCATGATGTTTAGCCCAGACAAAATCATTGAGAAAATCAACGAAGCCGTGCGTTCTGCCGGTGGCCAAGTGGCATAATCTGATTTTTGCTTGACCTAAGGCGCACTCTTTGCGTATAAACATCCCGGCCCGTGTCCATTCCTTGGACCACGGGCCGGGATTCCTTTTTTCATGCTAATTCAGAACTACCACTATGGAACAATCAACTAACACTTCTACTGCCCTGGTGCAGCCTAAGGACCTGGCGCGTACCGTTGAGTCTATCTTAAATGTCTACCAAGGGAAACATGACGTATTGCCAGAACTCTTGGCAGACGCCGGTAAATTACTTTTGAGAACCAGACAAAAAATGACACCTGTCCAGATGATTCTGGCCGTGGCTGCGGTAGCCATTGGCGCCATTGCCCTGGTAAGCTACACGGGCCATCAGTTTGCTGACGCCGAGGAAGTGCACGACTAACATTACTTATCATTTTTCAAAAAGAAAGGCCCCGCAGAGTGACTGCGGGGCCTTTCTTTTTTTAGCCTACTTTCTAGAAAACAGGCCAAAAATGAGGTAGGATGAATGAAATTTCAACGGAAACCTGGCACTCTCCAGAGACAAACGGCGTTTACCAATTGACCGCTTAGTAGTATGCAGAAGCTCCGCAAAAAGAAAAAGAAATACAGCCTTTCGTCTGCCCCGCCCTTAACGGCGCAGGAGCGCGTGAGCAAAAACATGCGGGCTAACAAAAGCAAGAATACCCAGCCTGAGGTCACCTTACGAAAAGCCTTGTGGCAGGCAGGTCTGCGTGGCTACAGGCTGCACTGGAAGAAAGCCCCCGGCAAACCAGACATCTGCTACCCCGGCCGCCGATTGGCCATTTACGTGCACGGCTGCTTCTGGCACCGCTGTCCGCACTGCCAGCCCTCCTTACCCAAATCCAACACGGCCTTCTGGCAGGATAAATTTGAGCGCAACCAAGCAAGGGATCTGAAGCACCGCGCCCAGCTAAAAGCTGCCAACTGGCAGGTCCTTGTTATTTGGGAATGCCAGCTGCAGCAAGACTTAGCCGGTTGTCTGTTTGCGATCAAAGCCCTGCATGAAGGCGCACCGGACAGTTACTCTTGGGCGGCGTAGCCGAAAACCAACGAAATTCTTTCTTCCGTCACTTCCACTTTATTGGCAAGCCCAACTTTCTGGCCGCATAACCCGCCGCCGAGGCATGCACCAAGGGCAAGACGGCATTCACTTCATCCTCAAACTCTACATATAAATCTTCATGCAGCTTAGCCAGTTTCTGCAAAGCTTCTTCCAAACGCTTGGCTAAAAATTGGCCCAAGGCCTCATTGGAGCCGCTCAAGGTATGCAGATGCTCTTTTTGATGGGTCAAGGTTTCCTGGAGTAATTGAAGCAACAGACGTATCTCGCCTTCCACGTCATTGGTGATCTTAACATGGTGTGCTAGCAAGGGACAGACCTGCCGCAAGCAAATCAAGAGCTCGGTAGCATTATAGTAAAAGCCTTGGGTGTGGGTTTGGAGGTGCGCTTGCAGAATTTGACGACGGGTGTCTAAAGCGTCTTCGCCCTCCAGCAGTTCATAGGCCAATTGTTCCTGTAGAACAGGGTTGGCGGTGAGCAATTGTAGGAGCAATTTATCTTTTCTGGAGGCGGGCAGTTCTACCACGGCTTTCCTGAGGGTCTTGTCTAATGCGGGCATAGGGTAGCGTTACGAATATACAACACCCACAGTCCTTAAATTATTCCCAAAGACCTGTTTCTCCTCCTATTCTCAGCCTTATTTTCAGGGATATCTGGGGTACGCAAACATAAATTCAACCCAAAGGCGGCTAACCTGCGTAAACACGGCAAACAGGGACTAAGCTCCTTTGAGAACCCGTGCCCTTTTACTTCCGTTTTCAGCCTATTTCCCATAAAATAGCCCAAAAACGACCTTTCGTAAAAGAGCTCAGAACTTACCACACTATGAGAATACACTTACCCCGCTGGGTAATCCGCTTATCGTTTGTCACTTGTGCGCTTCTACCCGTGAGCAGTTGGGCCCAGATGGCAGCCCTGCCCTCTTCAGAAGTAACACACACCGTTTTGCTGGCCGGACGATGGGCACCCAACCAATCCACTGCTGCACCCTTGCCTTTGTTACAGAAGCAACTGCAACAGGCTGGCAAAAAGAGCACCCTGGTTTTTATAGGCAACCCGTTTCAGCCGGCTAGCCTGCCAGGAGTTTCTGCACCAGACAGACCCGCGTTAGAAGCCAAACTGCGCGCCCAACTCCAATACCTGCAAGGCTATCAAGGCAAAATCATTGTCATGCCCGGCGAGCACAACGCCAAAGGCAAGGTGGTGCAGGAAGTAAGAAACCAGGAACGCTATCTTTCTCAGGTGCTGGGCAGTGACAAACTGATTCTACCGGAGAATGCCTGCCCTGGCCCCACCGAAGTTCCCCTTACAGATGATGCCCACTTATTGCTCCTGGACACGCAGTGGCTCATGCCCAACCGCCGCATGGACGACAAGAAAGAAATGCGCGGCTGTGAGATTGTAGGCGGCACCGCCACCATGGCTGCCGTAGATGACGCCCTGCGCAGCAATGAAGAAAAGAACCTGCTGGTGGTCATGAGCATCTCCCCCGAGATGAAAGGCCTGGAGTACAAACTCATGCACCGCCAACTCTCTCAGATATATGCCCCTCATGCAGGACTGGTTCACGTAGAGGGCAATTCCAACGGCTTGCAGCACCGTACCAAAGACAGCCTGCATTACGTGAGCGCTGGCTTGGGAGAAGACATCAAGCCAGTCAAAGACACCAATCCAGTCCATGCTACCAATACGCCCGGTTTTGCCAAGGTGCTGTACCTGGCCAACGGCGAGACGTGGCTGGAGATTTGGACCGCCCCAGATGTTCAGAGCGCCCAGGGACAGGTAGCCTACAGAGCCAAGCTCTCCCAAAAACCCACCACCAAGCAGCTAGAAGCTAAAATCAAGAAAATGAACCTGAGCTTTGTGGGCAAGACGGCTACCTTAAAAGCCAGCGAAGTCTACCAGGCCAGCAAGTTCAGGCATTGGCTTTTGGGAAAAAACTACCGGCCAGAATGGACCGAGCCCGTGGCCTTGCCCGTGTTTGACATAGGCACCCATAACGGCGGTCTAAAAGTTGTGCAGCGCGGCGGCGGATTCCAGACGGTGTCCTTGCGCTTAGCAGACAGCACCGGCAAGGAGTACGTCTTGCGTTCCGTAGAGAAGTACCCAGACGCGGCCCTGCCGGCGGTGTTTAGGAAAACCATTGCCGCCGATGTGGTGAAGGACCAGATCTCGGCCTCGCACCCTTACGGCTCTCTGGTGGTGACGCCGTTGGCGGATGCTGCCGGCGTATACCATACCAACCCGCAGTACTTTGCCATTCCCAATGACCCGCGCTTTGGTAAGTACTTGAAAGGCTTCGCCAACACCATTGGTTTGTTTGAAGAGCGGCCAGATGAGGACATGTCCCATTTGGCAAGCGTGGGCAACTCCAAAAATGTGGTGAGCACAGAGAAGGTCTTGGAGAACATCCGCGAAGACCAGAACGACCAGATTGACCAGATGAGCCTCTTGCGCGCCCGCCTGTTTGACTTCTTCATCGCTGACTGGGACCGCCACGATGACCAGTGGCGCTGGGCCGAGTTCAAGAAAGACGGCAAGGGCAAAGTCTATAAGGCCATCCCGAGAGACCGCGACCAGGCCTTCTTCGTGAACCAGGGCGTGATTCCTAACATTGCCAGCCGCAAGTGGATTCTGCCCAAGGTGCAGGGATTTGACGAAAGCCTGCGTGACATTGAGGGCTTTAACTTCAACAACCGCTACTTTGACAGAAGCTTTTTAACTGGGCTGGAGCGTAAAGACTGGCTGGCCATGGCTGATAGCCTAACCGCGTCGCTCACAGATGAGGCCATTGACAAGGCGGTGCGCGCTTTGCCAGAAGATATCTACAAACTCTCTGGACAGCAACTAGCCAGCACCTTGAAAGCCCGCCGCGCCTCCATTAAAAAAGACGCTGAGGACTATTATGAGTTCCTGGCCAAGCAAGTGGACGTAGTGGGCACAGACCAACCTGAGTTTTTTGAGGTACAGCGCCAGGCAGACGGCAACACGTTGGTGTCTGTGTTCAAAAAAGACTCGGCTTCTGCTCAGTACAAAGCAAAAGACATTATCTACCAGCGCCAGTTCCTGCCCGCAGAGACAGATGAAATACGCTTGTACGGCTTAGGCGGCAATGACCACTTCTTGGTAAAAGGCCGCGCTGAGGAAGGCATAAGAGTACGCATCATTGGCGGCGAAGGAAATGACCAAGCCATTGACAGCTCTAACGTAGAGGGTCTGCGCCGGCTTACCTATGTCTATGACAAGCCAGACGGCATTTCTATTGATGCCGGCACTGAGGCCCGGGACTTCACCCACCGCCGACCCACGGCAGAGTATGACCGAAAAGCCTACAAATACAATTACCTAGGACCGTTGGCTTCCTTCCAGTTTAACCGAGATGACGGCTTCTTGCTGGGTGGCGGAGTATTGTTAGAGAAACAAGGCTTTGAAAAGCAGCCGTTTGCCATGCGCCAAAGATTGACGGGCAGTTACGCCTTTGCCACCAGCTCCTTCTTGGTAGACTATGCCGGCCACTTCACAAGAGTGCGCCTGGGCTTGGACGTAAAGCTGAATGTCAATTTCAAGTCGCCGGGCTTCTCAGACAACTTCTTCGGGTTTAGCAATGAGAGCGCGTATAACCCAGACATTGACATTGAGTACTACCGTTACCGTTCGTCGCAGCTGTACGTGAACGCTTTGGCTGGCAAACGGATTGGCGAGCACGCTACGTTTTTTGCTGGGCCCGTTTTCCAGACGGTGAATGTTGAGCGTACGCCAGATCGTTTCATAACAACGGTCCCAACTACAGAGAAGCGGTATGAGAACTTCAATGACCCGAAGGCCTACGCTGGCGCGCGCCTTGAGTATGTTCTGGATTCCAGAGACGTGGCGGCGTTGCCGGCCAAGGGGATTCACTGGACGGTAGGCGCAGATTTCATGAAAGGCACCAAGACGGGTTCAAAAGATTTTAACCGGGTCAACTCTGAATTGTCTTTGTACCATACCATCAGGATTCCGTTTAAGCTGACCTTGGCCACGCGCTTTGGCGGCGGGCACACCTTTGACAGTGACGGAGGAGATGATTTTGAGTTCTTCCAGGGCCAGCACCTGGACGGCTTGAACACCTTGCGCGGCTACAGAAGAACCAGATTTACCGGCCAAACCGCGTTCTATAACAACACAGAGGCTAGGTTGCGGCTATTCAGCTTTACCACCTACCTGTTCCCGGCTACGGTGGGCATATTCGGGTTTCATGACATGGGCCGCGTGTGGGTAGAAGGCGAGAATTCTAAAGAATGGCACACGGGCTACGGCGGCGGCGTTTGGTTTGCTCCAGTAAACCAAGTGGTCATCTCCTTAGGCTACACCGTCTCTGAAGAGGACAAACTACCCTTAATCAAGGCTGGCTTCTTCTTCTAGAAACCAGCAATCCTGTAAAAACGAAAGGGGCTGACCAGATGGTCAGCCCCTTTCGTTTTTGGGTTATTTCCTGGAAAACAGGCTAAAAACGCCTAGTTCAAGAAGACAGAGAACAATTCAAAGCGGTTAGAAGAGAAGCTCCAGTGTGACGGGCTGGGGTGAATCTCGTCACCAGACTCATCAATGATTGTCACGGCCATTCCTTCTTCCTGGTTCAAAGGCTCTGTAAAATGCTTAACGGTGTAAATGTGCCCTTCCTCAATCCATTCCTCTGGATCAAAGGCAGGCGGGGTAGCATCTATGCATTTCGCATAAACGGCCATATAGCTGGGTGGATAGATCAAATTTACCATGACGTATAAACGGTGAACAGGTGTAAAAAATTCCGGCAGGTCACTCGCCCCCTATCCTTTCTCTTGCAAATTCCTCGCCAAATTTAGGGGCTGCCTTCTGGTTATAACAAGTCTATAATACGAACTGTTTTCCAACTTCCAAAACGCAGCCCTGCAATTTATCTTATTCCCAGGCACCTACTTTTTTTCAGGCACGTACATTTAAATCTGGCTTAGCCAGTTACGTCTCCATTACTCACCTTATCCATAAAGCTATGGCACAAGAAGAAAAAAAGGACCAAAACCTGAATCTGGACGACAAACTGCCCAGGGGCAAGTCCTCTCAACAGGACATGAAGCAAAACAAAAACCAGGAGCCGGGCGCGGGCGCCAAAGGCAACGCCAGCTTTCAGCAGGGCGGCAAGCAGCCGGGCAACAGCCAAGGAGGCCAAGGCGGAAAATCAACCGACCGGGACGCCAACTCGCGGCATGACACAGACAATGAGCAAAGTGTATTTGGCCGGCTAGACAGCTGATGTATCACCTAATCCAGAATTCTATGCAAGACCAGATTCAACAGATATTACAGCAGAAACAGCAATCTACCTTTCCGGTAGCCCCCGGCATTCTGGGGATGGAGATTGTCTTTGTGAACCTCTACTTTGTAGAAAACCCAGACGGCTCCTGGGTGTTGGTAGACGCGGGGCTTTATGCCTCAGCTGACCGCATCAGAAAGGCCGCCGAGGAGAAGTTTGGCAAATCTAATCCACCCAAGGCCATCCTGCTTACGCACGGACACTTTGACCACGTGGGCGCTCTACAGACCTTAGCTGACTATTGGAATGTGCCGGTGTTTACGCACCCATTAGAGTTGCCTTATTTGACCGGCATGTCTAGCTACCCACCGCCAGACTCTAGCGTGGGCGGCGGCGGCATGGCGTACATGTCCTTCATGTACCCTAAAAAGCCCATCAAATTCCATGGCAGACTAGAGACACTTCCGCCAGATGGTTCTGTGCCGTTCATGCCAGAATGGAAATGGTTGGAAACCCCGGGCCATACGCCAGGGCACGTCTCTTTCTTTAGAGAACATGACCGCGTCTTGCTGGTAGGTGATGCCTTTGTGACAAGAAAACCGGAATCTGCTTTGGCGGTACTCACTCAAAAGAAAGAAGTCTGCGGACCGCCAGCGTATTTTACACCAGACTGGGCGGCAGCCAAGGCGTCTGTCCAGAAACTGGCAAGCATTCGGCCTTTGGTAGCAGCTAGTGGGCACGGTCTACCTATGCAAGGTCAGGAATTAGAGCAGCAGTTAAGCGAACTAGCCAGGTTGTTTGACCAATTGGCAGTGCCTAACAAGGGACGTTACGTAAACCACCCGGCCATTACAGATGAGAGCGGTGTGGTAGAATTGCCCCCTACTGTCAAGAACACTGTGCCTAAGGTATTGGCCACCGCTGGCTTGGTAGCCTTAGCAGGCATGGCGGCATACTCAGTGGCCAAGCGAAGCCAGCACAACGGCAAGTTACGGCAGCGCAAGCGGTGGCCAGGCCAAGCCCACACGCAACACGCTACCAACGCCACGGTAGGCAACCTGTACCATCCTTCGGGAGATTATCTAGACATGCCGGACGCTACCAACAACTATCCCTAGCAGAAGCGGGTTGGAATTATAAAAAGAAGAAGGCGAGCCAATTGGCTCGCCTTCTTCTTTTCGTTTTTGGGCTGTTTTCCCAGAATCAGGTGAAAACTAGTATAAGCCCAGCGCTTTTCTCTTTAGGGCCGTGAACTCGTCATGGTTGATGGTGCCCTCGTCTAGCATGCGCTTAAGACGTTCAATGGTGGCAATGTCCCCGTCAATGGCGCTGTTTCCACCCATGCCGGTTGTGCCTGAGCCCATGCCAGAGGACGTAGAGCCCACATTTGGGTTTATGTTACGGTTCATGTCTGCATTCACAGCCGAGCTTCTCTGGTCTATGTAATCATCTTGACGACGCGTCTGGTAGAAACGGCTGTCATCAAAAGACTCATGCTCATAGAACTGGTCATCTGGTGGCGTGGTATGCGAAGACGTGGTCATGAACGACGTAGTAGGACTGGTCACGGCGTGCAGCACGCGGTACTCATAGTCTGGGGTCACCTCGCCGCCGCGGTAGAATGGGTAGCGGGACAAACCGGCTAGCTCCAAACCAGTCACGCGCACCTCATCAGCTGACTCATCTAAATGGGCCGCACCAATGGGCACCAGAATGTGGCGGTCATCGGTGTCTGGCAAGAGCAGGTTGGGATCTACGTCTACGTCCAAGTAGCGAACCTTCATGAGCGTTTGGTCCACGATGAGGTCATCCACTTTGCCAATGCGGCGGCCGTCAGCGCCTACCACTTCCCAGCCGCGCACGTCAAGGTTGTTGTCAGATACTTTAAAATTGCTCAGTTTATGCAAAGGGCGCAGTCGCACTCCCTTTGAATAGTCATTATTGTTTGCCATGTTTCTTTTAGGTTATGAGGTCAGAAACTCAAACGCTCCCTAAGTGATGGGGAGCGACAGGCATTACAAAAGACGTAGGGGCGCCATTGTACTCGGCGGTGTTGTTGTCTTCATTCAGGTATCTGTACAGGGCATAGCCAATAATAGCCAGTACCACAAGCACAATAATCCACAACCAGCCAGAGCGCTTTTTGCGTTCAACATTAATTTCAGCCATAGTTTTATCAGTTTAGGTTAGTCGGCTAAGAAGGCCGTACCTCTGAGTACGCAGGCGGGTGTGAGAGGTTTATCTGCCAGCCCTTACCACGCGCTTGCCCAACCACTTTTAGCTATGGCTCCAAAGAAGCGCGCTCCGTTTTTGGCCTGCTTTCTGGAAAACAGGCCAAAAACGGAGCGCGCACCTCCATGCAATCTCTTCCTTGATTTTATCCTTGCCCCGGGATGGAAGGAAACTCAATAAACTCGCCGGCCGGCGTAAAAAGCATGCTCATGGGATGCTCTGGGTCTTGGAGGATGTCTTCCTGCGTCACGCCCCAACGCGCCCAGGACAGAGCCAGCATCTTGGCGTAGGCGCTGTTCTCCCAAGGGTTGAAAATGACATCGGTAATATCATCAATGAGGGAGTCCATCACCAGCACCTCGTCCTGTGGTTTGGCCGGGCGGGGCAGGTAATCTGGTATGACGTTGAGCAGGTAGGCACCATAGAATACGCGGGCACTGAACTCGGCGGCCTGGATGGGTTGAAGTTTTCTAGGCTCTACTTCGGTCCAGACGCGGCGCATGGCGCGTTTGAGCAGCTCATTGTCCAGCAGGCAGCACACAATCAAGGCATTGTCCATGCGCAGACTGACCATCATGGTGGTCAAATCATCCCTGAACTCAAAGCGGCTGGGCTCTGCGGCAGCGTCTACCTCTACCACAAAAATCGAGCTGGGCAGAAAGTCGGCGAAGGTCATAGGCACCCTGATGGACTGTAGCACCCTAAAGAACGCCTGAAACTTCATGAGCATCTTGGGCTGCTCGCTCACGGCGTACTCTGGCTTGATGAGCGGGTCCTGCTCTTTGATGAGTTCATTGATAAGCGTGCCGTAGAACATCTTGCCCAGCCACTGGAACAGCAACTTAGGGTCTAAGGCGCGCAGACCGGCTACACCTTGTTGGGAGGCTTGCTGCACCTGCTCTTCTAGCGGCTGCACGTACTGCGTCTGACAGCGGCGGCAGCACGGCACCTGAAGCTCCTGGAACTGCACCACGCTCTGGTCCAGCATTCTAAGGGGGCGCTCGGCTATGTCAAACTCCTGCATCAGCCATTGAGGAAACACCTGCGTAACCTGGTCTTGCGTGATGGTGTTGCCGCAGAGAAAACAGGTACGGTACCCAAACCGCATGTTCTCAAAGGGATCAAAGATGGCCAAGTGCTGCTGCATAGAAAGAAAGATAAAACGTACAGACCGCAAAGATACAAATCAAACCTGCGTAAATACACCAAGGCTTGGTTACTTGCGTTGTACCTGCGGGTAAAGGCAGTTCGGCATGGTCCTTGTGTTTGCCCTTGAAACCTAAAATTACATCTATGAAAAAGCTCCTTCCCCTTTTAAGCTTCGCCTTGCTCTCCTTGTTTTCTTTCCAGAGCCAGGCCCAAAGCCAACTACCACCCTTGGTGACCGTGACCGGCACCGGCGAGGTGAAAGTAAGACCAGACCAGATCACCTTTAACGTGGGTGTGGAAGTGCGCGAGAAAACCCTGGAAGAGGCCCGTAAAGTAGCCGACCAGCGCACCGCCGCCCTTATTGCCTACCTCAAAAAGAGCGGTATAGAGGAAAAGAACATCCAGACGGCGTACCTGTCCCTACAGCCCATGTACACCGGCGAGTACGGCCAAAGCACCCCGCAATTTTACATGGCCACCCGTACGCTTTCTGTGACTCTAGAAAAGCTGGACAAGTTTGACGAGGTGATGGCCGGCACTTACAAAGCAGGCGCCAACCGCGTGGACGGTATTTTCTACACCAGCAGCCAATTACTCAAGTACCAAGAAGAAGCCAGACGCAAAGCCGTGCAGCAGGCCAAACAGAAAGCCACGCTGCTGGCCGGCGACTTGGGCGCCAAGATTGGCCGCGTGTACAACATCAATGAAGGCGGCGGACAGGGCCCCATGCCCATCTTCGGGAAGATGGCCAACCAGCGCATGATGGCCGAGTCCATGGCCGGTGATGCCGGAGGTCCTACCCTGGCCGCGGGCCAGATCATCATCAGTTCCTCAGTAGAAGTGAGTTTTCTTTTAGAATAGCAGATCCCTCAAAAGCGCCAGGAACGCCGGTCTTGCCATCTTTTACAGGCGGGGCCGGCGTTTTTGGCTTATTTTCTGGAAAATACCTCAAAAACCACAACGTTGTCTTTGCCTTGCACGTCAAGCAAATGCCAAATCTTTGGTACATTTGAGAGTTATGAATCAACCTGCATTTGTCTTAGAGGGCAGACCAGTATATTTGGTGGAAACGGAAGAGGCCTTGTCTGAGGCAGCGGTCTATCTAAGCCAGCAAGCAGAACTGGCGTTAGACCTTGAATTTGACCAACACCATTATACGTACGGCTTCACGCTCTGCCTTATCCAGATCTCTGACGGGCAGGCTTGCTTTTTGATAGACCCTTTTGCTATTGAAAACCTGCAGCCGCTCTGGCAGGTGCTGGAAGACCCGGCCATCATCAAGATTTTCCACCACGCCAACAATGACCTCATGCTGTTGAGCATGCTGGGCTGCCAGGTACACAACCTGGTGGACACCGCCGTGGCCGCCAAAATCCTCAACTACGCCAAAGCCGCCCTGGGCACGCTGCTAGAAGAAGAACTGGGCTTGAACCTGGACAAGTCGCAGCAGATGAGCAATTGGACCCTGCGTCCCTTGACCAAACGCCAGCTGGAGTACGCCACCCTGGACGTGCTGCACCTGCACCTGCTCAAAGACAAAATGCTAGGCAAAGTGGCAGAACTGGGCCGTCTGCATTGGCTGGCAGAGGAAGACAAGCTCTTGGAATCTATCGTGTTCTCTGTTCCGGCAGACCCGCACTTAAAAATCAAGTTTCCGCAGCGCCTCACGTACTTGCAGCAGTTTATCTTGAAGCCTATCTATGACTTTAGGGATGAGCTGGCTCAGAAATGGAACATTCCGGCGGGTCAGGTCATCAATACGGCTGCGCTCATGGCCTTGCTCAACAACCCAGAAGGCAACTTGAACGAGTGGCTGCACCATACGCGCGGCGTTCATGGCCGTTTGCAGCAGGACCGCTATGAGGCGCAACTACAACGCATCATCAATGGCGCGCTGCAAGAAGCCAAGAAGCGTCAGATTTCTAACCGTTTGCCGTCCAGCCCGTACCCGCCGCGGTTTAAGACCCCAGAGACTGAGGCCCGCAAAGACCAGATATGCCTGGTGCAGAAAGCCCTCATAGATGCCTATGGTGCCTATGCCACGCCGCTGCTCTTGGACCAAAGCATCATCACGCACTACAGCCAGACCGGAGACTTGGTCATTCAGAAAAACTACGCCCGTGAGATTGTCCTGCAAACTGCCGCAGCCATGGGTATTGTGCTGTAAATAGAAAAAAGCGCCATGAGAGCCCTGTTCAACACCCTATTGGCTATTCTGTTTGTGCTGGTGATCTTGAATGTCATTTTCTGGGTGTTGGCCCATGCTCCCGGCTATGAGATTTCATCAGATACTGACCTTAAAACCGGAATCACCCTGTTGGTTCTGGGAACCCTCATTGTCCTTGTTTTCTTCTTAAGAAGGAAATTTGGGTACCGTAAAGATTAAGAAACAATGCCAAAGAAGTCTCAGGAGTTTGGAGTTTATCCGTGGTTTCCGGGGTACGGGTATGCCGCCATCCACCCAGCCAACCGCCGCGAGTTTGAGGTTCTGGAGCCTCACAACAAAGTATTTGAGAAGGTGAGTGAGTTGAACGGCTGGTACCTGCTGCGCTACGCAGACGAGGAGTTCAAAGTGCGTCCAGACTTTTACTCGACTATTCATCCGTTGCCCTTCACCTTCGGGGAGTTTGTACGGCCTGCCAACCAGCCCAAAGGCATGATGGCCCAGATCACTGACATTATCTGGAACATCTCTGAAGACGCGGCCTACTACGGCCTAAGAATTGGCAAGCAACCCCTGGACGGCCTCTACAAGCAAAGCCAGCTCATGCCCGCTTAAAGTCCTAGCTTTTTAACCAAGGCGAATTTCCTCTAAACAAGATGTTTGGCGTGGTTGTAGAATGAAACGCATAGCGGGAATCCCTGCCATGGTTTTTGGCTTACTTTCTGGAAAACAGGCCAAAACCGGAGTTGAGAAAGGTTCTGATTTTCAATGTGTAGCACTTTCTTAATCTTTCTGAGAGGCTTCACGTATACCCATTCCAAAACCAATAAACAGAGACTATGAAAAAAGTAACCAGAGTAGCGGCAGCGGCCTTAGTAGCGCTATCGTTTGGATTTGCTTCTTGTGAATCTAAAACCGCTGACAAAGCAGAAGAAACAGTAGAAACCGCCGGCGATGAAATGGGCGATGCGGCCAACGAAGCTGGTAATGACATAGACAACACCCTTGAAAGCAGAGACACCATTACTGTACAAGACACTACAGTAGATGACGGCGTAGCTGACAAGAAAGACCAATAATCCCCTTAGGGAAAAACGTTAACAGAAAGCCCCGAAGAAATGTCTTCGGGGCTTTCTGTTTTTAACTGGGTAGCCACCCAACAATTGGTCAAGGCCTTTCCCTAGCTGCCTCATCTCTATTCTTTTCCAAAAACGATCAATTCTTAAAATGACATGGGCGATAATTCCTCTGCCGTATTTTGTGTCTAGCTTATTCTTACGTTTCCCTATAGGCAATCACCAGCTGAATAAACATTTGCAACCAGAGCTTTGCTATTGGCCTGTTTTCTGGAAACTAGGCTAAAAACAGAAACGTGTGCTTTACGCCAAAACAAGGTTGGTACATAAAACATAGGAAAAACAGTATTTTTATATCACCCAATTTTCTTGCTAGAAAATCTTGTTTAAAGCCTAAGTATTAGTCACTTACAACTCAACTTAAAAAATTATTAAATTATATTATTTGAAAGAATAGTGCCATATAAAGACTTTCGTTCTACCTTTGTGCGTCCCCTGCTATTAGATTAATCCTTAGCGTAGACATTACGTGACTGTTACCTACACATCTCCTTCTGCCACCATCTCCCAAGATTTAGACCAAAAGATATTGCATTTGCAATGGACGGGGGTAGTTGCGAGTGCCGTTTTTAGAGAAACCCTGGAGCGGGCATTGCAGCTCATCAACAGCTCTCAGCTGCTATACTGCGTGTACAACATACAAGACCTACGGCCCATGCCGTTGCAAGACTATGACTGGGTGGCGTATGAGTTTATCCCCAAGGTGTTGCAGTCTTCCCTAAAGAAAGTGGCAGTGCTGGAATCTGACCAGAACGCCGAGCAACTAAGCCTGCAGCACATGGTATACGCCTCTTATACCTCGCTTAATTTCAAGTTGAAGTATGTAGATGACATTGCCGCCGCCCTTAAGTGGTTTGCCAAAAAGAAGCACGCGCCTGAGGAAGCCATTGCCATGGCCGATGCCTATTCTTTGTAGCTTTTCTTCCCTTTATTTTTGCTCCAGCGTGCCCATGGCATAGTCATGCAGGTACTGGTACCTTTCCGTTAGGACGCCGTTCTTGGCGATAGTAGCCCTTTCTAGCACTCCGTGGGTATCACCATTGATCAAGGCGGGCATGATGTGGGCTATTAACTGCCGTCCAAAATCCACAGAAGCGTTTCTGGGCAGCTCACAGGGCAGGTTGTCTACCGCCATCACCGTGATATTCTTGGTAGAGCTATAGGCCGGCTCCTCTTTCTGAGTCCAGGGGTTGTAATCATAGGCCGGCTCTGCAATGGTAGACGCGCGTTTGGTACTCGGCACGGGGCCATCTACATCACAGCTAATGTCGGCAATGGTGTTGATCTTGAAATCTGGGTCGCGCATGTCTTCCTCAGTGAAGAGCACCGGAGCGGCCGGGTTCCAGTAGGCGCAGACCATGAGCAAATCGGTGACCTTGGCAAACTTAGAGAAGGTGGACTGGTACAGCTGCGGGTTGTGGTAAAAATCCTGAGAGTCCCAGGTGTCTGAACCAGGTTTGGCGTGATAGTCTGAGGAACGCAGCTGCGCAAACACCGGCTCCGCGAACTCCTCATTCAAATACTCAGCCACGGTCACTTGCCGCAAGCCCATGCGCTGCAACACCTCAATGGCGCCAAAGGCCACCCTGCCGCCGCCCGTCACGGCAATCTTAATGTTGGGCAAAAACTTCACCTTGAAGAACTCCTCCTCCATGTCCATCATGTCCACGCACTGGTGCGCGGGCTTCAGGTCAAACAGGTTCCACTTCTTGCCATAGGTGAGCAGCCCGTTGTAGGCGCCCACAATGCCGGCCCATCGTCCAAAAGCCACTTCGCGCTCGCCGTGGTCATTGGTGATGAGCTCATAGTCAATGAGCGTAATGCCTTTTTCTAAAACCGCATGCAGTAGTTTCTGGTTATGAGGTTGTTTCTTGATGGTATGTGAAAAGAAGAAGTAGGTTTTATGCGGGATGAGTTGGTCTACCGGCACCTCCTTGACGCCAAACAGCACATCACAGTTGGTCAGGTCTTCGCGCAGCGGAATGCCCAGGTCTGTGTACTCTTGGTCCTTGAAGCACCGGTGCGGGCTGGGCTGCACCACTAATTGCGCATTGGGGAATTCCTGCAATACCTGCAGACATTTTTTAGGAGAAAGGGGAACGCGTTTGTCAACGGGCATTTTGCCCTCTCTTAAAATGCCAAGCTTTACTTTAGTCATATGCTGCAAATGGAATTCTACTCCAGGTTTAAGGTGCAAATCAAAAAAGAACGTCGCAAACAGGCCAAAGACGGCGCGCTGTCTCTGCAATTTAGGAGGTCTGGGTGTAATTACTGAATTTTAAGCTTTACTTTTGTGTAATGATTTGAGCCTGACGGCTGTTTTTCAGATAACAAGATTCCATTTCTACTCTTAATATACCTCACATGATATTTAAGACCAAACCAGCAGACATCTTCAAAGAACGCCACAACGGCCCTGTGAAAGACCAAATTCAGGAGATGTTGCAAGTAATTGGTGCAGATTCTTTGGATCAGCTCATTGATGAGACCGTACCCGCGGCCATCAGACTAAAACAACCCTTAAACCTGCCATCTGCCTTAACGGAGCGCGACTTCTTGCGCAAGTTCTCTCAGATTGCCAAGCAGAACAAACTGTACAAGTCATACATTGGCTTGGGCTATAATGACACCATCTTGCCTCCGGTCATCCAGCGCAACATCCTGGAGAACCCAGGTTGGTACACCGCTTATACGCCGTATCAAGCCGAGATTGCCCAGGGCCGCTTGGAGGCGTTGATTAATTACCAAACCCTGGTGATTGAGTTGACCGGCGTAGAGATTGCCAACGCGTCTTTGCTGGATGAGGCTACGGCTGCTGCTGAGGCCATGAACATGCTCTATGCGTTACGCAAAGGCTCCAGAAAGAATGCCACCCGCTTCTTTGTCTCTGACCAGGTATTGCCGCAGACCTTAGATGTGTTGATTACGCGCGCCACGCCATTAAACATTGAACTGATTGTAGGCGACCACCTGGACGTGAACCTGGAAGATGACACCATCTTCGGGGCCTTGGTACAATACCCGGCCGCCAATGGAGAGGTATTTGACTACACAGACTTCATCTCTCAGGCACACGCCCAGGATATGTTAGTGGCCGTAGCCGCTGACTTGATGAGCTTGACCTTGTTGAAAGCCCCCGGTGAAATGGGTGCCGATGTAGTCGTAGGTTCTTCGCAACGTTTTGGTGTACCTATGGGCTACGGCGGACCGCACGCTGGTTTCTTTGCCACTAAAGAAGAGTACAAGCGTTCCATCCCGGGCCGTATAATTGGGGTTTCTGTGGACGCGCACGGCAACAAAGCTTACCGTATGGCCTTGCAGACGCGTGAGCAGCACATTAGAAGAGAGAAAGCCACGTCTAACATCTGTACCGCGCAGGTATTATTGGCCGTGATGGCCGGTATGTACGCCGTGTACCATGGACCGCGTCGCTTAAAATACATTGGCCTCAACATCCACAGCCTGACCCAAATCTTGGAGAAAGGCTTGGAGCGTCTGGGCTTTGAGCAGATCAACGACAACTACTTTGACACCCTACAGATTAGAGTGGAGAGCGCTGAGTTGCAAAATGCCATCAAGCAAGAATCAGAGGCATCTGAGATCAACTTCCGCTACTTCGCAGATTCTCATAACATAGGCATCTCTCTTAATCAGAATACAGACTTAGAGGATGTGAAAGCGATTTTGGCTGTTTTCTCAAAAGTAGCCGGAAAACCAGCCGCTGAGCTGGAGATGACCGAATTGCCTGAGCAAGTAGACATTCAGTGGCCAGAGTCATTGATCAGAACGTCTTCTTACCTGCAGCACGAGGTGTTCAACAAGTACCACTCAGAAAGCGAAATCCTGCGCTACATGAAGTACCTGGAGAACAAAGACTTCTCTTTGACGCACGGCATGATTCCGTTGGGTTCTTGCACCATGAAACTGAACGCCACCGCCGAGATGATTCCGGTGACCTGGCCAGAGATTGGCTCTTTGCACCCTTTTGCCCCAGTAGACCAAGCCAAAGGCTACGCCCAAATCTTTGAAGATCTGGAAGCGTGGCTATGCGAGGTGACTGGTTTTGCCGCTGTTTCTCTGCAGCCAAACTCAGGTGCCCAAGGCGAGTACGCCGGTCTGATGGTAATCAGAGCCTACCATGAGGCGCGCGGTGATCATCACCGTAACATCTCGTTGATCCCATCTTCGGCACACGGCACCAACCCGGCCTCTGCGGTGATGGCCGGAATGAAAGTGGTGATTGTGAAGTGCGATGAGCGCGGTAACATTGACGTAGCTGATTTGAAAGCGAAAGCCGAGCAGCACAAAGACGATCTATCTTGCCTAATGGTGACCTATCCTTCTACCCACGGCGTGTATGAGGAAAGCATCCTTGAAATTTGTGAGATTATCCATACGTACGGTGGCCGTGTGTATATGGACGGTGCCAACATGAACGCCCAGGTGGGCTTGACCTCGCCGGGTAACATTGGCGCGGATGTGTGCCACTTGAACCTGCACAAGACCTTCTGTATTCCGCACGGTGGTGGTGGACCAGGCGTTGGCCCAATTGGCGTAGTGGCTGACTTAGCTCCGTACCTGCCAGGCCACGCGGTGGTAGATTTGGGTAGACCAGAGGCTATCAATGCCGTTTCTGCCGCACCTTGGGGAAGCGCCAGCATCCTGCCAATTTCTTATGCCTATATTGCCATGATGGGCGGCGAAGGTTTGACAGAGGCCACCAAGATTGCCATCCTAAATGCTAACTACATCAAAGCCCGTCTGGAGCCGCACTACCCAGTATTGTACGTAGGTACCAACGGCCGTTGCGCTCATGAAATGATCTTAGACTGCCGCGCCTTCAAAAAAGTGGGTGTTGAGGTAGAAGACATTGCCAAGCGTTTGATGGACTATGGCTTCCATGCGCCAACAGTATCTTTCCCAGTGGCCGGAACCTTGATGGTAGAGCCTACTGAGAGCGAAAGCAAAGCAGAGCTAGACCGTTTCTGCGAAGCCATGATTTCTATCAGAGCAGAAATCACTGAGATTGAAGAAGGCAAAGCCGATCAGAAGGTGAACGTGTTGAAAAACGCTCCTCACCCGGCGCACATTGCCCTGGTAGAGAACTGGACCTTGCCGTACTCCAGAGAGAAAGCAGTGTATCCAGTGCCGTATACCAGAATTGCTAAGTTCTGGCCAACCGTGAGCCGCGTAGACAGTGCTTACGGTGACCGTAACTTGATTTGTAGCTGTGCCCCGGTAGAAGCCTATAATGAGCAAGACCAGCCTATGACCGCGGTGTAATCACCATTTTAAGTATTCCTTACAGAAAACGCCCGTTGCCTCACCGCAGCGGGCGTTTTCGTTTTTAGGCTAATTCTTGGAAAACAGCCAAAAAACGGCCACCTATCTGCTTTTCACAATAGTCATGCAGATAGTTTCTTCACTTGTATAAGACACAGCAACGCCGCTAAGGAATAGACAAACGCTATGTGACAGGAATAGTCTGCACTTCACCTCCTAGCAAGTCTCTATAATCCAGAGGGCTACTATATTCCCAAAAACGTATAATATAAGTATTTGACTCCCTGTGCAATAGAGACTGAGACGTTGTTTATTCTACATACAAATCCAGAACAAGATGAACTCACCAAACAGCATCCTTACGTATTTGATGGGGTTAAGCATGAGCCTTTTGATCTTAGGCTTTGCAGGCTGTGCTCCTTCCATCCATGTCTCCTCAGATTATGAGAAGAACACCAATTTTGCGCAATACCGTACCTGGCGCTGGTACCAAGACCAACCTGTGGCAAAAAGTGATTCTACCCGTAAATACAGTACGTTCTTAGACAAGCGGGTGAAGACTGCGGTAGAAAGTGAAATGGCCCGCCGAGGCTTTCAGCTAGCTGCCGGCTCACAAAAAACAGACATGCTTTTGGCCTATGATGTGAGTATTGAGAATGTGCAGCGCATTCGGCCAGACTATATAAGTATTCCTACCATAGGGTATGGGTACTGGTACGGTTACCGCTATGCCTACACCTACAACAGGCTATACAATAATACCACCGTGCAAGAATACCAGGCGGGTACTATTATTTTGGATATTGTGGACGCCCAAAGCAATGAACTGGTATGGCGCGGCACCGGGCAAACCACTGGCGGCGAGAGATCCTTGACCCAAGAAAAAGTCCAAGCCGTCATTACCCAGATTTTGGCCAAGTTCCCGCCTAAGACTAGTAATGACCAAGTGTCCTCTAGCCAGTATTAGAAACTTGGTTTCACTTAAAAAGCCCTAGCCCAACAAGCTAGGGCTTTTTTAACAGCTTCCGTTTTTGGCCTATTTTCTGGAAAACAGGCCAAAAACGGACGTAAAACAAAAAGCCACCCCAAAAGGGTGGCTTTTATAGAATTGGATCAACAAGAAGAATTTATTTGATTTTGAACTCAGTGCGGCGGTTCATCTGATGCTGCTCCTCGGTACATTCTACCCCATCAGCGCAACCGTTTCTAAGACGCGTCTCGCCGTAGCCTTTCCAGCTGAGGCGGTTTCTAGGAATACCCTTGCTAACCAGGTACTCCACCGCCGACTGGGCTCTGCGCTCAGACAGCAACATGTTGTAGCCTAGGCCTTCGCGGGCATCTGTGTGGGAACCTAGCTCGATTTTGATGCTCGGGTTATCCTGTAGAATACGCACCAGCTTATCTAGCTCCAATGCGGCATCTGGTCTAATGTTCCACTTGTCCAGGTCATAGTAGATGTTCTCCAGGGCAATGGCCACGTTGGCTTTGCTCTTATCAAAGATCAAGGTCACGCGGGTGGTGTCTGCCAGGCTGGTCGTGTCAATAGAAACCGTAGCGGATTGCTTCAGGTAGCCAAATTTTTGACCAGCCAATTCATATACATTGCCTTTCATGACACCGTACGCATACTCACCATTAAGATTGGTGAAAGCGGCAGTAGTATCTGTAGAACCTTTGATGGCCAGTTTCAACTGTACATCTGACAACGGCTGGGTAGTGGTGCGCTTGCTAGGCAGAGAGACTCTTTCTAAGGTAGTCACCAGCAGCACCGCGTTGCTCAGCATTTTAAAGCTGTAGATGTCATCTGTGCCGTTGTTGCTGTCACGGTTAGAAGAAAGATACCCAACGGTCTCACTCTTCTCCACGTTGCGCATGAACGTCATCCCGAAATCGTCTTTAGGTGAATTAATGGGATTTCTCAAGTTCTGTGGCTTGGTCCAGCTGGCGCGGCTTCCTTGGGCTCTGAACACGTCCAGACCACCAAAGCCCGGATGCGTGTCTGAAGAGAAGTAGAAGTACCCAGATCTGTCAAACGACGGGAACATCTCCTTACCCACCGTATTAATGGTGTTACCAGCGTTTACCGGTTGTCCCCAATTACCGTCTGCCTGAAGCTCTGAGTAATAGATGTCAGTTTCACCGAACCCGCCGGGCTTGTCAGAAACAAAGTACATGGTCTTACCATCCGGTGACAAGGCCGGGTGACCCACGCTGTATTCACTCACCTTGTTGTAAGGAAAGGCCTTTGGAGCAGACCAGGTGCCGGCAGCACCACTGTCGCTGCGCGTAGCCGAGAAAATCTCCAGGCGGTTCACGTGATCATTGGTCATTGGTTTCTTCACCCAGCTGGTAGGATCCACGTTCACGTTCTTGTTTTTCACCTCTACCATGTGGGTACGGGTGAAATAGATGGTGGAGTTAGAGCTGTCCAACACGGCTGGGCCGTCATGGTACAAAGAGTTCAACGACTCGCTAGCCATGGTAGGCAACTGCCAGGTGCTGTCCTGGTTGCGCTCTGCATAGAACATCTGTAAGTAAGGTCTTCCGGTCCAGCCGTAGGTGCCTGCGTCTACATCCTTGTCGTTGCTTTTAGGGCCACCGCGGTCAGAGGCGAAGATGATACCGTTTTCATACACCGTCGGGCTGAAGTCTGCGTTACCAGAATTGATGGCAGTTTCATTCACCACAATGGCAGATACCGGTTCTTCTAACAGCTTTAAAGCAGCGTCAGAGGCGTTGGCCTTGGCATTGGCTTTGGCGGCCTCGGCGGGCACTTTCATGGCGTAGTTCTGGTACTGGGTCTTGGCCTCAAAGTACTTACCGTTGCTCCGCAGGGCCTCGGCATAGTAATAGATGTTGATGGGGTCTGCCTCTGGCATGGCCACCACTTTGGCGTACCACTCCTCCGCTTCTTTGGTGCGGCCCGTCAGGCGGTAAGAGTCAGCTAGGCGCTGTGCCCCTACTAGGTTTGGCTCTCTAGAGGCAAAGGCTTCTTTATACTCTTCAATAGCAAGGGTGTAATCAAAGTTCTCATAATGCAAGTCAGCTTTGCGGGTAGAATTACAGCCACCCACCACTAAACCGCCTGCCAGAAGAAGAGCCAGTGATAAAGATTTGTATTTATTGATCATAGTCAATTCAAATTTTAAATTAGAAATAACGTGGCGTTACCATCTTGGTAGGCTGCATGCGCAGGAACGTGTATCCAACAGATATTTCATGGGTAGAGAGGTCATTCAAATTACTGTGCAGGGTGTAGTCATAAGCATAGCCTAACCGCAGACGTTGGGTTAAGTAAATGTCTGTCATGGCTACAATGGCGTCTCTGTGGTTCAGGCCTTTTGCCTCAAAGTCGTTTTTGAAGATGTTGATGCCCGTGCGGTAAGAAGTACCCAACCAAATGCGCTCCTTGAACAAGAAGAAGAAGTTGAAGTCCACGTTAGACGGTCCATCAAAGTTGTCCTTGAGCATGAAGCTCGGCTTGAACTTAATGTTGTCGCCTAGGTCAGCCACATACCCAGCCGTGAAGAAGTAATGTCTCTCTGGGTCATAGTTGATGTCTTTATCAATTCCTAAAAGGTCTGTCACAGACACCCCAGCATAGAAGCGCTCTGTATGGTAGAAAATACCCAGGTTCAAATCTGGGCTGAAGGTGGTTTCCTTCTGGTTGATCAAAGTAGGGTCACCGTCTACGTTGTACTTGTTGGCATCAACTGCGTAATGTGACACCCCGGCACCTAAACCTACACTAATCACGCCGTCTGCGCTCACAGGCAGTTTGACAGAAGCATCTACGATGAAGTTCTTGCGATTCTGTGCAAAGATTTCATCACGGGTGGCATGGAATCCCAAGCCAATGCGCTTGTTTTTAGTCAGGCCATCAATACTGAAGGACTGGGTGTTGGGAGCGCCTTCCAAGCCTGCCCACTGTTGCCGGTGGAAAGCATTCAAGGTAAGGTTTTCTTTAGCACCTGCGTACGCTGGATTGATTACCAGCTGGTTAAAAATGTATTGTGAGTACTGGGGACGGTGCTGGGCCCACAGGTTTCCTGTGGCCAGCATCGTCATGATCAGTATTAGAATTCGTTTCATATCTCTTTTTGAAATTAGGATTATGTCTAGTGCTAGGCTTAGCGAACTACCTGTACTGGTCCTCTGTACACTTGCTCGTCGCCGTTACAGCCTCTCACACGCAGTACATAGAAGTAAGTAGCTTCCTCTAGACCAGCGGCTTGCCAAGTATTGTTATAACCACGGGTCTTGAACACCTCATTGCCCCAACGGTTGTAGATAGCCAAGTCATTGTCTGGGAATTTCTCCAAGTTGCGGATCACCCAGAAGTCATTCACGCCGTCTCCGTTTGGAGTGAACACGTTCGGGATGAAGAGGCTTCCTGGAGCCGTGGCATCTACTGTCACTGAAGCTACTGCATTGCCACAGGCGCCTCCGTTAGTAGCAGTTACCGTAAGCGTTCCGGTTTTAGCGTCAGCACTAGTACCTTCAAGCGTTACCGTTGTACCTTCCACAGAAGTAGCAGTTGTACCTTTGAACTTAATGTCTCCAGAGACAGTCCAGGTATAAGTTTCTCCTGTAACTCCAGCCACTCTGTAGATCAAATCAGTACATGGACCGCTCTCGTTTATAATCACCGGGGTGGCTGGCGTAGCACCTGGCTCTACCGCTAGGATAGAAGCCTCGCTGGTTCCACAGTTATTAGACGCTTTCACGGTGATTTCTCCTTTAGTAGTGCTTGGGATCAATTCAATCTCAGGCGCTGTGGTAGTGAAAGGACCGTTGCCCGTGGTGGTTCCAGTTAATCTCCAGCCGGCTGGCACTGTCCAGATGTAGCTGGTGGCTCCAGTTACTGGCGTCACGCTGTATCTGATGGCTACATTTACGCAAAGCGTTGGGCTAGAAGCCGTGATCTGACCAAGCTTACCAGGAAGCGCACTTACCGTCAACGTGGCAGTAGATGGCAAGCTGCTCGCGCAACTACCTATTGCTTTAAAGGTTATCGTGTAACTACCAGCACTTAGAGTTGCAATTGACACTGTATAAGCACCACCCGTTACTGTCACTGGATTGGTCACTCCAGGAAGTCCAGTTACCTCATACTGTGTAGTTCCAGTGGCCGTGAAGGTGAAGGTAGCGTTACCGCCCACACAAGCGGTAGGATTGTTCACGATTGGTGCCAATGGACGCACACACACTTCTGCGTCATCATCGTCATCATCTTCATCTGGATCCACTTGATCTCCGTCAATCACGGCTACGTTTCTCAATTTACCCACCAATGAGGTTTTTGCGGTAATAGTAAGAACGACATCTGCCTGGTTTCTTGCAATGTTTCCTATTGACCATGTGATGGTTCTATTAGCTTCATTGAAGGCAACAGTTCCTACAGAAGTAGAAGCGCTCACATAGTCAAGTCCTGCTGGCAGCACATCTGTTACTTTCACGCCAGTGGCGTCACTAGGACCAGCGTTGGTGGCACGTAGGGTAAACACTACTTGCTCCCCTAACGTCACGTCTCCTTTGTCCACTGATTTAGAGATGCCTAAGTTGGCTACGCCTGCACCTGTGGCACCTACCACGGTAATCACGGTAGAGCTGTTGTTGCCAGGCGTTTGGTCTGCCTCATTGCCCCTGATGGTGGCCGTGTTCACGATAGTACCAGCTGTTGTGATGGTAGAGTTTACCGTAAAGGTGGCAGTCTCGCCGCTGGCTAGATTTCCTACCGTCCAAACACCATTGGCCACATTGTAGGTACCCTTGCTCACGGTTGGAGTCCCTACTAAAGTTAATTGACCCAATGGCAACACATCTACTACTAATACGCCAGTAGCACTGCTAGGCCCATTGTTCTTGATGGTTACATCATAGCGTAGCGCATCACCCACGTTGGCGCGGGTTTTGTCAACGGCTTTCACTACTTCTAGGTCAGTGGCTTCGGTTGGGTTACCCGTTCCGCCACCTACAATGGTAATTACGGTAGAGGTATTGCTTTCTGGACGTTCATCTACCTGGTCACCAGAAATGATGGCCGTGTTGATGATGGTACCAGTTGTTTTAATGGTGGCATTCACCGTCATGGTTTCAGTCTGTCCTACTCCCAAATTCCCGATGGTCCAGATGCCGGTAGTGGCATTATAGGTACCCGTCGAAACCGTTACGGCGCCAACTAGGTCTATCTGCGCAACTGGCAACACATCTGTGATTTTCACCCCAGTGGCAGTGTTTGGCCCCAAGTTACGCGCTGTGATAGTGTAGCGAAGTGCATCACCTACGTTGGCGCGGGTCTTGTCAACGGCTTTTACCACCTGCAAGTCAGCAGAAGTGGTTGGGTTGCCGGTGCCGTCTCCTACCACGGTTACTACCGTTGCCGTATTGTTGGCCGGTTGCAAGTCTGGCTCATTGCCAGAGATGATAGCGGTGTTTACAATAGTGCCGGTGGCTTTGATAGTGGCATTCACGGTCATGGTCACTGACTGTCCTGCTGCCAGGTTGCCAATGGTCCATATACCAGTAGTCGCGTTGTACGTTCCAGCCGAAGGTGTGATGGTACCCACCACGTTGATCTGCGCCAATGGCAACACATCTCTAATGATGACTCCTGTAGCAGCGTTAGGTCCGTTGTTACGGGCTGTTACTGTATAGGTCAAAGCATCACCTACGCTAGCGCGGGTTCTGTTTACCGTTTTGATAGCCTCTAAATCAGTGGACGTTCCTGGACCAGGCGTCTCACCTACAATGGTAATCACGGTAGAAGTATTGTTTACTGGCTGTTGGTCTGCCTCATTGCCTCTTACAATGGCCGTGTTGACAATAGTACCAGCGGTTTTGATAGTAGCATTCACACGCAGGGTGGCCGTCTGTCCGTTGGCCAAGGCGCCAATAGTCCAAACCCCAGTGGCCGCGTTGTAAGTACCCACAGATACCGTCACCTGGCCTACAATATCCAATTGATTGGTTGGCAGTACGTCTACCACAAATACATTGGTAGCATTGTTAGGACCGTTGTTACGAACCGTTACATTGTATACCAGGGCGTCTCCAATGTTGGCTCTTGTCTTATCTACTGTTTTTACAACCTGTAAATCTGTAAAGACTGTTGGCACTTCTGGGCCAGCACCTACCACTGTAATCACGGTAGAGGTATTGCTTTCTGGGCGCTCATCTAATTGATCACCACTAATCACAGCCGTGTTTACAATGACTCCGTTGGCTTTAATGGTACTGTTAACGGTTAATGTAGCCGTCTGACCAACCGCTAGGTTGCCAATGGTCCAGATGCCGGTAGTGGCATTATACGTACCGGTAGAAACCGTCACATTGCCTACCAGGTCAATCTGAGAAAGCGGCAACACATCTCTTACGGTTACACCAGTTGCGTTGTCAGGACCTAGGTTGCGAGCCGTCACGGTATAGACTAGGGCATCGCCTACGCTAGCGCGGGTTTTGTTTACCGTTTTTTGCACTTGCAAATCTGCCATGGCACCCGGCCCAACGCCTGGGGTTACTACTGTTACCACCGTTGAGGTGTTATTGGCAGGCTGTTGGTCTGCCTGGTTTCCTCTAATGATAGCGGTGTTGACAATGGTACCAGTGCCGGTGATTGTGGCATTGATGGTCAGGGTCACTGACTGGCCGCTGGCCAAGTTCCCGATGGTCCAAACTCCGGTAGTGATATCCAAGTTGGTTCCGTTGGTGGACGTCTGGCCAGTGATGTTGATTTGACCAATTGGCAACACGTCTCTAATGATAACACCCGTGGCGGCGTTTGGTCCGTTGTTACGGGCCACAATGGTATAGGTCAAGGCATCGCCTACGTTGGCGCGGGTCTTGTCTACCGTCTTAATGGTCTGAAGGTCGGTTACTACGCCAGGTACTACTACCGGCTCCTCGTCTTCATCATCGTCTTTATCTGGATCTGGCTCATTGCCAATCACGCGTACACGGTTCACCAAGTTACCAGAGGATAACACACGCACTCTCAATTTAATGGTAGCGGTCTCGCCAAAGGCAAGGTTACCAATTGTGAAGGTGCTGGTAGTGGCATTGTAAGCAAAAGTAGCCGGCACATTGTCCCGGAACGACGTATAGTCAATAAATGCCAGGGAAGAAGGCAAGGTCTCTACCACCTGAACACCGGTAGCGTCATCTGGCCCTTGGTTTCTTACGGTGATGGTATAAGTAATGGTATCACCAACGGCTACCTCAGATCTGTCTGCGGTTTTGGTAATGGCTAAGTCTGTCTCTACAATAAGCGGAAGGAAGACCGTATTGTTGTTTAAAACCACGTTGCCACCCAAAGACAAAAGACGTCCTTCATGCGTGGTACCGTTGCTTAAAGTTATGTTGTTTTGAACCAGCACGTTGCCCTTCAAGGCCGAAGAGGTACCAACCAATCCTTGGTTACCCACCACTACGTTGCCGGTTACTCTAAAGAAGATGTTCTTAGGTTGCGCGCCGTTTTGTACCGAGATAACTGAGCCCTCATCTACAATCAAGTCTCCGTTGACCTGGATCACAAACACAGCGTTAGGATTTCCCTTGCCGTCTAGGCGCAACTGGCCTTTTAGGCGAGCGTCACCGTCAAAACGGTAAACGCCAGGCCCCAATACGGTACCGGCTACTGCCTCAGGGGTTCTGGAGAAACCCTTACCCAACTGCTGACCCGTCATGTTACTGGTGGGGGTTAGCGTGGCTAGGAAGTCATAGGCTTTGCGGGCGTCTACCTGCGCAGCGGCAGGCTCTACCCCACCAGGTCTAATCTCACCCAGCACAATCCCGGGAGGGAAACCAAGAATCACGTTACCGGGGGAGGTACCCAAATCTGCATACACCAGCGTGCTACCTGTGTTTACCACAGAGCCACTGGCCAACACGGCAAACTCCTGTGCCGCCCCTAAACCTGGGGCGTTCTGAGTTTGTGCGTTCGTTGAAATTGAAATAGCAAACAGTGCTGCTATTAGGTGTAAAATTTTCTTCATGCGACCAACTAAACTATTATCAAAATAAACTTAACCGTATATAGTCATATTAATATATGAGTCCTTACGTGTACTCTCTGCCAAACCAAAGGTTTCGAGGTATAAAAAAGATGCAAATACCCCAAAGCACCTCAAAGGTGGTTATTTAAAACTACTTCCTACCACTTATCTTCCCATTACCCTCTCTCCATCACTTAAGTGAAACAAATAATTTAATTATCAATAAGTTATATATAAATTCTTCAATATTCAAGGCTGCTCTCATCTCCTAGGCACAGCTACCTATTTCAACTCATCCAGACACACAGAACCAGGCTTAAAACCACTATATGAGTTTTATGCAAAATCTGGAATTCATGCTGATGGAATAGGTTTTAGGGGAATAGCCACAGAAGCTTGGAAAAGCACCAGAGCCCTAAACGAAAAAAGCCTCGCAGGGTTGCGAGGCTTTTGAAGAAATTCAGTTTTAAAAAGATTATACGTGCACGTGACGCTCTGCGTGGTAAGAAGAACGAACCAGCGGCCCGGACTCTACATACTTGATGCCCCGTCTAAGGCCTTCTTCCTTATAATGCGCAAACAAATCCGGGTGGATGAACTCGGCTACCTCTAAGTGCATCTTGGTAGGCTGCAGGTATTGGCCCAGCGTCAAGATATCCAGCCCAACAGCGGCCAAGTCATCCATGGCTTGGTAGACTTCTTCCTGGGTTTCGCCTAGACCCAACATGATCCCGGTCTTGGAACGCTTGCCGTATTCCTTGATGCGGCGCAACTGCTCCAGGCTTCGCTCATACTTGGCTTGCGGACGCACCCGGCGGTACAAGCTCTGCACGGTCTCCACGTTATGGGAAACTACTTCCTGTCCCGCTGAGATCATCACCTCCAAGGCCTCCCAGTTTGCTTTCACGTCTGGAATAAGGGTCTCAATGGTAGTCTCTGGCGAAAGCTTCTTGATTTGCACAATAGTCTCATGCCACACGCTGGCGCCGCGGTCTTTCAACTCGTCACGGTTCACAGAGGTGATCACGGCATGCTTTACGCCCATAAGTTGAATGGCCTCGGCCACGCGGCGCGGCTCATCCAAGTCATACTCATTGGGACGACCCGTGGCCACCGCGCAGAAAGAACAGGAACGGGTACACACATTGCCCAAGATCATGAACGTGGCCGTGCCGGCTCCCCAGCACTCGCCCATGTTAGGACAGTTGCCGCTCTCACAGATGGTATGCAGTTTATAGGTATCTACCAGTTGGCGCACTTTCGCGTATTCTTTGCCCACGGGCAGTTTTACACGAAGCCAGTCTGGTTTGCGGTTTTTTGTCTGAGCTTCTGCCGGTTGTATAACGGGCAATGCAATCAATTGATCCATGGGGCAAAGGTACTAAGCGTGGAGCGGATAGACAAAAAACAGCCGAGGTGGCCGAATTGTTCAACGGCGGCGTCCGTAATACAAGGTTAAGTACACAGACGTGAAATGACTGCTCTGCTCTGCCACTGGAATGATAGGAATCTTGTCTGTAAAAGCCTCATACACCATGCCCACCTCAATGCCAGTCACACTCTCCATATAGCGCCCGTACTCAAAACTGACACCCGCCTTTACGTGCGCGCCCACTTTGAATGTTGGGTCACCCAGGCCTTTGAAAGGACCAGAACTACCCAGAATCAAGGCGTCATTATGGATGGCGGGATCATAGGGTTCTGAGGCCACAATCATTTCGCCGGTGCGGTAATAGGTTCTGGTCTGCGGGTTATAGACATACCGGCTACGGTCATAGTCAATGTAATAGGGCGCCTGAATGCCAATGGAAGGCCCAATGGCCGCAATCCCGTTTACCTGCACGCCAGACTCGGCGGCTTTTTTAAAGAAGGTATACTCCCGGCCATACTCTGGACGAAGCACAAAGAAATAATTGCTTTTGCCGAAGACAAAATTCGCCCCGGTGTTCACATTCTGGTATCTATATTCCTTGGGGTGTTTCACCTCAACGCCTTCAATCGCCCAGAATTGGTACCAGTTGTTGGTTAGGTGGTAGGCAGACTTGATCATGAGACCACCAATAAGGCCGCCGTTGGAGTTGAAGTTGATGCCGTAAGTAAACTCACGGGTGTAGGTCTCCTCTTCCTCTACGTTCTGACCAAAGGCCCACGAACAAGGAAAGCAGATACAGGCCAAAAGGATGAGTAGATATTTGCGCACGGGCAAAAAGGCTAAATTTTGTTAAAACTACTAAAATATAAGCACCTCTAAAACAGACCCAAGGCCAGGCTTTCAGACAATAGCAGCTGTGAAGCCTTTCTCCCTTGAATGACAAGGACTACTTTCTCCTTAACGGCAGCAATTAATTTCCGTTTTTGGCCTATTTGCTGTAAAACGGGCCAAAAACGGATAGTATTGTCTACGCTGAATGTTTCTTAACTTCTTGCAGGTTAATGCCTAAATGAGAACCATGGTACTGCACCTGCCCGTCTTTAATCAACAGCAACTGCGGGGACTCATGACGCACGCTAAACTCTTCTGCTATCTGGTTAGAGATAGGTCTATAGCTTAACAAATCCAGGTAATACGGTTTCACCTGGGCTAACCCACTGTCACCCCACTGGCGCTCCAGCCGGCTTTTGGCCGTGGCACTAATGGAACAAGTAGTACTATGCTTGAAAATAACTACTGGTTGTGTTTTAGACTCTTCTCTTATCTGGGCCAGCTGTTCTTGGCTGGTCAATGAATTCCATTCCATACACTCTAATCTAACGTGGGGGTTCAACCTTTACTTCTTCTTAGCCTTCTTACGTTTTTTAACAGGAACGTCTGGCTTGGCGGCGGTGCCGTCCTCCTTGATCTCCATTTTATCACGGGCCTCCTTCTTCTTTGATCGCTTGCGCGAGCTTTCGCCGTCTTTAAAGCTGTGGTTGGCCAGATTCAAATGAGACTCGCTGTACTCAGACTCTACCTTCTGGGCCTCGCGTAGACTCTTACGTACCTCTTGGCGTTGCTGGTTACGGGACTTATGCTCCACCTGCGCGTTGGCCGTCGTAGATAGCAGCAAAAACACGCCCAACATCCCCGTAAAAAGAAAGAAGTGTAAAGATTGTTTCATGAAATTGGGGGTTAATTTTTACTACTGGGTCCTTTGCCAAATTTGACTACTACCTTCTGTTTCTTCTTGGCACCTGGCATCTTCACTTTCTTCTTCTTGAGCAATCCGTCCTTGGCGCCAAACTCCATGTTACGGCCGCCAATGTCTGTTCCTTCTTTGGCCTGGTCCTCTGGGGTGGGTTCTTTTGGCTTGAACATGGCCAAGGGATTCAGGCTTTTTTTACCCGTCACGTCTGGGCAGGGAATCCTGCCAGAGTTACAGCTACTCATCACAATTCCTGCCACCAGCAGGAACATCCACAATCTGTCTTTTAGATTCATAACGGCACAATCAAAGAGTATACGTAATACAGCCCAGCCACGGATATTGTGAATCGTTTTTGGCCTGTTTTCATCAAAACAGGCCAAAAACGGAAAGGTTAGAAGTTAAGCAGATGCTCTACTTTCTCTCGTAAGCGCTTGACAGGCAAGAACTCCTGCTCCAGCGGCGGCGCAAACGGAATAGCAGTATCCAGACCGCCCACGCGTACTACTGGTCCATCCAACTGCTCAAAGCAATGCTCCGATATCCAAGCGGCAATCTCGGCGCCAATGCCGCCCGTGATAGTATCTTCATGCAAGACCAATACGCGGCCGGTTTTGGCCACGGTCTGGCGCACCGCTTCTTTGTCCCAAGGCAATAGGGTACGCAAATCCAAAACGTCTACGCTGGCGTCTGGCATGGTGGCCAGCAACTGCTTCGCCCAGTGTACGCCCATGCCGTAGGTAATGATAGACAAGTCGGTTCCTTCCTGAGCCAGTCTGGCGCGACCGATTTCTACGGTGTAATAATCATCCGGGATAGATTCTGTGAGTGAGCGGTACAGCATCTTGTGCTCAAAATACATGACCGGATTCGGGTCTTCAATGGCGGCATTCAAAAGGCCTTTGGCGTCATACGGCGTACTTGGGTACACAATCTTCAAGCCCGGCGTATGGAAGAACCAAGCTTCATTGCTTTGGCTGTGGAACGGACCCGCGGCGGCCCCGGCACCCGTAGGCATGCGCACCACCACATCGGCGTTCTGGCCCCAGCGGTAATGCGTCTTGGCCAGGTTGTTCACCACTTGGTTAAAGCCTGAGGTCACGAAGTCTGCAAACTGCATCTCCACCACCGACTTCTTTTTCTTAATGGACATGCCCAGACCCACACCTAGAATGGCACTCTCGCACAATGGCGTGTTACGGATGCGCTCCTTCCCAAACTTCTCCACGAAGCCCTCGGTGACTTTGAAGACGCCACCGTATTCCGCGATGTCCTGGCCCATCACCACCAACTCTGGGTAGCGCTCCAAACTCTGCTTTAAACCATCTGAGATAGCATCCACGAAGCGCTTATCAGTGCGGGCGCTGTCCTTGGGCGTCATGACCGTCTGGATGAACGGCGCGTACATGTCAGCTAACTCCTCTTTAGGGTCCGCGACCGGCATTGGCGTATTGAACGCAGTTTCTAAACCTTGCTCTATCTCGGCTCTAATTTCTTCTCTAACCGCGGCCAGTGACTTAGGCGTTAACACCTTTTCATCCAGCAGGTACTTCTCAAAGTTCTCTACCGGGTCCTTCTTCGCCCAGCGCTCAAACAGCTCCTGCGGCACGTATTTGGTTCCGGATGCTTCCTCGTGTCCGCGCATTCTGAAGGTCATCGCCTCAATGAGCATGGGGCGCGGATTCTTTCTGATGCTGTAGGCGGCCTGACGCACAGTGTCATAGACTTCTAGCACGTTGTTGCCGTCTATCTGCAAGGCGTCCATGCCATAGGCCGGGCCTTTGTCTATAAAGTATTGGCACTTGAACTGCTCGTTGCTAGGCGTAGACAGTCCATAACCGTTGTTCTCAATAATGAAGATGACCGGCAGGCCCCACACGGCGGCCACGTTCAGGGCCTCATGGAAGTCTCCTTCGCTGGCGCCGCCATCCCCGCTGTATACCACGGTTACTTTCTCGCGCTTGTCCAACAGGTCTGCCAGGGCAATACCGTCTGCCACAGCCAACTGCGGGCCCAGGTGCGAAATCATGCCTACAATGTGGTGCTCATTGGTCCCGAAGTGGAAGGAACGGTCCCGGCCTTTGGTGAAACCGGTGCGCTTACCCTGGAACTGCGCGAACAACCTGTCCAACGGAATCTGACGGCAGGTGAACACGCCCAGGTTGCGGTGCAAGGGCAGAATGTACTCGTCTGGCTCCAGGGCCAAGGTAGAGCCCACCGAGATAGCCTCTTGCCCGATGCCCGAGAACCACTTGCTCACTTTCCCCTGACGCAGTAGAATCAGCATCTTCTCCTCAATCATTCTTGGTTTGAGGATGCCGCGGTACAACATCAGTAAATCATCGTCGGTATAGTCTTTTCTATTGAAATTCATGGCGGATTACAACATTCTGAACGTGTAAATTTAAGGCAATCCCAGTCACACGGAAATATTCCTGATCTTATTTTTACTTTTACTGTTTCTGGGCTCGTTTCCAGAAACCAGGCCAAAAACGAAACCAGCCCATCGGCAACACCCGCGGCACGGGCTCGTTACTACGTATTGGCTTCGCCTAAAAAGAGCATCCCTATGATTCAATTCAAAGAATTTACCTTAGATAACGGTCTTCAGTGCCTGGTGCATGAGGACCCTACCACGCCACTGGCGGTTTTAAACGTGTTGTACAACGTAGGCTCCCGGGACGAAGTGGAAACCCACACTGGGTTTGCGCACTTGTTTGAGCACCTCATGTTCAGTGGCTCGGTGAACATTCCCAGCTACGACGAGCCCCTGCAACAGGCCGGCGGCGAGAACAACGCCTTCACCAGTCCAGACATTACCAATTACTATTTGACGGTACCGGCCCAGAACATAGAGACCGGTTTCTGGCTGGAGTCTGACCGCATGCTGGACCTGGCCTTCAGTGAGAACGGCTTAGAGGTACAGCGCAAAGTGGTAGTAGAGGAATTCAAGCAGAACTACTTAAACCAACCGTACGGCGACATTTGGTTGAAGCTTCGTCCGTTGGCCTACCAGCACCACCCTTACAAATGGGCGACCATCGGCAAGGAAATCAGTCACATTGAGAACGCCGTGATGGATGACGTGCGTGCCTTTTTCAAAAAGCACTACTCGCCGGCCAACGCCATTCTGGTGGTGGCCGGCAACATCACGTTTGAACGCGCGAAGGAGTTGACGGAAAAATGGTTCGGACCGATACCGGGAGGCGTGAAGTATGAGCGTAACCTGCCCCTAGAGCCGCGCCAGACCGAAGCCCGCCTGTTAGAAATGGAAGCCGATGTGCCCTTGACCGCGCTTTACAAAGCCTACCACATGCCCGGCCGCACCAGCCCGCATTACCACGCCGCCGATTTACTAAGCGACATTTTGGGCAACGGCAACTCGTCCAGGCTCTATAATGAGCTGGTGAAAGAGCAGAAGCTGCTCAACTCCATCGGGGCGTTTGTAACGGGCTCTCTGGAACCCGGCCTGCTCATCATCCAAGGCAAATTGAACGTGGGCGTAGACCCATACCAGGCCAATGCCGCGGTAGAGGAAATTGTAGCCCAGGTACGCGCCCACCACGTAGCTGAGGACGAGTTGCAGAAAGTCAAAAACAAGGCCGAGACCTCTATTGTCTTCTCTGAGATTGAGCTCCTGAACCGCGCCATGAACCTGGCCTACGGCAAACTGATGGGCAACCCCAACTACGTCAACGAGGAAGCCAGCCGTGTCCAGTCCGTCACCGCCGAAGACCTCTACCAACAGGCCCAGGAAGTCCTCAGACCAGAGAACTGCTCTACCTTAATTTATAAAGCCGCTCCCAGCGCCGCCACCTTGTCTGAGCTGGAAGAAGCCATGGCAGAGGAGTAATCTCATACTCTCGTTTTCGGGCTGTTTTGGTGAAAACAGCCCGAAAACGGAAAATCTAAGCTTCGGCTCCTTTCTTTAACTCTCTTTTGTCATCCTGAAAGGAACTTGTGGGCCAGCTGTAGTAGCGTTTGCTCATAGCTGGGAGCTATACAAAGTATTCAATATGTCTCTTGAGGACTTCCAAGCATTTGTAGATAAGACTTTAAGCGAGCTAATTCTTTATGCCGAAGTACATGCGGGTAAAAGTTTTAGCGACCATGAGCTAGCATTTGAATGGACATCTTATGACCGAACCATTACTACTGGCAGAGAAAACATTGTTTATGCAATAGCAGACAGGGTTTTTGTTTCTGAAGAAGAGATTTACCCCTGTGTGGACTTAGTCATTGAGAAACCAGAATCAAGGGAAAATATTTTGAGAATAACAGGAAGGAGAGCAGGGTACCCACCTTGTCCTTTTGGAATTGGCTGGAGCAAAAGACCGGGACCGTTCATCTACGGAATAGGGAAAGGCATTAAAACTAAATTAGTGAACACCAAAGATCCGCAGTTTAAGAAGAAGCTCAGAGATTTGGGACTAATTCACCATGACATAGACTAAAGTAAACTAACCTCTTCTAGCCTTTCACTTTCAGCAGTACAGGCTTTGTGCTTCCTAGTCAAAACTGTCTGTCTAGTTTGACCACAAGTTCCTTTCAGGATGACAAAGCGGGGAGTCTTAGTTCAAATACACGGCTTTTACTTTAGCCCGGACAAACATCTTTGACGCATCTCTGTCTTGTATCTTATATCTTGCATCTTATGTCCACTATCTAAACAATACCATGAGTTTTCACATAAGAACCGGCTTCGGCTATGACGTGCACCAATTACAGGAAGGACTGGACTTTTGGCTGGGCGGCATCAAAATCCCGCACACGCACGGTGCCCTGGGCCACTCAGACGCAGACGTCCTCATTCACGTCATTTGTGATGCCCTGCTAGGAGCCGCCAACCTGCGTGACATTGGCTACCATTTCTCAGACAAAGACCCCAAATACAAAGGCATTGACAGCAAGATTCTGTTGCGCGAGGTGATGGTGTTGCTGAGAGAGAAGGGTTATGAAGTAGGCAACATTGACTCCACCGTCTGCTTGCAAGAGCCAAAGGTAAACCCGCACATCCCTGGTATGAAAACCTGCCTGGCCGAGGTGATGGGCATTCCGGAGGACGATATTTCCATTAAAGCCACCACCACGGAGCAATTAGGATTTGTGGGTAAGAAGGAAGGCGTAGCCGCCTATGCCACGGTATTGATTCATAGAGTAGCCAATTAAACCTTCTCCCCAGTTTTCAGTCTAAACCCAGAAAACAGGCCAAAAACGGTTTAAACTTGATTTTAGCCGCAACTTTGCCTATCATTAGACTACCAAAACAACAAACAAACTCCAGTACATGAAAAAGCATTTGTATACCCTGGGCATGGCCGCCGCCTTTTTGTCGGCGTGTTCAACGTCCCAGACCCCGGCTGCATCTGGCGCAGACGCGGTGAGCACGGCCGCTAAGGCGGTAGGCGCCATTGCCGCAGACCCAACCAAGTACGCCAGCACTATCACCGCAGCAGACCTTGAGAAACACCTGCGCATCCTAGCCTCAGATTCACTGGAAGGTCGTGAAACGGGTCGTCGTGGGCAGAAGATGGCTGCTGATTATATCTCTAAGCACTTCCGGAACATTGGCTTAACAGGTCCAGTGAAAACTGGTGCTAATCCATATTATCAAACCTTTGACCTGGAAGAAAGCTCATGGGGCGAAGGCTACATGACCATTGCTGGCAAGAAATACACCATGGGCAAAGACTTCTTTGTGCTGGGCGCTTCGCCGTTCCAGGCAGAAGAGACCGCGCAAGTGGTATTTGCGGGCTACGGTATTGACGACCCGGCCTACTCAGACTACACCAACCTGGACGTGACCGGCAAAGTAGTGGTGGTCCTGGCCGGTGAGCCTAAGAAAGCCGATGGTACTTATATGATCAGTGGCACTGACAAGATGGGCACCTGGAGCCAAGACCCACGTACCAAAGCTGCCGCAGCCACTAAAAAAGGCGCCAAAGCAGTACTGCTGGTAACGGGCACCACAGATGAGGAATTCCAAAAAATGACCGGCCGTTACGCCAACGCCTTGACGCGCCCGTCCATCGGGTTTGGCGCTACAGCTACTCAGCCACGTGCCGCCTTGATGATGGTGTCGCCTACCATGGCTTCAGCGTTGTTGAACACCAAAACCACTAATTTAACTGCCTACGGCGCTAGCGTAGCCAAAGCCGGCAAGCCGGTGGCCTCTACGTTTAAGCCCGCCACTGGCGTGAAAGTAAAGACCGAGCGCAAGCGCCAGCCGTTGCCAACTGAAAACGTATTGGGCTATCTGGAAGGCTCTGACCTGAAAGACGAACTGATTGTGATCAGCTCGCACTATGACCATGAAGGCATCAAAGACGGCGTGGTATACAATGGCGCCAATGATGATGGTTCTGGTACCGTAGCCGTGATGGAACTGGCCCAAGCCTTCGCCGAGGCTAAGAAAGCCGGAGCCGGACCACGTCGTAGCATTTTGTTCTTGACCGTAACCGGCGAGGAAAAAGGCCTGTTAGGTTCTGAGTACTACACAGATCATCCTGTGTTCCCGTTGGCCAACACCGTGGCTGACTTGAACATTGACATGATTGGCCGTCATGACAAAGAGCACGAAGGCAAGCCAGACTATATCTACGTGATTGGCTCTGACAAGCTTTCTTCTGAGCTGCACGCCATCTCTGAGAATGTCAACAAGACGTACTCTAACCTAGAGTTGGACTACACCTTCAACGACCCTAATGACCCGAACCGTTTCTACTACCGTTCAGACCATTATAACTTCGCCAAGCACCGTATTCCAATCGCGTTCTACTTCAACGGCGTGCATGATGACTACCACCAGCCAACCGATGACGTGGAGAAAATCAACTTCCCGTCTGCTGAAAAAGTAAGCCGTTTGGTATTCCACACCGCTTGGGAACTGGCCAACCGCACCGAGCGCATCAAAGTAGACAGCAATAAGAAATAAGCTTCGCTTATTTCAGTCCTGAGTTCTGAGTCGCGAGTCTTGAGTCAAAAATGAAACTCAGAACTCAGGACTGTTTCAAAGAAAAAGGAGAGGCGTTGGCCTCTCCTTTTTCTTTGAAAGTATATCTTCTTGCAGGTTTGGTCGTTAGTTTTGTGGGGATGTTTGTTTTCTTGAAGAAAAGTAGAACTTGCACCGCCGTTTTTAGCCTGTTTTCCAGAAAATAGCCTAAAAACGAAGACCTATAGACAAAACACAGGCAATCAAGCATACATAGCGAGTAGCCTATACAACATAGAGGAGTTACCTTGAGCACTAAACTAAAACAGTTTTTGCTGGACTCAGAGGCCAAGGCTTTTGACCTGGACCACCGGCAGAAGATTCGTTTCAATATTGGCAAGTACAACGCGGCCGTGCACAACGGCATGCAGGCCTATGAGCACCATGAGTTGGCCCGGGAGCGCGCGTCCTTCATCAAGACCCAGACCATCAACAACCTGGACAAGTACCTGGTGGAGTTTGAGAACAACTTTACCAAGCGCGGCGGCAAGGTCATCTGGGCCCAGAATGATGAAGAAGCCCTGCGCGAGATTGGCGCCATCATGAAACGCAAGCGTGCCAAATCGGTGGTGAAGTCAAAGTCCATGATCACCGAGGAGATTCACATGAATGAGTTTCTGGAGAAGAATGGCATTGAGACCGTAGAGACCGACCTGGGCGAATACATTGTGCAACTGGCCGAGCAGCGCCCCTACCACATTGTGACGCCCGCCATGCACATGTCCAAGAAAGACATCTCTGAGCTGTTCACCAAGAAACTGGGCATTCCTTTGACGGATGATGCCCAAGAACTAGTGGCTACCGCCCGAAAGCTGTTGCGCGACAAATACACCAGCGCAGAAGTGGGCGTGACTGGCGCAAACTTCATTCTGGCAGACATTGGCGGCATTGCACTCACAGAGAATGAAGGCAATGCACGTCTGTCTACTACCTTCCCCAAGACGCACATAGCAATTGTGGGGATTGAGAAGATGCTGCCGTCTGTGCATGACCTAGACTTGTTCTGGCCTTTGCTCAGCACCAGCGGTACCGGCCAGAACGTGACCATCTATAACACCATCTTGACCGGCCCGCGCCAGCCCACCGAGAAAGACGGCCCCGAGGAGATGTACGTCATCCTGCTAGACAACGGCCGCACCAACCTATTGGCCCAGCCAGAACAGCGTGAGGCCTTGAATTGCATCCGGTGCGGCGCCTGTTTGAACGTGTGCCCCGTGTACAAGAACATTGGGGGCCATACCTATGAAACCACCTACAGCGGCCCTATTGGATCGGTGATTACGCCGCACTTGGCGGGCATGGAAGAAAACAAGCACTTGAGTTTTGCCAGTTCGCTCTGCGGCGCCTGCACCAGCGTATGCCCGGTGAAAATCAACCTGCACAACCTGCTCTTATTGAACCGCAAACAAAGCGTGGACGAAGGCCTGGTGGATAAGAATGAAAAGCTGGCCTTTAAGTTCTGGGTACGTGGCATGAAGAGCCGCACCCTCCTTAATCTGGCGCCCGCCTCGGTCAAGAACTTTGTGTTGCGCCATGTCCAGAAGGACACTTGGAGTAAACGCCGGGAGCCCCTTCTGGCTGCGCCGAAGTCGTTTAATGAGATGTGGCGAAAGCAACGAGGATAAAAGAAAAGGCTCGCTTTATTAGCGGGCCTTTTTTGTTGGGGGGGGGGGGAGCAACACAGTCTCTAAATGGCATAAGGGGGAAATGCGTTTGAGTTAAAACGCTTACCAATTACGCTTCGGTTTGCTGGTGCCTTTCTTAGCTCTTTTCACCACCGGGTTATATTTTTTAGCCGTGGCGGCGCGGCTTAGCTTGGCGGTTTTTTTCTTTTTGAAGATAGGCAGTTTCCAGGTAGTGGTGGAAGTGGTGACTGTCTCAGTGGCAAACACCTCAGGCGCCAGCCCTACTAAGATAGAGGCGAGTACTAAAGCAAGTAGACTTTTTTTCATAGGTTGGACATGGAATTAGTGACACATGCCCTATCCTACGAACTTGTTTTATTTGGGATTCACTGGAAGAGATGAGACATCGCCAACCCGTTTTTAGCTCGTTTTCCAGAAAACACGCCAAAAACAAATTTCTTACAATAACCTCAGCGCCTTTACCAATCGCTCCATGTCGGCCTCAGAGACCGCCGGGAAATTAGCGATGCGCACGTGCTGATCCTTGTACTTCCCGTACCCCGATCCCAATACTAAACCCTGCTCTTTCAACTTGGAGATGACGTCAGAAGCAGGTTTCCCCTTCACCTCGGCTACTATCACGGTGGGTGACCTATGGGCAGGCTCCTGCACAAATGGTTGGAACAACTCGCTCTCTTCTAGAAAATTGTACACCATCTCGGCTTTGACCTCTGTCTCCTTTCTGATGGTGTCTATGCCTTTGGCCAGCATGTCTTCCACCACATGCGTGAGCAGGTAAATGGCCAGGACGTTTGGCGTACACGGCGTCTGGAACTGCTGGTAAAACTCATGCAACATGGCAATGCTGTGATGGCCACCCGTGTACTGCTGCCCTTGTAAAGAAGCCGCTTTGGCTAAGCATTTTTCGTTCACCAGCCATACGCCCAATCCCGCAGGCAAGCCAAACCCTTTCTGTACCGAGAAGAACGCTGTATCTACCAGATTGAAGTCCAGTTGGGCATAGGGTGCTCCTGAGACCATATCCACCGACAGTAACGGTTCTGGGTAACGGGCCTTTAAAGCATGAATGTCTGAGACGGGCGTGCAGACGCCGGAACTGGTCTCATTCTGAGCAATGCCTATCAGTTCTGCCTGCGTTGGCACGTGCACTTGGGCCATGTCAAACCCCTCTCCGAACGGTACTTGATACGCGTCTGCCTCTCTTCCCAGCCACTGCGCATGCTCCAGGTACTTCATGGAAAAGGAGCCGTTCACCAGATGAAAGGACGTGTTAGCCGTAAGACTCTGCAGGCTTCGCTCCCAAATCTCCGTAGCGGACCCCGTAAAGTAAATGGCATAGCCCGCAGGCAGTTGGAACAGCTCTTTGAGCGCCGTGTCTGCCCGCTTGTACAATTCCTTAAATCCCTGGCTCCTATGCGACTGCGAAAGCACCTGATTATCCAATGCCTGTTGCAGATGTCTCTCAACAGTTGGGTATAACTGCGCCGGGCCGGGTGTGAAGTAAACAGAAGCCATTTTGTTTAATGTGCTAATTGGTTAATGTGCTGATGTACTATTCTTTGATTTGAAGATGTGGAGATTTTAGAAATGAGCAGGAGTTAGAATACAAGTCCCATTGCACACTTCTACTCTCGTTTTTGGCCTAGTTTCCAGAAAATACGCCAAAAACGCTTCTCAATCTATTCGTCCTTAAATCGCTTAATGAAATAAATCTTGTGTCTTGAATCTTGTGTCTTACATCTTGCTTCTTGTGTCTCAAAACTTAATACAGCGTTCTGGACTTAATGGTGTCTGGAATCTGCTTCAGTTCACGGGTCATGGAGCGGTCATAGGTGGTGTCCACGTCGGTGATCACGTACCCGATGGTCTCGTTGGTCTTTAGGTACTGGCCCAGGATGTTGATGTTGTGCGCCGCCAGCACGTTGTTGATTTTAGCCAGGATGCCCGGCACGTTGCGGTGCACGTGAATGAGGCGGTGCGCGTTTCTGAGTTCGGGAAGTTGCAGGTTAGGGAAGTTGACGCTGTTGTAAGAGCCGCCCGTGTTGATGTAGTCTATCATCTTGGAAGGCACGTACTGGGCAATGTTCTCCTGCGCCTCTTCGGTACTGCCGCCAATGTGCGGGGTGAGCAGGGTGTTGGGCAGGCCTCTTAGTTCAGACTGGAATACCTCATCGTTGTTTTTAGGCTCATACGGGAACACGTCAACGGCACAGCCTTTAATCTTTCCGCTTTTGATGTTGGCCGTTAACGCCTCCAAATCCACCACGTGCCCGCGCGACAAATTGAGGAACAGAACACCCGGCTTCATCTTCTCAAACTCCTGCGCGCCTATCAAATGCTTGTTCTCCTGGCGGCCGTCTACGTGCAGAGTTACAATATCTGAGATGGCCAGCAACTCTGCCAGCGAGTAGCAGACCTTGGCATTGCCCAGCGCCAGCTTGTCCACGATGTCATAGAAATACACCTCCATCCCCAGCGACTCAGCCAGAACAGATAGTTGAGAACCGATGCTTCCGTAGCCCATAATACCCAGCTTCTTACCACGTATCTCCCTAGCCCCCGCCGCTGATTTGTCCCAGATGCCCTGGTGCAGTTTGTTGCTCTTCTCCACAATGCCGCGGGACAATAAAAGGATTTCGCCCAAGGCCAGTTCCACCACACTGCGGGTGTTGCTGTAAGGCGCGTTGAAGATAATGATGCCGCGCTCAGTGCAGGTGGTCAAATCAATCTGGTTGGTGCCTATGCAGAACGCCCCAATGGCCATGAGCCGGGTGGCGTTTTCCAGCACCTTGGCGGTGACCTGCGTCTTGGACCTGATGCAGAGAATGGACACGTTGTGGATCCGCTCACATAGTTCGTCTTCTTCTAGGGCGCCGCTCACCACTTCCACTTGATAGCCTTCGTTTTTGAACAGTTGGATGGCCTTGTCATGGATGCCTTCCAGCACCAAGACCTTGATGCGGTTCTTAGGATAGGACAGCGCGCTAGGCAGGTTGTTCACGTACAGGAATTCGTCCAGGCTGGGCGTGACGTGGTCAGCTTTGTCCATGACGCTTTCGCGCTCCACGTTCTCCGTGAAGGCGTAGAACTTGTCGGCGATGCCGGCGCCTTTGATTTCATAATCCGTGTAGCCGTCACCGATCACGTAGATTTCGCCGGGCAAGTTCAAGGCCAGAATCTGCTTGCCTTTGCCTTGGTTCTGCGTCAGGACATTGTCGCGGTCAAAGCCGGTGATGTTGCCGTCTGCGTCATATTCAAAACTGTTCGCGAAGACGTTCTCGGGCTTCACGCCCAGTTCCTGCACAATGGGCACAATGAACTCTTTGAACCCGTTGGAGATGATGTAGATATCTTCCCGGAAAGCGTCAAAAAACGCCTTGTTGTGCTTAAATGATTCTGACACTTGTCCGTGCAGCTGCCGGATGAGCTCGGCCAGGTGCGTGCGGTTGGCCTTCAGGAGGGCCAGACGGCGTTCCAGGGACTCGGTCAGGGGAATCTCGCCTTCCATGCCCAGGTCGGTAAGGCGCTGGATTTCCCGCAGGGTCTGTTGGCGTTGCTCGGGGTCTGGGATGCAGATGGTGCACAGCACGTCCAGGGCTTCTACCTTGGTGAAGGTGCTGTCAAAATCTATGATAAAGTGCTTCTGGGTGGGCATGAGGGAAAGCGTTTGGCTCTAGGTATCTGTACTACGTTTCTGCCGCCTAAACCAGCTACGTGCGTTTATGCTTGAGGGCAATTTAAAAGGAGAAATCGTTCTTGACCTGATTCCTGAAAAACAAGCCAAAAACGATTCTTCCTCTACGCAACGTTTAGAAAAGCGCCGGCTGGCCTGGTCTTCTGGAGAAAGGCGTCACGTCGTTGATGTCCTGCACGCGGCAGATGTAGCGGGCCATGCGCTCCACGCCAAAGCCGGCGCCGGCCGTCACGGGCAGACCGTCCTTGGCCACCTCTAGGTAGTTTTTGAACACCTCCTGGTTGGTGCCCGTCTCTTCCATGCGTTTTAGGATCTGGTGGTACTCATGCTCGCGCTCTGCGCCAGACAAGCCTTCGCCAAAACCTTCTGGCCAGATGAGGTCATAGTTGAGGAACGTGCCCGGGCGGCTCAGGTCTTCTTTGTCATAGAACTCGCGGCGGTGGTTCAAAAGCCAGAACGGCGCACTTGATTCCTTGGATTTGATGTGCTCAAAATCAGGGCCGTGTTGGGCTTCCAATTCCTCTGTTCTAAACACCTTTAATTTGTCAAAAACAGGCAGTAAACCAGGTCTGTATTTAGCCACAATTTGCGGCAATTGCGCGTTGACGGCGCAGAAAATATATTCCACCAAATCTTCCATAAACTGCCGAACATAAGCGCCATCCTGGTTCTTAAACTCAAAGTCAATTTGCGTGAACTCAAACATATGGCGACCGGTAAAGGCACGATCGGCGAACTCCAGGCGCACGTTAGGCGACACAATATAAATGGCGTCCAGCTCCTCGTTCAACAGGGCCAGCTGCTTGTGAAAAATCATGGACTTGGTGAGGCTCCAGCGACTTCCGGCGTAGGAAATAGCGGCGTCTACCACCCCGTGGTTCAAGGGGTCTGTGATGGGCGACAGCATGAGGGGCATGAGTTGCACCAAGCCGCGGTTGAACATAAACGTGTGCGTTGCCCGTATGATAGCCTGTTGTACTTTGAGAACATCTACGGTGGCAGGGTTCTTTACCTGCGCCAGGGTGGCCTCCAGAGAAACTTCGGCGTCTTCTATAAGATCAGTTTGCATGCCTTCTATTTTTTATAAATGTGTTAACAAAATCAATTATTACTTAACACAAACATACCAAACATGCTTTTTAATTGATAATATTGTAAGGATAAAATTTATATATTAGTACATCATTAAAATATGTTTATTTTTGTTGTTGATTTGATAAAAAGAGCTCTACACAATGCCTCAAGTTTCAGAAATTGACAATCTTGACCGGAGGATTTTATCCATGCTGATGCAGGATGCCACCCGGGCGTATACAGATATAGCGAAAGAGTTACAGGTTTCTGGCGGCACGGTACACGTGCGCATGAAAAAACTAGAGGAACTGGGCGTCATCAAAGGCTCTCATCTGGTGATCAATCCCAACGCGGTGGGCTTTGACATCTGCGCGTTCATTGGCATTTACCTGGAGAAGGGTTCTGTGTACCAGCAGGCCGTGGAGCAGATGCGCGAAGTGCCCGAGATTGTGGAGATGCACTACACCACTGGCCAGTGGAGCATGTTTGCCAAGATTGTCTGCCGTGACACCCTGCACCTGCGTGAGGTTCTGAATGAGAAGATCCAGATCATCCCGGGCGTGGAGCGTACAGAGACCATCATCTCTCTAGAGGAAAGCATCACCCGCCAGGTAGACATCCTCTAATTGCCTTTGCGCCACCCTTTTTACCTTGGTGACATTTTACAGTTGAGTTATCTTTCTAAGCGATAGCCACCCCTGCCGGGACAAGTCTTTATGATTGAAAGATTTACCTGTTCTTCCCTATCCATCTTTCGGTTTGTTCTGCCCGTACTACTGTTAGCGGTAGTTTCCTGCACTCCCTCAGACCCCAACGCCAAGGTAAAACTCATGAACAACAAAGGCCGAAAAGTCTCTGTCATTGCCCACCGCGGCGCCTCTCACCAGGCCCCCGAAAACACGTTGGCAGCCATTAAAAAGGCAATAGAGACTGAGGCAGATTTCATTGAGATTGACGTGCACCTGAGCAAAGACGGTGAAGTGGTGGTCATCCATGATGCCACCGTGGACCGCACCACCAACGGTACCGGCCAAATAGCCAACCTCACCCTAGAAGAACTTAAAAAACTGGACGCCGGCCGCAAGCTGGACTCTGCCTTTGCAGGCGAACGCATCCCCACCTTGGCGCAGGTGCTGAAGGTCGTACGGGGCAAGAAGAAACTCCTCATTGAGCTCAAGAAAGGCGAAAAAGACTACTACGAAGGCCTGGAACAGAAAACCCTGGACCTGCTGCGTGAACACAAGGCCACGGACTGGTGCGTGCTACAGTCCTTCTATGACCCCATTCTGGAGCGCATCTGGCAGTCAGACTTCATGATTCCCACGCACAAGCTCATGATGGGCAAGGTGCCGTTTCTACCCATCTTCTTTGACCACGAGTTCAAGTTTGGCAGCCTGGACCGCTACCACAAAGCCGCCGCCATCAACATTCATCGCCACTTCGCGTCCAAGTCCTTTATCTCTTCGCTGCACAACCAGGGCTTCAAGACCTTCGTCTGGACAGAGGATGACCCCGAGAACATCAAACAGCTCTTTAAAAACGGCGCAGACGGCGTCATTACCAACCGCCCAGAGTTGATAGAAAGACCGTAGCCTTTGGTGGGAAGTTTCGCGAGGGTGTAATCATCCCCCTACCCCCTTCAAAGGGGACGAAATGCGTGTTAATTGTAGAGACCAGGCATCACCTTGTCTCTGATGTATTACCTTCTTCTTTTGATTTCATCTGCAAGACGTAATTAGTAGCATTTCGTTTTTGGCCTGTTTTCTGAAAAGCAGCCCCAAATACGAAGTACATATAAACGAAGAAGCCGCTCCCATGATTAGGAGCGGCTTCTTCGTTTATATTGGGTGTATCTTTCTAGAACAGTGCTACACCAAATCCATGTACGCGTCTGTCTCGCGGCGAATTTTCTCTTTGCCGGTTTTCAGGCGGGCTTGGGTGTTGGTTCGGGCTAGTTCCAAATCCGCATCAGCGTCTGCCTTGACGGTCTCGCGGCGGTTGTAGCTGTAGTGCTCAATGCGGGCGTCTTTGCCCACGTCTTCAATGGCTTTGCGGGTGTCGTATTCGCGGCGGCGGCCTTCCAGTTTCTCCAAGCTGTCCAGTTCCACCTCAGACTCTACATCGCGGAGCAGGTCATCATAGGGTCCACGCTTGGAAATGAGCTTGGAGAAGATAGGCGCGGTCTCCAGGCAGATAAATAGCAGGGTGATGAAGAGACTGGGCAGCAACGGAAGCTTCTCCATGGCCTCAATGCGCGCCATCAAGCCACCGTAATTATCGAAGCGCTCCTTGCCCTGCGCAATGCTCTTGTCGCGCTGGGCGGTGAGGGTGTCTATGCGTTTCTGGCGTTCGGCAATGAGCTGGGTGGTTTGCTCCTGCAGTTGCTTCAGCTCCAGGTCGATCTTGTCATGCTGGGCTTTCTTCTCGGTGTAAATAGGACCTCGACCTATTTTCTTGGTACCGCCGGTGCCGTCGCTTTCGGCAGACATCTGGGTGTAGAGCGTGTCGCGCTGGGCCGACTTGGTGGCCATCTCGGCCTTGAGGCGGTCAATGTCCTTGCGCACCGAGTCGGTCTCGGTGAACTGCTTGTTCACTAGCTTCTGGTGCTCCAGGGCCAGTTCGGCCTTCTTCTCCATGAGCACGCTGTCAATCTCCTTCTGGAAGATGCGCAGCTCCAAAGGCTTGGAAATCACAATGGCCAACACCAGCGCCAACAAGATACGCGGCAGCACCTGCAGAAACTCGCGGCCAAACTTGCCTTCTTTTCTGAGGGTGGAGACAATGAAACGGTCCAGGTTAAAGATGACGGCGCCCCACAACAGGCCAAAGGCCACGGCGAAGGGAACGGAGTCAAACACGGTGTAGAGGGCGTAACCACCCGAAAGGGAGGCCAGGATGCCGGTAAACAAAACGGTAGCGCCTATACCGCCAAACTTGATGTGTTCAGATTTAGGGCACTGTGCCAGAATGCGGTCGTCGGCGCCGGCACACCACCAAAAGAAGTTTCTCATAAAATACTGGGATGCAGCTGCATCCGTGTTAAAATTAGTTTCTGGGTAACGCTAAAAAGGCGGGAATTGTATAGTAGTCGTCAAAAAGTGGGCAAACATACAGAAACCGCCCCAGCTTTCCTGTATTTGGAACAAGCCGAGGCGGTAACTACCACAGAATGAGATTGGTTCCTGTGCGGTGGTTTACTTCTCTTCACCTAGTTTATCATAGAGCAGCAGGGAACCGCTGGCACTGGCCAGCACCATCTGCAGGTCTGGGCTTAGGCCTTGTTTCAGCCAGACTTTGCCGCTGTTCACGGTCTGCACGGTGGCCAGCACCTCGCCGTTTACAGAGAACTCATAGCCCAGATTGGTACTGGACGGCAACGATTTGCTCTGCCATTTGTAGAGCGGCCTTACTTCAATCTCCTCTTTGCCGTTGGCCAGGCTTCCTTTAAAGTGCACGCGCTCTATGTAGGTGCCGGGGTCGGCCAGCGCCAGTTGCCAGACACCACTCTCCGGCGAGGTGAACTCTGCCTGCAGGAACTCGCGCTGTTTGTCCAGAGAAATGGAGAGACCCTCGGCCTCCAGGGCAGTGGAGCTGTGCAAGGCCGCCGCCTGCACCGGCCAGGTTTTCTGCCGGGCCGTGTCCTTCACCGCGAAGGTGTATTTCTGGTAGGCATCTGACACTTTGAGCCAGAAGGCGTCTGGCTCTGTCTTTCTGGTCCAGCCTCTTTGAATGTCGCGCAACTGGTACTGCCCAAATTGGAAGCCCTTCTCCTTGCCTATGGACATGCGCACCAGCGGACGGCCCTCAACCGGCAGCACCGTGGCCTTCTCCGCGAAACTCTGGCTTACCTGCATGTCTGGCACCGAGCAGGCGCTTACGGTCAGCAAAAACAAGGGCAGCGCGCCCGCTAAAACAGCCCGAAGGCGAGACTTTGATTTCATAGTTTTGGGTTGGTTTGGGAAAAACAGGCTAAAAACGGAGGAGCTGGCGCACGGGCAAGTGCCTTATGGCAGGGGTTTGTTTAATAATTCTGCCTTTGGTGCGTACTAACTAATAGACCGTTGTCTGCCGGTTTCCCCCTATTCCTGCGCTGATTTTCATTGAATTTGGAAACCATTCCGTATCTTCTTTATCCTTTAGGCCGCCAGTGCGTGCCTTCACCTAAAACCTACTGAATGATTCTAGACGTATATACCTTCCTGATTATCCTGAGTGGCCTGGTAGTGGTCTCCTATCTGTTTGATGTTTTGTCCAAGCGCAGCAAGGTACCGTCTGTTATTATGCTGCTCACCACCGGCATTTTACTGCAACTGGCCGGCACGTATTTTGGCGTGAGCACCCCACCGCTGCGTAACATCTTAGAGCTGTTTGGCATCATAGGCCTCATCTTAATTGTATTGGAAGGCGCACTGGACTTGGAGCTGTCCAAAGAGAAACTGCCGGTCATCCGTAAATCCCTTATCACGGCCACATTAACGCTTCTTATTACAGCCGCGCTTATTGCCCTCTTTGTGCATTATTGGTTAGAGGTAGGCTACAAGGTGGCCTTCATCAATGCCATTCCCTTGGCGGTAATCAGCAGTGCCATTGCCATCCCCAGCGTGTCTAACCTTACGCCAGAAAAGCGCGAATTCATTGTCTATGAGGCCACTTTCTCAGACATCATTGGCATTATGCTGTTTAACTTTGCCATCCAGAATGAGCAGATTGGGTTCGGCTCTTTTGTAGGGCTGGGTGTTGACATCTTCACCATTCTGGCCATCTCCATAGTCTGCTGCCTTATTCTGCTGTTCTTTCTGGATAAGATTAAAACGCACATCAAGTTCTTCCTCATTATTGCGCTCCTGATTCTGCTCTACTCCATTGGCAAGAAGATGCACCTTTCCTCTCTTTTGATGGTCTTGGTCTTCGGCCTGATGCTCAACAACGCGGCGCTGTTTGTGAAAGGCAGGATGGCCAACTACCTGCACTTGGGCAACCTGAGCGCAGAGCTTAAGCAACTGAAACAAATCAACGGTGAGTCTGCCTTTGTCATCAGGACGTTTTTCTTCCTGCTCTTTGGGTTTTCCATTCAGTTGGAGGACTTGTACAGCCTGGATGTCTGGGTCTTGGGCTTTACTATTTTCTCCATCACCCTGTTGGTGCGCTTCTTATACTTGCAGTACGTGGCCCGCACGCCGCTTATCCCAGAATTGTTCATTGCGCCCAGGGGGCTCATCACCATCCTGCTGTTTTACAGCATCCCACCTCAATATTCCATTACAGGCTTGGGCGAAGGCGTATTGTTCTTTGTGGTGATTCTGACAAGTCTCTTAATGATGCTGGGCCTGCTTCTAACTAAGCGAGATGTAGAGGATATTCCTAATTATTGAGTTGCGAGTGTTGAGTCTAGAGTCGCGAGTCATTTAAAGTGCGGATATCATTAATACAGAACCGTCCCGTTTTTGGCCTGATTTCACAAATTCAGGCCAAAAACGGGACGGTTCTGTATTATCGGTTTAACTACAATCCAGACTCGCGACTAAGTTCTAGTCTTCGTCTGGAAGGATTTCTACGTCCTGCACCAGCACCATGTTCTCTATCTCTCTTCCCTTGGGCGTGTTGGCGAGGCCTCCTAGCGCGGTTTCTTTGTACTTGGTTTCCATGCTCTGGCCTACCTCACCCAAAGCCATCACGCACTGGTCTACCGGAATAACCGGATTGACGCCGGCAATGGCAATCTGGGCGCTGGAGAAGGCAATGGCGGCGGCGCTAGCGTTGCGCACCACGCAGGGCACCTCCACCAAACCGGCTACCGGGTCACAAATCAAGCCCAACATGCACTGGATGGTCACGGCCACCGCCGCGAAGGTCTGGTCCACGTTTCCGCCCAGGCAGTAGACAATGGCGCCCGCGCCCATGGCGGCGGCGCTGCCCGTCTCGGCCTGGCAACCGCCCACGGCGCCGGCCAGAGAGGCGTTAGTTTCAATGATGAGGGCAATGCCGGCGGCAATTAAAAGGCCCTCGTGGATTTTGCGGTCGTCTAGTTTGTGCAGGTCCTGGATGGTGGTGAGGATGCCGGGCAGGATACCGGAGGCACCCGCCGTGGGAGCGGCCACCACGCGGCCCATGCAGGAGTTCACCTCCTTGGCACCCAGCGCGCGGCTTATCAGCATCTGAAACTCAGGGGACAAGACGGTCACCGGGGCGGCGGCCACTTTCTTGGCGCCGTTGTTTATCATGCCGGAGCGCGAGGTCATGTCATCCGTTAAGCCGGTGTGCACGGCGTCGCGCATGACGTCATAGGCGCGGGCCAGACCGTCCCAAATCACGTCCTCGGTGCGGCCCTTCTGCTCCACCTCATAGGTGAGGACGGCCTGCCAGAGCGGTTCGCCGGTTTCGGCGCAATGTTTTCCCCAGCTCGCGAAATCGTTAAATAGTAATGCCATATTAGTAAGACCAAAAATCAGTGGTGGGTATGCGCGCTTCAGGACGAACTATGGTCTATCTGCAAGCTTGCGCACGTGCGTTTAGCCTTTAAATTTACGGAAAGAAAAACAGATTCTGCTCTTCTCCCGCCCCTAGCAGAAGCGAAATACCGCTGGCACTAGTTCTGGCGTCGTTTTTTGCCTGTTTTCTGGATTTCAGCCCAAAAACAACCTTGCCTATGCTGGCCAAGCTCTTACGCCAAGTTCCTTATTTCACGCCTGAGGACGTGGCCGCCTTTGTGCCCCTCTGGAACAAGCAGATGCACGTGAAGCGCAACGACTTTCTCATCCATGAAGGCCAGGTGGAGCACAATCTGTACTTTGTGCTAAGCGGCGCGTTCAGGCTCTACTATCCAACGCCCGAGGAGGATATCTGCGTGGGCTTCGCCTATCCTAATACGTTGATTACCGCCTTTCCGTCTTTGGTCACGCAGACGCCTTCTACCTACTGCATCCAGGCCCTGAAGAAAAGTGAGCTGCTGGCCATTTCCAGGGCAGATTTCTACGCCTTGCAGGAGGAGCGGCCGGTGTTTGGCAAATTCTGGCGGCATGAACTGGAGAAAGCCCTCATTGGCAAGATGGAGCGCGAGATAGACCTACAATTGCTAGACCCGCAGCAGCGCCTGGACCGCCTGTTGGCCCGAAGCCCGCATATCTTCCAACTGGTGCCCTTAAAGTACATTGCCTCCTACCTGCGGATGACCCCAGAGACCCTGAGCCGCATCCGGAGATATTGATTTGCATCAAGGATTCAGGAGAACCGGCCCTATACCTTTGGTAAAAAAAGAAATCGCTATGGAAACGAAGACCTTTCTCACCCACTTGCAGGACCGCTTCCAGCACATCAAAATCACTGCCCAAACAGAATTCTCTTCTTTGGAGGCCGCCGCCCTCAACTTCAAACCGCAAGCCGGCAGCTGGAGCATTCTGGAATGCCTGGAGCACCTGAACCGCTACAGCCGCTTCTACCTGCCCGCCTTTGCCAAAGCCATTTCCCATGCGCCGGCCTCTGCTTCTGCCCAGGTCGTAAGGTACTCCTGGTTCGGGAAGAAGTCTCTGGAGATGGTAAACCCAGAAAGCGCTAAAAAGCACAAGACCATTGCTCGCATGAACCCGCAGAACAGTCAACTTACTAAGGCAGTTTTAGACGAGTTTTTGCAACACCAAGACACGCTTCTGCAATTACTTAAGGAATCTACCTCTGTGGATTTAAACAGGAAAGTCGTGCCGGTGGAGTTCTTTCAGCTTTTGAAACTACGCCTAGGCGAGGCGCTAGAGTTTGTGGTACTGCATGAGCAACGCCATCTGCAACAGGCCCTAAGAGTAAAGGAAAGCGCCGGACAGCCTTTGAGTTTGGTGGTGTGAAAGAGGTCGGCGGTTCTAGTTCTTTTGGATAAGTTAAAGATGCAAAGACTTCTCTAAGACCATTATCCGCCTTCTTTACTTATCTTTTTGTAAGACTAAACTTTTTTGCTCAGTAAGCTTGATAGAGTACCCACAAGGAATATCATCAAAAAAATAATTATCTACTTCTTTTGAGATTTTACCATCACAATCTTTAGTGATTCGCCAAGCTAAATAATGTTCTAACAGATAGTCTTGAGTTTGCTTGTATCCGTTTTCTTTCATGTAGGCTTGAACTTCCTTAAAAGGACCATCATGAGCAATAACCTGCTCAACACCTCCATATAATAGGACAATATAAGAGTCAACCACAGCAAATAAAATGGGCTTTGCTTCTGCCTTGTCTATGCTGTTATATGAGTGAGTTAGATAATAATTGTATCTCTCTCCAGACCTCCTTATTGTGAGAAAGACAATTACTTCTTTATGCTTCAGCTTATTCTCCTTAAAATAAGCTTTAATAGACTGTAACAGCAAAGTATCTGTTATTTCAGTTTCATAAGCATACGTATTGGGCAACTTGTTATTCTCATCTTTCTGAACACACCCAGTTGAAAAGATTAAGATAGTAAAGCCTATACAGGCAAAAACATATATCCTAAGATTGGCAGATAGGCGATTTTTCTTCTTACTAGCATTAATATTCATTAGTTATTCAAATAAAACAGCCTTTTAACTAGTATCTAAAGTTGCTAAAACTTAATCATATCTTTCAACTACTTTGCTAAATATCCAGTTTTCACCAAGTCCTCATCTTGTATTCCCAGTTTTGATTTCATGGCCAGGCACTGGTCCTTCAGCTCATCCTTGGTGAAGGCGTTGGTTAGGTCCATGGCTTCAATCTCTATGAACCGCTGTTGGTTGGGCAGGGTGTCCAGGTGAATTTTGATGTTCGCTAGTGTATAAATCTCCCTGTTTTTCAGGACCACGGCTATCTGTCTATGCTTGGCTCTGAGTTCCTCCATCTCCTCTTCAGTCGGGTGTTGGTCATACCGGTAGACGATGGTCCTTTCTACCCCGTTTTCTACTACCCGCTCATAGTGGGTGATGAGGTTCTCAATGGTCCCTTGCCGCAGTTTGAGCTTTCCTTGCGGTGTGTCAAAATACGTGTCCACCTGCCGGTCAAGCCCCACAAATTTTGCCTCCATTCTTACAAGCCGCTCCTTCACCGCTTCAAGGTCTTTTGATACAGCTTTAAGGGTATAGTCTTTGTAATCCATCAGGAAATCAGTTGGGTCTAGGTTGGGGCTGGTGATTGGATGAGTTTGGTGCTTTAGCCTTTCAGCCTCCTCAAAGTGAAGATGGATGATTTTCTATCATTTACCGGTATTGGCTGGAAAACAAAAATGCGTTTTTGGCCTGCTTTTCAGAAAGCAGGCCAAAAACGCATTTCGCATTACATGAAAACTTATCCCTTCACCTCCACTACTTCCTGCTCTCCGGTCTCTAGGTTTACTTTCACCAGCTGATGGGCATTGGTATTGGTGACCCATAGATAGCCTTGGTGCACGAGGACGTCATTGGGTTCCTGCAGGCCGTCCAGCACGGTGTGGATTTGCTCTTTCTCTAGGTCTAGCACTTTGACTTTGCCGTTGTAGGTGTCCGCCACATAGAGCAGGCCGTTGTGGAAGGTGAGGCCCATGCAGTGCTGGAGGTAGGCCTCGTCAAAATAGCCGTCCTCATCACCGAACTCAAAGAGACCGCGGCCAATCAGGGTAGAGACAGCGGCTTTGTCTAAATCCAACGCTCTTATGGCGCTGGCCTCGGGGTCTGCGATGTACAGGGTGCGGCCATTCAGGGCCAGGCCGCTGGGCTGGTTAAAGGCGGCTTCGCGCAGAGAACCGTCTGCCAGGGCCTCGCGGCCGGTGCCGGCAAATCTTAGCACGTGCTTTGTCTGCAGGTCCATGCGCAGAATCTGGTGGTTGCCGGCGCTGGCGATGTAGAGTTGGTTACCGTCCAAGAGTAAATCCCAGGGGCTGTTGGGGTTGACGGGCGCGCCCAGTTGGTCGTCAAAGAAGTAATAACTCAGTTCGCCGGTGCCGGCTACCGTGGCCACTTCTTTCGTCTCAAGGTTGACGACCCTGATGGCGTTGTTCTTGGCGTCTGCCACGTACAGCGTCTGCCCGTGCAAAGCCAGGCCGTGCGGCTCATTGAACGTGGCCTGCGCGTAAGAACCATCCGTGAATCCAGCATCACCGTTGCCAATTTCTTCTAGTATTTGCCCCGACGTTGAAAGCTTGAGAATACGGTTATGACCGCTGTCTGACAGATACAGGTTGCCTTCTGGGTCTGCGATGAGCTTGGACGGGAAATTGAGGACCTGCCTGGCGGCTTGCTCTTGGGTAAAGGGAAACGGCTCGCGGTTAATTCTGTCCCCGAAGTCCTTTATCAATTGGTCCAGGTGCGGTTTGATGGTGTCATAAATGCCTTCGCCGGGTTTCTGCCCAATCACCTTGCCGTTGGGGTCAATGAGGACCACGGTGGGCCAGGCGTTGACAGCGTAATGCTTCCATACTTCAAAATCGGCGTCGTTCACCACAGGATGCGTAATCCCGAACTTGAGGATGGCCTGCTTGATGGCTTCGTGGCTTTTCTCTGCCTCAAACTTAGCCGAGTGCACGCCAATGATGACCAGTTCCTGGGGGTATTCCTTCTCCAGGCGGTGCAGGTCTGGCATGAGGTGCTGGCAGTTGATACAGCCGTAGGTCCAGAAGTCCAGCAGCACAATCTTCCCCCTGAAGTCTTTTAAGGTATAGGAGCGGTCTGTGTTGAGCCAGCCGTGCTTGGTGTTTATTTCGGGGGCGTTGACAACTCCTGTCAGCATAGAGAATCCGTAAAATGAATATGATGAATGAACTAAGCTTTCTTAACCGCGGCTCCAAAAAAAGGTTGCGCTCGGCCCCGCCCAGTATATTTACACTAGACTTTTAAAGAAATGGGTTAGTTTTGTATAGGCCTGTAGCTCATGACAAAAAGCGCATATTTCTCAGACTTCGGAGTGATTCTGCTCTTCCTGATTGGCGGAGTGGTGTTTGTGGCGCTCGGGCTTTTTACCAGCAGACTGCTGCGGCCCAACAACCCCAACACAGAGAAGCTGGCCACCTATGAATCTGGTGAGGAGGCCCTAGGCAACGCCTGGGGCGCTTTTAACCCCAGGTTCTACGTCATTGCCCTGGTGTTTCTGCTGTTTGAGGTGGAGTTGGTCTTCCTCTTCCCCTGGGCAGTGGTCTTTGGCGACAAAAAACTGATAGACGCTTCTAATGGCACCTGGGGGTGGTTTGCGGTGGCCGAGATGTTCTTCTTTGTATTGGTGCTGGCCTTGGGCCTGGCCTATGCCTGGGTGAAAGGCCATTTAGATTGGATTAAGCCCAAACCGGTAGTGCCTAAAAGCCGGTCTAAGATTCCGGGCGATTTGTACCAGCAGGTGAATGACAGATATAAAAAATAGACCCAACCGTTTTTAGCCTATTTTCATCAAAACAACCCAAAAACGCACCTATGCTCCCCACAGACAAAACCGGCGAAGGCGGCGTCCTCATCGCCAAACTGGATGACCTGCTCAACTGGGCCAGGCTGTCGGCGTTGTGGCCTATGGGGTTTGGTCTGGCGTGTTGCGCTATTGAGATGATGGGCGCGTATGGGTCTAACTATGACATGGATAGGTTTGGGATTCTGCCCCGGCCCTCGCCGCGCCAGAGCGACGTCATGATTGTGGCCGGCACTGTCACTTTTAAAATGGCCGACCGCATACGCCGCCTCTACGAACAGATGCCCGAGCCGCGCTACGTCATCTCCATGGGTTCCTGCTCTAACTGCGGCGGTCCGTACTGGGAGCACGGCTACCACGTGGTCAAAGGCGTGGACCGCATCATTCCGGTAGACGTCTACGTGCCCGGCTGTCCGCCCCGTCCCGAGGCCCTGATTGGCGGCTTCCTGAAACTGCAGGAACTCATTAGAAAGGAAAGTATCACCGCGCCTAGGGCCGTTTTGAGGTTATTGGACCAAGAGGAAGCTAAAGGATGAACTCCACAGAAAAATCAGCCCTGTTTGGAATTATATTCCTCTTAATATTTATCTGTTTTCAATGCAGGTATAACAGTATGTTCTTTTCGCAGTCACAGAAAGAAGCTTGTACTAGGGAAATCTCATTTAGGGGAGTGGTTAGTGCCAAATACCCTAATCCAAGTAGAAAGTACATTCTATCAGTGCAAGCCGCAAACAGTTTAAATGAAGGATATTATTACTCCACTACAGATACTCTAGAGTTTCAACAATTTGAAATAGGCGATTCAATTATTAAGAACGCAAGCGAACTCACCTACAGAATCATTAAAAAAGATACTATCATCACCAGAGTTCATAATAACAGCGCCACTTGTCCTATGTTCGTCTTCAAATAACTGTTGTTACATGACCTTCGCAGAAATCAAAGACTTGCTTCTTTCCCGGTTCGGGCCAAACATGATTTTGGGCGAAGAGATGCATCCTTTGCAGAGTTATGCGTTGGTGGCCGTGTGGGCCTTGCCCGAGGTGGCGGAGTTTCTGCATGACCAGGAGCAGACCTATTTTGACTTCCTCTCCTGCCTCACGGGCGTAGACAACGGACCAGAGGCGGGCACCCTGGAAGTAATTTATCACCTCTACTCCATCCCGTACAACCATCATTTTGCGTTAAAGGTACAGGTACCCCGCAATCTACCCGACCAGCACCTGCCCGCCGTCCCCACGGTGAGCCATGTGTGGCGGTCAGCGGATTGGCATGAGCGCGAAGTCTATGATTTGGTGGGCGTCTCGTTTCCAGACCACCCAGACCTGCGGCGCATTCTGTGCGCGGCCGACTGGGAAGGACATCCGCTCAGGAAAGATTACGTGTGGCCGGCCACCTACCATGGCATCAAGGTGCCTTATGACCGGCACAATGAAGAGAACGGTGTTAAAAACGATTGGAATCTACCCTCATGAGAAAGATTAGAAATATATTCGATTTTCTGGCCCTGCTGTTTGGCGTGAGAACCAGAAACAACTTTGAAGGCCGACGTGGCTTTTGGAACAGCTTCACAAGAACCTTGGGACCCGTCATTCGCCTGGCCATGATTGTACTAGTAGGCGGCTTTGTGCTGATGTTGTTAGTCTACGCTTTGACTTACAACATGGTCAAAGAACGAAACACCTCGCTCAAACTAAACCGCCTAAGCGGACAGATTGCCCAGTATTACCAAACACGGGCTATGCTTCCGGCGCACTTAAATGAGGTAGTAGCCAATGACCCGATGATTAGAAACAACACCTATGACAGCTGGGGCAATCGCGTGGTATATCAACCTATGTTGCCTAACCTAGGCTTTAAACTGACATCGGCGGGCAAGGACCGGAAGATTAACACGGATGATGACATTGAACGGCTGGTCACCCAGGCACGCTCGGTGAACTAGCTGTTTCCGTTTTTGCCTTGTTTTCCAGAAATTAGCCTAAAATCACTAATTCCCTTTGGCCACCACCACGCGCTACACAGAGTACCTGCTTCAGTCTGAACCCAACAAGTTTGACGTAGACGGCCTGCAACACGGCGAACTGCTCTTGAACATGGGCCCCCAGCACCCGGCCACGCACGGCGTTCTGAGGCTGGAGGTGGTCACGGACGGCGAGCTGGTGGTGGAGGTGGTGCCGCACATTGGCTACCTGCACCGCTGTTTTGAGAAACACGCCGAGGCCCTGGCCTACCACCAGACCATTCCGTACGTGGACCGCATGGACTATCTAGCCGCCATGAACTCTGAGCACGTCTGGTGCATGGCTGTGGAGAAGATGCTGGGTCTGGACGGACAACTGCCCAAACGTGTGGAATACATACGCGTGCTGGTAGCAGAGCTCAACCGCATTGCCTCGCATTTTCTGGCCATTGGCACCTATGCCATTGACATTGGCGCCTTCACTCCGTTCCTGTGGCTGTTGCGCGACCGTGAGCACATCCAGCGCCTGCTGGAGTGGGTGACGGGCGCGCGCATGCTCTACAACTACATCTGGATTGGCGGTCTGTACTATGACCTGCCTGTGGGCTTTGAACAGCGCTGCCGCGAATTCATCATGTACCTCCTGCCCAAACTCACAGAACTAGACACACTTCTGCTTCAGAATAAAATATTCATTGACCGCACCGCCAACGTGGGCACTCTGCCGCTGGACGTGGCTATCAACTACGGGTGCTCGGGCCCTTTGCTCCGTGGGTCTGGCCTTCGGTTTGATTTGCGACGGGTGGACGGTTATTCTGTCTATCCAGAGCTGGACTTTGACATTCCCATTGGGCAGGGCTTGGCCGGCGCCGTGGGTGATTGCTGGGACCGGAATTACGTGCGCGCGCAGGAATGCCATGAGAGCATCAAAATCATCTCTCAGTGTTTGGACCAACTAGAAGGAGACCACAAACGCACCCCAGACTTCGACCCGCAGGCCCTATGCCCCAAAAAGATACGACCGGCGGCACAGGACTTCTACTTCAGGGCAGAAACCCCGCGTGGTGAATTAGGCTACTTCTTTAGAACCACCGGTCGCACCGATGTGCCGTTCCGGTGCAAAGGCCGTTCACCGTGTTTCTCTAACCTTTCTGTGTTGCATGAAATCAGCAAAGGCTGTATGGTCTCTGACCTCATCGCCATTGTAGGTTCAGTGGACATTGTCTTGGGTGAGTTAGATAGGTGATAACTATGGCGCACCTCTTAATTCAGTTTATCACTTAAGTACATGACATAAAAAAGAATGAGGAGGGTCCTATATTTACTTCTTTACTTTATCGTCTCCTGTAAAGCGCCAAGCCAGGAAGATGTAGCAATGCGTCCAATCGGCGAGATAAAAGAGACGGTCTATATCTATGAGGAAAAGGGAAAGGAAGGACTTTCTGACTCCATAGGTAATATCATTCTGCCGGCCCAGTTCGACTATATCCAAGACTGGCAAGAATACGGGTTCATCTTGGTAGATTCAGGAGGCAAAAGGGAATACAATGATTACAAATTCAACAAATACGGTCTTATTAATGCAACTGGCAAAGTGCTGTTCAGGCCACAGTTCGATTATGTTTTAGTGGATGACTATTCCGCCTTGGTGCTTAAAGACTCTTTGTATGGATATGTCGATACCACAGGAAATTGGCTGATTAAGCCTAAGTTCAAACATGCCGTTCCATTTTACAGGGGAACTGCTGTTGTGGAGATAAAAGGAAAATATTACATGATTAATAAAAAGGAGGAGTTGATTTCCGCCATCCCATTTGATACAGTTTGGGGATTCAAGAACGGCGTCTCCGTTGTCGGAAAAGGCAATCAATATGCTTTTATTGATTACAAAGGTAAACTTTTCTCATCTTTCAGCCGAAGCGGCATATCAGAGTTCAAATGGTACCATGGCCAGATAGAGAGAGATGGCAAGTGGTACGTTATTGATACGACAGGGCAAAGAAAAATCAAGAATGGGTTTGACTTGCTCTCCATAGAGCATAAGAAAGGAAAGATTTATGCAGAGGGAGTTATGGACGGCAAAAAAGCGAGAATAGAGCTATAAAACTACGCCACATAACACTGCATAAATTTCAAGGTTCTGCCAGCTGCATTGCCACCTCCAGCACAAGACCTTATTCCCATCTCTATTTGTGACGATGTAAAGAATGCTTTCTGTTTTCCTTCTATTTTCTGAGAAACAGGCCAAAAATGATTCTATTCCTTTCTAATTCAGTAGCTTGCGCACCGCTTAAACAAATTTGGGATTACTTTTGTGAATTCTCTTGTTGGCTTGTGCGTTATGTCTCTGTTTCACCAAAAATCAAGAAGCGTTTGAATCTCAGAAAATATGTAGCGGTCCCGCTCCTGTCCTTGAGCCTTTTGGGCAATGTGCAGGCGCAGCAGGTGACCCCGCCCGTTGAACTTTCTAGTTCTTCTGTTTCTATCCTCACCAGGACAGACTCTCTTCATAAAATAGAGCAGAAGCGTAGCAATAGACAGTTTTTGAAGAAGGCGGTTCTGCCATCGGCTGTCTTGGTGGCGGCTGGTATCTATACCATCAAAGACAACGGTTTCTACAGCAGCTATGACGCCAAGAATGACGCCCGAACAGAATTCCCCAGGTTCAGTACTAAGGTAGATGATTACCTTTTCTTCGTGCCTATTGTAGGGCTGTATGGGTTCAACCTGTTCTCCTCGCAGAACAAGCATGACATTAGGCGCCAGACCGGTTTGCTACTGGCCTCGGGAGCTCTAACAACGGCCATTGTCTATCCTACTAAAATTTTGTCTAACCAGACCCGGCCCAATGGTTTGCCACGGGCGTTCCCTTCGGGGCATACGGCCTACGCCTTTACCATTGCCACCATTGCAGACAAAGAGTTCAGAGACAAGAGCCCTTGGATAAGCGTGGGCAGTTACACCATTGCCTCTGCCACAGGCGTGATGCGCGTCTTGAACAATGAGCACTGGATGTCTGACGTACTGGCCGGCGCCGGAATTGGAATCCTATCTGTAAACACGGTCTATTGGCTTCATGACAAGTTTGCCAGAAACAAAGGCCTTAATGCGACGCTGGCACCCACCGTCTTACCCAACGGCGAAATGGGCATGGGGCTGGCCGTAAAGTTTTAATTGATTATTAATTATTGATAGCTGATTGTAAAAGAAGGCAATCAGAAGAAAAAATCCGTTTTTGGGCTAGTTTGGTGAAAACAGCCCGAAAACGGATTTCTTCTTTTACTGGAGTTGGGAAAGGACTTGGGTTGAGAGAGGCTGATAGGGTTGTTGGGACAATACCAACAACGGCGGCTAGAATGGAGGTGGGCACTAGCAATGGGCTACGCCTAAACTAATCATGGGCGTACTTCCATCAGTTCTTCGTCTAAGAAGCGTATTAATAGAAGCATTCAAGACGACTCTCTTTCTATATGCCTTTTCTCCAGCACCATGCTTTTTTCTGCACGTAGAATAAGGTACATAACCTCTACTCTTCCCAGCAATTGACAATCAACAATTCATTATGAAAATCCTTTCCGCCGCCCAAACCCGCTCCGCTGATGCCTACACCATTCAGCATGAGCCTATCACTTCCCTGGACTTGATGGAAAGAGCATCGGGGGCATTGGTGAAATGGCTAACGGCCAGGTATTCTCCAGCGGTGCCGTTTGCAATCTTCTGCGGACCGGGCAACAACGGCGGAGACGGACTGGCGGCGGCCAGGCTTCTGCACAACAGCGGCTATAACGTGCAGGTGTTTCTGGTGGAAGAGGCCGGTCAGACCAAATCTGAGGATTTCAGCCAAAACTTAAAACGGCTTCCGAAGGAAATTCCCCAGCACTCCATCCAATCCATAGAAGATTTGCCTAATGTATCATCTGATACCGTTCTGCTGGATGCGTTGTTTGGGTCTGGCTTGTCTAGGCCTTTGCACGGAATTTATGCGCAGGTGGTGGAGAAGATGAATCAGTTTGGCGGCACCGTTATCTCCGTGGACATCCCTTCGGGGCTTTTTGCCGATGAAGGTTTGCTGCAAGACAATGCCGTGGTACATGCCACGCACACCGTCACGTTTGAACAGCCCAAATTATCGTTCCTTTTGCCTTCTTCGGGCATATATGTGGGCAAATGGCATGTGGTGCCCATTGGCCTCCACCCAGCCTTTTTACAGGAGGTTTCTTCACCTTATCAATTTCTCACGCCCGCTTTTGTAAAGACCATTCTTAAGCCACGCCAGAAATATGCCCACAAAGGCACTTATGGCCACGCCCTGATTATTGGCGGAAGCTACGGTAAACTGGGAGCGCTTATCCTGGCTGCAAAGGCGGCCTTGCGGGCTGGCGTGGGATTGTTGACCGTGCAGGTTCCGCAGGTGGGCTATAGCATTGTACAAACCGCCGTACCCGAAGCCATGGCCCTCACAGACGCCCATGACCTGCACTTCACGCGGTTTACCGGTCAGCCAGACGCCTATGCGTGCTTGGGCATTGGCCCCGGCCTGGGACAGGCAGAAGACACCCGACTAGCGCTGGAGGTATTGTTTAGACACCATCTTCCGCCGCTGGTCTTGGATGCCGATGCCCTCAATCTATTGGCCGCCGACCGTACGCTGCTCAGAACCCTACCCGAAGGAAGCATTTTAACCCCGCACCTAAAGGAATTTGAACGTTTGGCTGGCCCCGCCACGGATGATTTCCATAGACTGCAGCTGCTCCAGAGTTTCTGTCATGAACATAAATGTTACGTGGTTTTGAAAGGGGCGCATAGTTGCGTGGGCACGCCTACCGGTGAGTTCTACTTCAATAGCACCGGTAACCCGGGCATGGCCACCGGGGGCTCTGGCGACGTGCTCACAGGCATCCTCACGTCTTTGCGGGCCCAAGGCTACACCGCCTTAGAAACATGCCTGTTGGGCGTCTATCTGCATGGCTTGGCCGGGGACTTGGCTGCGCAGGAAATGGGACAGGCTTCTTTGGTTGCCTCAGACCTTACTGCTTTTCTGGGGAAAGCCTTTCTAGCCTTGCAGGCGTCCTGAGATTGAAACGCATTTTTGGCTTGTTTTCTGGAAACCAGGCCAAAAACGATTTATTGTGCAGGAAAGTCAAATCAAAAGCCAGACCAGCAGAAACTGCAGCAGCATCATGCCATCGGCTAGAATCAGGAAGTAGTAATAAGACCGTTTCTCATGGGCGTTCCATACTACCCAGGCAGCCGCAACCGCAGATAGCCCCAAGGCAATGCGCACCGGCCAGCTAACGCTTGCGGGCAAAAGCAGGGCGAAAAGCAGCAAGGCCATCAGCGCCAGACGTTTGGTTCTGGCAATTCCCCACATCCCCGGAAACGTCACCGTCCCCGTCAGTTTATCCTTCTGCATGTCCCTGATGTCAAATACCAGCGTCAAGGCAAAGATGAACAGGAAGCGGCGCACAAACAGGATAAGACTGTCCGCGGCAAACAGGTCGCGGCCGGCTTCCATCTGCGGCAATTGCACCGTGATGGCAGACCAGACGTAGGCAATAAGAAATACCTTTAATAAGGGAACATCGCGCAGCGGAATATAGCCTTCTCGGTCTGGCAACACGGGGATGGAATATACGCCCGCCACCACCGCCAAGTGCAGCATAAACCAGAAGCTCAACTCAAAGGCGGCGGTCCAATACAACGTAAATACGCACATGGCGCTGGTGGCGGCAATGGCCATCAAGACCAATCTATTTTTCTGCACCCAGGCCATGCGCGGCGTGAGCGGCACGTCCTGGTTGAACTTGTAGGGCAAGAGGCTGTCTGCGTTGTAGACAAACAGCGTGGCAAAGAACGCCATCACCCCTAACCTCACAGAGATGGGCATGCCGTTGAGCAAATAGGTCTCCCATACCAACGCCGTTGCGCAGATGGCAATGAAAAAGTTACTGAACAAGAAGAAATCCAGAATTTTCTGAAGGAGGCGCATTGATCTGGTTACGGCAAGAATGAGTCCGTATGGCAAGATACGTTGCAGATGAGAAACCTGACAACATGTTCAAAAATCTCTTTCGTTTTTGGCCTCTTTTCTGGAAAACTGGCTAAAAACGAAAGCGCCGCTCCCTTTGCAGGAAGCGGCGCTTTTGATGAGTACTTACAAATTACGCGTCGTTGCGGAAGGTGTCATTGTAGAGCTTGATGCTGTCTTCAATGATTCTGTAAGCGTCTTCACGGCCTAGGAAGTTCTCTACCACTACTTGCTTGTTCTCCAGCTTCTTGTAGTCTTCAAAGAAACGCTGAATCTCTAGCAAGGTGTGCGGCGGCAACTCAGAGATGTCATTGATGTGCTTCACAGACATGTCATTGGCAGCCACGGCGATGATCTTGTCATCTTCCTCGTTGTTGTCAATCATCTGCATCACACCAATCACCTTGGCATCAATAAGGCACATAGGAGCCACGTCAATAGAGCAGAGCACCAGGATGTCCAAAGGGTCTTTGTCATCACAGTAGGTCTGCGGAATGAAGCCATAGTTGGCCGGATAATGCACCGCTGAGAACAACACGCGGTCCAGTTTCAAAAGGCCGCTTTCTTTGTCTAACTCGTATTTTGCTTTGGATCCCTTCGGGATTTCAATGATACCGGTTACTACTGCTGGCGCTTGATCGCCGTATTCAACATCATGCCAAGGGTTGCTGGCTGTTTTTTTTGAGGTTTCTAACATATGTACTTTAAATTCTATTCTATTTTTATCGTTTTGCGCAGAAACAGATTATTTCTGCATGTATTGCTGTAAGGCTTTTCCGGTGGTGCCGTTGGGCTCTTGAATGTTCAGCCAGTTGGCCAGGCTTGGGGCAATGTCTGTGATTTGGCTTCTCTGGGAACTCTCACCCGCCGGTATCTGCCAGCCGTACCACAGCAGCGGCACATGGGTGTCATAGGCCCAGGGACTTCCGTGGGTGGTGCCTTTCGGTTCGCCGCGTCCGTAGCCTTCATACCAGCCGGGCTGCAGCATCACCATCACATCACCTGAGCGGTAAGGCATATAGCCGTTCTCTACCAGCATGCCTACGCCGCTCTCCCAATGAGACTTCATGAGGGCATCAGAGGTGATACAACGTAAAACACCCGGGAAACGCTGCATAAATCTTGCAGTTTCTTCCTGAATGGCTATTAAGTCTACTTTCTTGCTCTCAATGACCGCGTGGTTCAGGTACACTTGCTGGTTAAAGAAGCTGGACACCCATTCTGCCGCGCCAAATTTCTGATTCAAATGCTTCTTAAGAGAGTCTGTCATCACAGCGCCGCCCGTGGTACCCGCCGGAATACGCAGGCTCTTCAGATAATTAGGGTTGTGGGCCGCGCCATGGTCTGCCGTTAAGAAGATGAGCACATTCTCCTTGCCTAGGTGACCGTCCAGGAACTTGAGGAAATCAGCTAAGTCCTTGTCCAAACGCAAATAGTTGTCTTCTACCTCAATGGAATTTGGACCGTATTGGTGACCAATGTAATCTGGCGAAGAGAAGCTCATAGCCAGAAAATCTGTTACTTGTCCTTTCCCTAGATTTTCAGCTTTAATGGCCTCAATGGCGAAGTCCTTGGTGTAAGTATTCCCGAAGGGCACCGCCCGCAGCAAATCAAAATTCTTGCCGCGCAGTTCTGGTAAATTATGCGGGAAAACCGGTTTCTTCTCACCGGTGAACAATCCTTCAAACAGCTGGTCATCAGCGGTACTTTCGGTGTATTGTTCTATAGGCAACAACGTCGTCCACGGCTGGCTTAGGTATTGGTCAGCTAACTTGCGGTTGTTGAAGGCCTGCACCCAGGTTGGCAATTCCTGCATGTAATAGGTGCTGGTGATCATGTTGCCGTTAGTGCCGTCAAACCAATAAGCAGCGTTGGCGGCATGTCCGGCCGGCAGAATGGACCCACGGTCCTTCAGGCTCAAGCCAATCACTTTGCTCTTCTGGTTAGTGGCCAGTTTTAGCTCGTCCGTGATGGTGGTAGAAATCATGTTCACCGGCGACATCTGCCCGGCGGCGGAAGTAGAGCCTACTGACTGTACCGTCTTATCCTCGGCGCAGTAGATGTTCTTACCCGTAGTTCTGTTGTACCAATCATTGCCTACAATGCCGTGCATAGCGGGCGTGGTGCCTGTGTAGATAGACGCGTGGCCCGGTCCCGTGTACGTGGGCACGTAGTTGTAATGGTTGTTTTTGAAATTGAAGCCTTCGCGCAACAGCCGTTTGAAGCCGTCATTAGAGTATTTGCTCCAATAGCGGTACAGGTAGTCATAGCGCATCTGGTCCACCACAATCCCCACTACCAGTTTAGGCTGGGCTGGTAGATTTTTGCGAGAACGGTTTCTCTTCTGCGCCTCCGCAGAGAAAGACAACAGCAAGAAGAGAAGAACCAGGGGGAAGTTGAAAAATCTTCTTTCCATATAAGTGGAGGTTGATTGGCCGTTTTTGGGCTATTTTCCAGAAAACAGGTAAAAAACGAAGCAAAGATACCTGTGCTTTGCATTTGCACTGTCTCTTCTGCTAACGTTTTACAAATGATAACCTTACGGTAACACGCACCGCTTTAAAATGCGAAACGCCCATCTTTCTGGATGGGCGCCGCAAATATGGGTGAAAGTAGCTTATCTGCTGGCCGCGAGCGCCTCTGCACCACCCACAATCTCTAGGATTTCTGTGGTAATGGCCGCTTGACGCGTTCGGTTGTAGGTCAGTTTCAATTGCTTCAAGAGCTCACCGGCGTTCTCAGTGGCTTTGTCCATGGCGGTCATACGAGCACCGTGCTCAGAAGCGTTAGACTCCAACACCGCTTTGTAGATTTGAATCTTCAAAGACTTAGGAATCAACTGCTCCACAATCTCTTCTTTTGAAGGCTCAAAGATATAGTCAGAGTTGGCGTTGTTGGCCGTCTCTTCTTCAGTCTTCTCAGGGATTGGCAAGAATTGCTCTGTGCGCACAATCTGGGTAGCCACGTTCTTGAACTCGTTGTACACAAGATCAATGCGGTCATACTGACCCAAGATGAAGCCTTCCATGGCCTGCTCTGCGGCAACGCGTACGCGCTCAAAGGACAGGTTGTTGAAGACCGTAGTATAGTCACCGGCTAGCGTGTAGTTACGCTTGGTAAAGAACTCATGTCCTTTTTTACCAATAGCCATAATCTCTACGTTGCCGGCGGCTTCTTGTGCGCTGTATCTTTCTTTAATCAAAAGGTTAGCCGCTTTCATCACGTTAGAGTTGAAAGCCCCGCACAAACCGCGGTCAGAGGTCACCACAATGATCAATACCCGCTGCACATCACGCTTCTGCGAATAGATATTAGTGTCTGACTCTGCATTTACCGTAGAGACGTTAGACAAAATACTGTTCAAGCGTTGTGCATAGGGACGCATACGGATAATGTTGTCCTGTGCTCTTCTCAACTTGGCCGCCGCCACCATTTTCATGGCTTTGGTGATCTGTTGCGTAGACCCAATGGAAACAATTCTATTGCGTACTTCTTTTAAACTAGCCATTAATAGTTAGTCAAATATGAACAGAGAAAGAAGAGCCTGCCGGGTGGGCAAAGCTCTTCTTCTGTTGAGTTAATTTTTACGATATCTGGCAGTGATGTCACGGGCCACTTGCTTCAGCTCGTTGGTCACGTTGTCATCAATCTTACCAGCTTTCAAGGCATCCAATACCGGACGGTGCTGTGCGTTCATGGTCATCAAGAATTCTTTCTCAAAGGCACGAACTTCGTTTACTGGCACATCATCAATCAGACCGTTGGTACAGCAGTAAATCATAGCTACCTGGTCTTCTACAGATACTGGAGAGAACTGTGGTTGCTTCAATACTTCTAAGTTTCTACGGCCACGCTCAATGGTCAACTTAGTAGCGGCATCCAGGTCAGAACCAAACTTAGCGAAGGCTTCCAATTCACGGAACTGCGCCTGGTCTAGTTTCAAGGTACCAGCCACTTTCTTCATTGACTTGATCTGGGCGTTACCACCTACACGTGATACCGAGATACCTACGTTAATAGCCGGACGGATACCAGAGTTGAACAAGTTGGTCTCCAAGAAGATCTGACCGTCTGTGATAGAGATCACATTAGTTGGGATATACGCAGAAACGTCACCAGCCTGCGTCTCAATGATTGGAAGAGCGGTCAAGGATCCGCCACCTTTCACCAAGTGCTTGATAGACTCTGGCAAGTCGTTCATGTCTTGCGCAATAGAATCAGAAGCGTTGATTTTAGCCGCACGCTCTAACAAACGAGAGTGAAGGTAGAATACGTCACCTGGATAGGCCTCACGTCCTGGAGGACGACGAAGCAATAGAGACACCTCGCGGTAAGCTACAGCTTGCTTAGACAAGTCATCATAAACTACTAGTGCAGGACGACCGGTATCACGGAAGAACTCACCAATAGCAGCACCTGTAAACGGCGCGTAGAATTGCATTGGAGCAGGGTCAGCGGCAGGGGCGGCAACTACTACCGTGTAACGCATGGCGCCACCGGCTTGTAGAGCGTTCACAATCTGTGCAACCGTAGAAGCCTTCTGGCCAACCGCTACATAGATACAGAATACAGGCTCACCTCTGTCAAAGAACTCACCCTGGTTGATGATGGTATCAATGGCCACGGCAGTCTTACCTGTCTGACGGTCACCAATGATCAACTCACGCTGGCCACGGCCAATCGGAATCATAGAGTCAATGGCTTTGATACCGGTTTGCATAGGCTCATTTACCGGCTGGCGGTAGATTACACCTGGTGCTTTTCTTTCAATCGGCATCTCATATAGCTCACCCACCAAAGGACCTTTACCATCAATTGGCTGACCCAAGGTGTTCACTACACGACCTACCATGCCATCACCTACGCGAACGGAGGCAATTTTATTTGTTTTCTTTACAGTATCGCCTTCTTTAACGTTGCTGTAGTCACCCAACAATACCGCACCCACATTGTCTTCCTCTAAGTTAAGAACAAGGGCCTGCAGACCGTTTTCGAATTCTAACAACTCACCAGATTGTGCCTTGGATAAGCCGTAGATACGAGCAACACCGTCACCAACTTGCAAAACAGTACCAACTTCTTCTAGTTCAGCCTCTGTTCTGAAGTTTGACAGTTGTTCTCTTAATATCGCTGATACTTCATCAGGTCTAACTTCTGCCATGATTATAGTTTAGTAATGTATGGATTTTCTTTAAACTTATTTTTCAACTTCTGCACCTTGGCGCGGACTGTGTTATCAATCTGCTCATCACCAACGCGCAATACGTACCCGCCTACAACGGCTGGGTTCACCACTTCTTTCAAGTCTACTGTCTTGCCAGAGCGCTCTCTCACCATGTTCTGGAAAGTAGCGCGCAGCTCATCAGTTAATGGCACGGCAGTGGTCACCGTTGCTATTTGAATGCCTTTGACTTCATTGTACTGGGTCACAAACTCTGTGGCCACCGTTTCTAAAATCTTCTCGCGGTTCTTTTGAGTAAGAATCTTGAAGAAGGCAAGGGTCAACTCGGTTACCTTCCCTGAGAAAATAGAGGTAAGGATGGCAAGTTTCTTATCGTGTTTTACTATGGGGTTTTGCAACACCAGGTGCAAGTCGCGGGTCTCGGCAACAGCTTTTGTAAATAAAAGCATGTCTGCGTACACCTGCTCTAGCTGGCCTCTCTCATTGGCTAGCTCCAACAGCGACTTGGCGTATCTGGAGGCAACTCTAACGTCTGACATCTCTCTAGCGTGGTTTAAGGTTCAGGCTTCCTTTTCAATGGGCGGGAAGCGGCTCGCCTTTACCGGTCTTAGCTTAAGTTGGCGTCCTGTAGGTAGCTTTGCACCAGCGCACGTTGCGCCTGCTCGTCTTGCAACTCGCGGTTCAACAGCTTCTCAGCGATGTTGATAGACAAGGTAGCCGCCAGGTTTTTCACCTCGGTCAGGGCTGCTTGCTTCTCATGACCAATCGCCTCACGGGCGTTCTCAATCATGCGCTGTCCTTCTTCAGTGGCTTTAGAACGAGCTCCTTCTATTAGAGAGTTAGCCGTTTCTGTGGCTTCTTTCAAGATGCGCTCACGCTCTACGCGGGCTTCGTTTAAAAGACGCTCGTTGTCTGCTTTCAAAGACTGCATCTCCAGTTTGGCTTTCTCAGCCATCTGCAAGGCGCTGTCAATAGATTGTTCACGTTCGCGCAAGGCGGCCATGATAGGCTTCCAGGCAAACTTAGACAATAAAAACATCACAATCAGGAAGGTGATTGCTTGCCAGATAAGTAGCCCTAGATTTGGAGTTACTAATGGATTCATTTCTTTCTATTTAAAGTCTTGGAGGGCAATCCCTCTAATAACGCATATACTCTACCCACTCCTTTTATCACTTCATCCCGTCCAGACCAATCGTCAGGACGGGAGAAGGATAGAATCATCTTACTTGATGAAAGAGATCAGAAGGCAAACAACCACCCCGAAAAGGGCAACACCTTCAATAAGAGCAGAAGCAATAATCATTGCAGTCTGGATCTTACCACCGGCCTCAGGTTGTCTTGCAATAGACTCCATGGCTGAACCACCGATTCTACCGATACCAAGACCAGCGCCAAGAGCAACTAAACCAGCACCGATACCGGCACCCATAATCGCAAAACCTGCGCCTTCTGACAAAGCTTGAAGCAATAATGCTAACATAATTGTAGGTATATATAGTTAAAAAAGAAATTCAGATTAATGGTGTGCGTCCACTACGTAAGGAGCATCGCCGTGGCCCATGTCATCATGGCCGTCATGTTCTTCTACCGCACCACCAAAGTACATGGCAGACAGCAGGGTGAAAATGTACGCTTGCAGTAAAGCCACAAACAGCTCCAAAAAGTTCATGAACGTGGCAAAAGCAACACTCACCGGACCAATGGCCACAGACTTGAAGATGAAGATCAAGCTAAACAAGGAAAGGATAATGATGTGACCCGCCGTGATGTTGGCAAAAAGTCGGACCATCAAAGAGAACGGCTTGGTAAAGATACCAATCACCTCTACTAATGGCATGATGGGAATACCCCACTTCAACCACCACGGAACGCCCGGCGTGTTGAAGATGTGACCCCAGTAGGATTTGTTACCACTGAACACCGTGATCAACAACGTGAATACAGCCAAGATCAACGTCACCGTGATGTTACCAGTTAAGTTGGCACCACCTGGCAAAAGACCCAATAGGTTGTTAAACCAGATAAAGAAGAATACAGTCAATAAATATGGCATGTAGCGCTCATACTTAGGCCCGATGTTGGTTTTTGCTATCTCGTCTCTTACAAAGATAATGATGGGCTCAAAGAAAGACTGAAGACCTCTTGGCGCTCTGCCTCTATTCTTTTTGTAAGCGCCTGCAATAGACATGAACACTAAAAACAGCAGCAACACACTTAACAGCATAGAAGCAACGTTCTTAGTGATAGACAGGTCAAAAGGACCCACGTGCTTCTCCTCGCCGTTCACCAATTCAGTTCTTGGATGACCGTTGGCGTCTGCGTAATAGATGTGACCATGCTCCATCACATAGCCTTTGTAAGGCTGCAACTCATGGTTGGCATTATAGAAGTTAGCAGATGAGAACACATCCCATCCGTTTTCACCTTTTACAATTACTGGCAAGGGAAGCACCAGACCATCAGCGAAATGCCATGTATAATCATCACCAATGTGGTGCATAATCATGTCGCCGGGCTTGAATTCTCCACCCTCAGTAGATTCTGCCGCCTGGGCTGAAAAAGTAAGAATAGAAAGCAGAAAAACGAATATCTTCTTCATTAAGAGCGGTTTAAAAGTAACGTGCCTTAGTTGACACATTCCCCTAGATTTGCTTTTTTGAATTTTGGCGCAAGTTACTCAACAATGAGTAGATTTCAAATCCAGTGTAAATAAAATAAAGCACGAAAAAGTTGAACACGAATTGGATTACCCGCTCCTCATTGAAATATCTATATATAAAAATTGCTATAATCACGAACACCATCCGCACCCCCATGGAGGCGTAGTAGTAGGCGTGCAAATGCTCTTGATCATGCTTTAAGCCCATGTGCGCCACATAATGGGCAAAGCCGGTCACAAAGACAAAGAAGCCCACCATCCACCAGATCAAGGGATGGATAAACTCGTTTCCGGTAAAAGCGATGAAACCACTGGCTACTAGCACCACCAATCCGGTGATCAAAACCAGTCCTCTAATAAAACCCACGCGTTAATCTTTTTTAGTCAGGGAGACAATGACCAGGTACATGGACGCGGCAATGGCCACCAACAGCAGACCCAAGGTCCACCACGGCGTGTCATTGCCAAAATGCGCATCCAGCTTGCGTCCGCCTAAGGCGGCCAGCACCATGATGCCTATCATCTGAAACGCCAGCCCAGAATACTTCAGGTACGGCTTGGCTGCCTGTGATTCTTGCCGTGGCTTCTCGGTTGGTTTATTCTCTGGCTCCATAGGTCGTTGATTGAACAAAGGTACAAAAGCATCTTATAAGGTAAGGTCTTGTAAATCTTCCGTTTTTGGCCTATTTTCTAGAAATCAGGCCAAAAACGCCTCGGGCATATCCATCTGCCGCGCCTGTGCGTTATCTATCTACCGGGCATTTGCGTACTAGGGTAGCATGAGCCCAAAAAAGCGTAAGTTTGCTATATAGCAATTCGCTCTTTCATACGTCCTTCTGGTGTAAGAAAGGCGGTTTGCCGGTAAAATAAATCTAACCCTGCACAGTTCTACTGTTGTTCCAATACTCCTATACGTTGAAGCTGACGCGTTTCTTTGTCTATTTCCTTCTGCTTGGCCTGCTGGCCGGCTGTTCTTCTGAGAAGAATGGCCCCATGAGCCGTGCCTTCCGCAACCTGAACGCCCGGTTCAACGGCTACTTTCTGGCCAGGGAGAAGATGCTGGAGATTGAGAACAAGCTGGCTGCCGCCAACGTCAACGATTACAACCGCATCCTGGACGTGCTGCCGCCCATAGACACCACGGTACTCAGAACGCTTCAGCCAGACCTGGACGAAGTCATCAAACGCGCCTCCTTCCCCATTGCCCGCCATCCCAAATCCAAGTGGATAGATGACTGCTACGTCTTGATAGGGAAAGCCCGTTATTACCAAGGTGAGGAAGCCGAGGCCATCAAGACCTTCAGGTACGTGCAGTCCACCAGCAAGGACCCCAATGCCAAGCACGCCGCGCTGGTCTGGCTTATGCGCACATATTTGAGGGCCAAAGACTATGACAACGCCTCCTCCATCTCAGAGCTGTTCAGAAATGAGCGCATGAACGAGGACAACGGCCGCGAGTTACTCTTGACCAGAGCCCAGCTGGCCAGCGAGCAGAACAACCTGCCAGACATGATCGCCAACCTGGAGAACGCCTTACCATTTGTAGAGCAGCGCGATGAGGAGTCAAGGGTACGGTTCATCTTGGGGCAAGCCTATCAAGCTACCAACCAAGATGCCAAAGCCTATGAGCAGTTCTCTCAAATCCTCAAGAAAAGGCCGCCCTATGAACTGGGCTTCTACTCCAAGCTGAACCAGGCGCAGGTCACTGAACTAAAGGACGCCACCGACCAGGACAAAGTAGAAGGCTTCCTGAACAACCTGGCCGAGGATGAGAAGAACCGCGAGTACCTGGATAAGATCTACTATGACCTAGCCCGTCTGGAGCTGAAGCAAAAGCAGTACCCGGCGTCTTTGGAGTACCTAGGCAAGTCCACCAAAGCCGCCACCTCTAACCGCACCCAGAAGGCCTACTCCTATCTATTAGCGGGACAGATTCATTACGAGCACCTGCAACAGTACAAGCTGGCCCAAGCCTACTATGACAGCACCTTGCAGTTGCTGCCGCAGAACACCCTGGGCTACGAAGAGCTGGCCGACAGACGTACGGTCCTCACCGCCTTTACGCAGCAACTGGAGATCATCAGGACCGAGGACAGCTTGCAAGCCTTAGCCCAATTGCCTGCTGCCGAACGCACCCTGCGCATTGCCCAGCAGCTTGAAAAAGAACAGCAGGCCTTGACTGCCGCCGAATCTGCGCCAGCCGCTGCCAGAACTAGCGCGGGGACGTCCGGCCCACCACCAGCCGGAGGATTTGGCGCCGCGGGCGGCACCTGGTACTTTGACAACCCGGTGGCCATGGCCGGCGCTAGAAACGACTTCCTGCGCGTATGGGGCGAGCGTCCTTTACAAGACAACTGGCGCCGCACCACCGCGCTGTCCATGAGCGGCGGCCAGCCAGCCGATGCAACCGTGCGCCCAGCTGTGGACAGCACCGCCTTGGCGACGGCAAACGCCCAAAAGCAGGAAGCCTATTTGCAGGCCATCCCGGTCACCGTGGAGCAACGCCAGGCCTCTGACAAGAAGGTGGAAGAGGCGCTGTTCACCTTGGCCAATATCTATCAGCAGCGCTTGCGCGAGCCGGAGCAAGCTACCAAAACGTTCCAGCAGTTACTGCAACGCTTCCCTAACTCAGTGCATGCCTCTGAGGCCTATTATGGTCTTTACCTGATTGCGCAGGCCCAGAAGCAACCCGAACAGGCCGCCCAGTTTGCCAAAGCCTTAAAAGACCGCTTCCCTAACTCCAAGTACAGCCGCCTCATTGACCAACCAGACTTCCTGAATCAGTTCACTGCCGAGAATGCCGCGGCGCATGCCTTGTATGATTCGGCGTACCAGCTGTATGATGAGGAAAAGTATGCGCTGGCTTCTGCTGTTTTAGGCGAGATTTCGCAAAAATACCCCGGAAATGACATTCCTGACCAGGTCACGTTTTTACAGGCTTTGATTACGGGCCGCACCCAGTCACCCGCGGCGTTCAAGTCGGCGTTGGAGGCTTTCCAGCAGCAATACCCAGACAGTCCCTTACAACCAAGAGCCAAGGATTTGCTGAGTCTGCACCAGCGCCTGGAAAGCGGAGAACTAAACAAAAAACCAGACCCTGTTCCAGTGGCACCGCCGGTGGTTGAAGCTCCCAGCTACAAGGTAAATATAGCCGCACCGCATGCCTTTGTCGTTTCTTACCCCAACGACAGCCTGGCGGCGCAAAAAATGATGGCTGCTTTTCAGCAATACAACACGCGATACCACGCCAAAAAGAACCTGACTATCCAAGTCATCCCGCTTACAGACAGCACTAGGCTTCTTGTGGTGCAGCCGTTTGCCGACTACAAAACCACCGATCAATTCTCCAGGTTGCAGAAAGCCCGTAACTCTCCCTTGGTTACCGTAAAAGGCCCGAAATTTGCTACCTTTGTCATATCTGCAGAGAACCTGCTGTTGCTGCAACAGCTCAAGGACTTGCCTGCGTATTTAGCCTTCTTTGAAAAAAATTACCAATAGTATGTTCTCGTCGCCTAATAGCACGTTCCGGAAAATTATTTCGGCGCTGTGGCTTTGCTTTGCTGGAGGATTCATCTTCTTCGTCCTATACGTTTTTGCGGTAAGCATCAACTTTCTCAACCTGTTTGGAGACCTTCCGGACCTTAAGGCCCTGGAGAATCCCAAAAGCGAACTCGCCTCTGAGGTGTATTCAGAAGACGGCGTGCTGCTGGGAAAATACTTCAGGGAGAACCGCAGCCCGGTGACCTATGAACAACTGCCCAAACATTTGGTAGACGCGTTGGTGGCTACAGAGGATATTCGGTTTGAAGAGCACTCCGGTATTGACTTTAAAGGCACCCTGGCGGTACCGTATTACCAATTGACTGGCAAGCAGGACCGGGGCTCCAGTACGCTTACCCAGCAGTTGGCGCGTAACCTGTTTAGAACCCGCAGTGACTTGAACGACGGTCTGTTAAGCAGCGTACCCGGTTTGCGCATGCTCATCATCAAGACCAAGGAGTGGATCATGGCCATTAAGCTGGAGCGCTCTTACACCAAGAAGGAGATCCTCTTGATGTACCTGAACACCGTGGATTTTGGCAGCAACGCCTACGGCGTGAAAGTGGCCGCTAAAACGTTCTTTAACAAAGAGCCTGAGCAGTTAACTTTGGAAGAGTCAGCTACTTTGGTAGGCGTCTTAAAAGGTCCTTCATTTTACAGCCCGGTAAGCCAACCAGAGCGCTCTAAAGCCAGACGCAATACGGTGCTGGACCAGATGCTCAAGTACAATTACATTGACCAGCCAGCCTACCAGGCCAGCGTAAGTAAACCCATGAAACTGGACTTCAATGTAGAAAACCAGAACAAGGGACTGGCGCCTTACTTCCGGACGGAGATGGGCAAGTTCCTGACCAAATGGGCCAAGGAGAATGGTTATGATCTGTACTCAGACGGGTTGCGTATCTATACCACCATCAATTCGCGCATGCAGAAGCACGCCGAAGACGCTGTGGAAGACCACATGAAGGCCATGCAGAAAATTTTCTTCCAGCAATGGAAAGGCAAAAACCCTTGGATAGACGAGAACGGCAAAGAAATCAAGAACTTCCTGGCCACCCAGATAAAACGCACGGCCCGTTACCAAAGCTTGAATGAGCAGTATGACGGCAACGAAGATTCTATCAAGTACCACCTGACCAAGAAAATACCTATGCGCATCTTCTCCTGGAAAGGTGAGATTGACACGGTCATGAGCCCTATGGATTCGCTGCGGTATTACAAACACTTCTTGCACGCGGGCTTTATGGCCATGAACCCTTTGAACGGCCACGTGAAGGCTTGGGTGGGCGGCACTAATTACAAGTACTTCAAGTATGACCACGTGCAGCAGGGTGCCCGTCAGCCGGGCTCTACCTTTAAGCCATTCGTTTACACCGCCGCTATTGAGGCAGGCTACTCTCCTTGTTATGAGGTGGTAGATGCACCCGTAACCATCATCAACGAAGACGGTGTGCCGTGGACTCCTAAAAACAGTGAAGGCGTGTACACGGGTCGTAGGTATACCTTGCGTGAAGCCTTAGCCCTTTCAGTGAATACCATCACTACCTTCTTAATGAAGAAGCTGGGTCCCGAAGCGGTGGTCACTACTGCCCGCCGGTTGGGCATCACCACGCCATTAGAGGCTGTTCCTTCTTTGGCTTTGGGGTCTAGTGATGTAACCTTGTTTGACATGGTGGGCGCGTATGGTACCTATGTTAACAAAGGCGTCTGGACGCAACCACAATATATCCTTCGCATTGAAGACAAGGCCGGTACCGTAGTACAGGAGTTCGCACCTAAGACGGTAGAGGCTTTAAGCGAAGAAACAGCCTACTTGATGGTGCACATGCTGCAAGGCTCCGCAGACACGCGCGGGGGTACTGCCTATTATGGCCTAAGATTCAGGAATAACTTAAAAAACGAGATTGGTGCCAAGACCGGTACTACTTCTAACTACTCTGATGCATGGTTCATGGGTATTACGCCTGACTTGGCTGCTGGTGTCTGGGTGGGCGGCGAGGATCGTAGTATCCACTTCAGGAGTGCCGCTTATGGACAAGGGAACAAGTTAGCCATGCCTATCTATGGAGCCTTCATGCGAAAGGTGTATGCTGACAAAGCGTTGAACGTCTCTAAGGCGCCTTTCCCTAAACCAACTACGCCTTTGTCAACTAATATCAACTGTGGGGCTTATAATACAACACCTGCGCTCCCTGATTCCGTAAAACAAGACCAAGTTTTAACCGTTCCACAAAACGTAACGGAAGAAGAGTTTTAAGGAAGCGCACACATGGCCGTTGAGGAACAGATTAGAGAGCAGATTAAACACTTGCCGCACAGGCCTGGTATTTACAAGTTCTATGACGATAAGGGCATTATCTACGTAGGCAAAGCCATAGATATCAGGAAGCGGGTGAGCAGTTACTTTAACCGTTCCACACAGCACAACAAAAAGACCAGAAAACTCATTTCGCAGATTCTGCGCATTGAGTTTACCATTGTAGACAATGAGGCTGATGCGTTCTTGTTAGAGAATAATCTCATCAAGCAGCATCAGCCCAAATACAACATCCTGCTCAAGGACGGCAAGACTTATCCGTACCTGGTCATCACCAATGAGCGTTTCCCCCGCATTTTTAGCACGCGCAACAAGATCAATGATGGCTCTCGGTACTTTGGGCCTTACCCGACGGGCACCAGCATGTATGTCTTGCTGGAGCTGATCCGGTCCTTGTACCCGCTCAGGACGTGCAGTTATAATTTATCCCAAGCGAACATTGACGCCGGCAAGTTCAAGGTTTGTCTAGAGTATCATATTGGCAACTGCAAAGGGCCGTGTGAAAATCTATACTCAGAGGAGGAATACAACCAGCATATCCAGCAGATCAGGAACATCCTTTCGGGAAACCTCACCATCGCCAAGACCTACTTTAAGGAGCGCATGTCTGAGGCCGCCGCCGATTACCAATATGAGCTGGCGCATCAATTCAAGCAGAAGCTGGATAGGCTAGAGGACTTCCAGGCGAAGTCTACGGTGGTAAGCCATACCCTCACCAACATTGACGTCTTCACCATTACCTCTAATGAGAAATGCGCCTTTGTCAATTACCTGAAGGTGATGAACGGGTCCATTATTGCCACTCAATCCTTGGAGTTGCAGAAGAAGCTGGAAGAAACCGACCAAGAGATCCTAGCCTCTATCATCATGCAACTGCGGCAAGAGTTTGAAAGCATGTCCAGGGAAATCATCGTCAATATTCCTGACCTAGTACTTCCCTTGGATACCGTTTCTATTACCGTCCCGCAGATTGGTGATAAGAAGAAGCTACTAAACCTGTCCATGAAGAATGCCCTTTACCTGCGCAAGGAGAAGGAGAGCATGCAGGATAAGTCCAAAGACAGCAACGAGGTACGTATCATGGAGACCATGAAGAAGGACCTTAGGCTGACCGAACTGCCCAAGCACATTGAGTGTTTTGACAACTCCAACTTTCAGGGAGATAACCCGGTGGCGTCTATGGTCTGCTTTAAAAACGCGCGGCCGTCTAAAAAAGACTACCGCCATTTCCATATTAAAACCGTGGTAGGCCCAGATGACTTTGCCTCTATGTATGAGGTGGTCACGCGTCGGTACAGGAGATTATTGGACGAGGGCACTCCCTTGCCGCAACTCATTATTGTAGACGGCGGCAAAGGCCAGTTGGGAATGGGCGTGAAGGCGCTCAAAGACTTAGGCATTTACAGCCAGGTTGCCATAGTAGGCATTGCCAAACGACTGGAGGAGATTTTCTACCCTGGGGATACGCTACCGCTGTACATAGACAAGAAGTCTGAGTCTTTGCGACTAATCCAACGTATTAGAAACGAAGCGCACCGCTTTGCCATTACCTTCCACCGTTCCCTGCGCGATGCGGGAACCTTGCAAACCGAGCTTACCCAGATCAAAGGACTTGGCCCTGCCACCGCCGAAAAGCTCTTGACCAAGTTTAAGTCTGTCAAGAAGATTGCCGAACTCTCCCAGCAAGAATTAGAAGCTGAGGTAGGTAAGAGCAAAACGAAACTGCTTTTAGCCCATTTCGGGAAGGTTTAAGTGAAATCGTTTTAGGCCTCTTTTCTTGAAAACAGGTCAAAAACGATTTTACGTATTCTATATCTCTGGACCTCTAATGACTTCATTAGTTCAGTGCATAGTATTCACATCACCTCTCATCATTCATATAATGAAACGTCATGTTCTACTATGTAACTAAGTCAGTCGTTTTTGGGCTAATTTTTAGAAACTAGGTCAAAAACGCATTCTTTCATCAAGACATCTAAGCATCAAGTTATAGTTGATGAAGAGAAGTGTACAAGAATCATGATAAATAAACTCTGCAATTAGAGCATAAAAAAAGGAGACCAGTTGATCTCCTTTTTTTATTATACTGTATGCTAATTAGTAGCTCCAAAGGCTATACTCAAACTCAATCAGTTCTTCCATGGCTTGCTGAGCAGCCAAAAGGCCTTTCTTGCCAGAACCGTAAACCTCGTCTAAGCGCTCGTTACCTACGTTAGATACTTTGGTGATGTAAGAGCTAAACAACCATAGGTCAAATGCATCTGACAAGTTCTTGTGCTGGGCATCATTCTGTTGGTTGAACCAAAGCGCCTCGTCTGGATGCGCCTTGAATACTTTAGCTAACTCACTGTATTTGAAAGAAGCAGCAGGCTTCTCAATTCCAAGCGCATTGTACTTTGATGGAACTGTAATGCTGATAGCCTGAATGTCATGATATAGGCGTGAACGCTTTTTATCAAAAATCACATCCTCTTTCAATTCCATTTGATACAACTGGTTCGCGAAAAGCTCATTAGAAGCAGTCATTGGCGCAGCAGCAGCGGCAGTTTTACCACCTTTGGCTGGAGTTGCAGGAGCTCCCCAACCATCATCAGTGGCAACGTCAGCAGTACCAAAACCAGCTTTTTTCTCTTCTTCAGTTAAGGCGGTGGCACCACCTTGGTCAGGAGAGATTGCGGCCAAAAACTCTTGAGGAGTGATTGGTCTGTTTAAGCTGTCAGTGGCATAAGGCTGTAACTCACCACGCTTTACTGCATCTACAATAAGCTTAGTGATTTCTTTCCCTGGTGAGAACATTGGCTTGTTCTGCTTCTCACGCAAGTCTATCAAACGCCAAACTGTTTTCTTGAACATCACATCTGATGCTGGAATTGGTCTAGCCGAAGGATTTGCCGAGTCAGATTTTGCCAGTAATTGTTGGGATCTCTGGGATGCAGCTGCCTCTTGTTGTTGTCTTGCCAACTCCTCCTGACGAGCCTTCTCCTGAGCTGCAGTAGCTGCAGATGATTTGGCTGTAGTAGTAGTTGTCTTCTTTTTAGTGGTAGTGGTTCTTTTTTGAGCCACAGATACCACTGGTAAGCTCAACAAACCCGCTAAACCCAAAACAATTAACTTTTTCATGGTACTAGGGAAAATAACTTAATTAATTAAGTGCAAACGTCATGCTCATTCCGTTTGACGGAACCGTTTCTTGCTGGTCACGGTAGTTCATTCTACGAACTTCCTTCACCTCAATAGCGATACGGTCACCCGGACGCGCCTTAGACGCAAGACCAGTAATGTTTACAGATGGGCCATTACCAGGTACTTGATCTACTGGGCGGTTACCGCGCACTAGGTACACTGTGTAGTTGGTTACTCTATAACGAGCTTCTTTAGGAAGCAAGTTTTTAAAGCTTTCATCTGGCACTGCATTCACTTGCAAAATTCTTGGACCTGGCGCTGCCATCCCTCTTACTGGGTCAACCTGACGACCATTGGCCAATACAGCAATCTGTGGTCTTGGAACTGTCTTCACGGTGAACTCTTGTGAACCAATCAGGTTACCCCCGCTGCTCACGTTCAATTTCACTGTTCTTCCGTTAGGAATGATCGTTACAAAACCTTTCTTCGCTCCTTTTACAACAGTTGCACCAGAAGCTGAGAACGAAGGCTCATATGTAGCACCTAACGCTGGAACTTGAATGTTTAGTTCGTTACCGCAGTTAAAATAAAGTGAGTTAATAGCGGCAGACTGAATTTGCATAACAGGCTTGGCTACAACGTATTCTTGCTTAACTGTAAACACGGTATCACGGCCGCTTGGCTGACGGAAACGCACTTGGCCTGTCCATTGCTTTTTAGCGTTGCCTTCTGCATCATAGTTACCAGCGCTTGCCGTAAATTCAATCTGACCTTTACCAGCCTGTACTTTGATTGGTCTACCGTCTACAGACATTGTAGGCGTTACCGCATCAGAAGAAGCCGCTAAGAACATCTCTGCTTTGTACTTGGTACCAGCAGCTACTGTCTTAGACTCAGCACTCGCCATGGCAAATATCTTCTCAAACTTGATGATATCTGCACCCACTTTTTGGGCCAATTTAGCAAGGGTCTCTGACTCGTATTTCAATACTTCAGATTCCATGTGTGCTATGGTAGCCAAAGCAGCTACAATAGGGGTCTCCTCAAAGTTGATTTCTGCAAAGTCTTTCTTTACTTGCTGCTTGTTCCCTTGAACACGCGGGTCTTCCTTACCACTCATCGCTAATTTAGCGGGAGCGTTTTCATTGTACTGGCGTAAGAAGGCGGCGTATTCGTTTAGCTTTTTCTCTAACTCATATGCCTTACCACCCTTACCTGGTCCACCAATCATAAGCATGTTTACACGCTCATTGTTCTCTGGATTGTTGTATCCACCAGTTTCTTCGTTCTTTCCGCCAGCTTCTTTCACAAGTTGCTCGCGTAAACCATCCATGTAAGCAATAATCTCACTGGTTTTGGTTCTAACAGCAGTAGCGTTTTCTACTACTCTAACGTCGGCTGGTCTGTTACCAGACTCACCTACGGTTGTTTTAATGCCGTTTACAATACCTCCGTTATCACTTTTAGTTTTAGTGTTCACAGTTGTTAAACTGTCATCTATAAACTGAAATTTTAGAAGAATTGCAGAGCTTACGTTCAAAGCCAACATTGCAGTAAGAACGAGATACATCATCCCGATCATTTTCTGCCGTGGCGTTTCTTTTCCTCCAGCCATATAATCCTTGTGTCTAGTTTTTTAGTTAAACTATTGGTTTAATAATAGGATTGGCAGAGATTAACCTCTCATTGCGTTAAGCATGTTGCCATACACATTGTTCAATGAGTGAAGGTTCTTAGTTAAGTTAGTAACCTCCGTTTTGAACTGCTCTGTATCGCGGCTTGCTTCTGTCAAATTCTCCATAGCCATAGTCAAGCTACCATAGAATTTGTTCATTGACTTCAAGTGGTTGTTGGCGTCTTGCAACTCCATTTCATACACAGCGTTCAATGCACCCAAATTCTTGGTGATGTTCTGAACTTGCATATGGTATTCTTGTGTGTCTGTAGTTGATTTTGCCATGTGAGAAACAGCTTCAACCGTCGCACCGTATGCTTCGTTGATTTTGTCTAATGACGTAGCAGCTGTTCTTACGCGAGAAGTGTATTCGTTTGTAGCGATAGTAGCATCTGACAAATCAGACATCTGAGCAGCAGTTTCGCTCAATCTGTTCAAGCCTTGGCCTAAGGTGTTGATCGTAGCAGGCGTCACGTTAGCATCACGCAGCATTTTATCTAAGTCACCAGTTAAAGAACCTTCGCTAGACTTAGAGGCAACCGTAGGAAGTGGACCATCATAGTCATCACGCAATTGAGGATATACACGCTCCCAAGCTGGCTCATGAGCGGCTGGTTGGAATGCACTTAAGAAGAAGATAACGGCCTCAGTTCCCAATCCTACCATTAGCATAATATCTGCTGGGCCAATGTGCAAGATTTTAAACAATGCACCTAGGATTACGATTGCGGCACCAATACCATAAATTTTGGGCATTAAACCATCCCAGAACCAGTGACCTTTTGATTTGCTCATTTTTTTGACAGATTTAAAGTTATTAAGTTTTGTATTTGTTACTCGTCAATTATAAAGGGTCTAGATTAATTCCCGAAGCCAAACTCACGGCCAGAAGAACGACCTATGTAAATCATTGCACTACGGAAACCAATAAAGGATCTGGTTGAATCTTCGTGTTCAAAGTTACGAACACCTGTTTCTAAGAAATGGGCAATGTCTTTCCAAGAACCACCGCGCACTACTTTCTCTTTAATAGTATCATTGCTGAAGGTTGGATTCAAGTCCCATACCAATGGAACAGACGCTACAGAATAAGCATCTTCACACCACTCTGCCACGTTTCCAGACATGTCATACAGACCAAAGTCGTTTGGATAGTACTGGCCAACTGGGGCTGTATAAGTAAACCCATCGCTGTAATAGTCACCACGACCTGGCTTAAAGTTAGCTAGCATACAACCTTTAGAGTTACGCAGGTAAGGACCACCCCAAGGATACGTCGCCAAATCACGACCACCGCGGGCGGCATACTCCCACTCAGCCTCAGACGGCAAACGGAAGTTAGGCATTGGCGCCTGACCGTTATCTAGGTTGTAGTTGTTTTTGTGCTTGGTACGCCACTCGTTAAAACGCTTGGCTCCATGCCAGCTTACTCCCACCACCGGATAGTCATCAAAGGCAGGGTGCGTGTAATAGTATTCCATCAATGGATCACCCATGTGGTTACTAAAGTCTTTTACCCAAACAGTAGTATCTGGATAAAGCTTGGTCATCACATAGTCCTCATCATAGCCAGGCGCACCTGCAGAGTCGGTTTTGATGGCATCCACAAACTGACGATACTCATTATTGGTAATCTCAGTCTCATCCATGTAAAAGCCACCAATTGTCACCTGCTTGTTCAGGTTAGACATACTTGCAGCAATATCCTGGTCAGTCTGTCCCATGTGGAATGTACCGCCTGGGCAGGCAATCATTCCATAGGGCACCTCTTGCGGATTAAAGTCCGGACGGTCCTCTGCACCAATCAGATCACCTTCGGAGCTTCTTCCCATACCGCAACCCACCGTCAAAATGGCGCTCAAAGCAATGGCAGAAAACTGTAAAACCTTATTCATATAACTTGAAAATTGAAAAGAAAACGCGCTAATAAGAGTATTCGGATTTTAAGAAAGCAAATATAGATAACCGGTTTCAAAAATAAAACTATTAATTTTTCTTGAACATATTTTTTTTAACGTTCCAAGAGAATTCTTAGTATTTGAAACCAGTAATATAATAGTGTCAGGTATTTGACCACCCTACCCTGTTTTGTTCCTAAAAGTTATATCTAGGTGTCTTGATAGGAGGTTTTGCAGTATTCTTAGATTTTGGCAATCTATAGCCCAACATTACCTCATGTGAAGTAGCGCTTTTTGCAGCAGCATCTACCAAGGTATAATCAAATGCATATCCAAAGCTTAACGCATTGTCCTTTAAAAAGTAAACGCCTAACAGACCCGTAGCGGCCTCGCCAAACCTGTAACCGGCACCTGCCCAGAACTTATCATAGAACGTAGCCCGTGCTCCAGCTTCCACAGACGATACGCCCGCGCTCAAGTCATGTTTCAAAATGGCCGTGGGCGTTACAGAAACTGAGCTAGACACCTCAGCGGTGTACCCTCCAGAAACCATAAAATGCTTTTCACCCGTCACTGTGCTTCTCTCGTCCCCGCGGTCCCTGTTCTCAAACTCATAAGTAGCACCCAGTAAATTAGTAAGTCCAGCCCCCAGGTACCACTTTTCTTGTTGGTACCATAAACCAACTCCCATATCCAATTTCCTGTCTGAACTCTGGAAGGGCACCCTTGGATCTGACTCCGTATTGGGCCTGTAACTTCCTTTGCTCATGTTAGTTATGTTCCCCTGAACACCTATTCCTAAATTCCCGTTCCCTAAAGTGACATGGTAGGCATAAGAAAGTTGCGCTTGGAAAACATCTACGGCTCCAATCTCATCTTTCATCACCACCAAACCCACGCCGCTCTTCAAAGATGGAATAGGGGTAGAGATAGAGAATAAGCCTGTTTTAGGGGAACCGCCGCCGTCAAAAGAGCCCTCATAGCCCAACCATTGGTAACGGTATAAGAAATTAAACTCAGTCTGCCCTTTTATCCCTGAATAGCCAGGACTAATAAATTGACCATTAAAGGCATAGTGACTGAACTGGGGAAGTTGCTGTGCTGCCAAAGGCTTGACAACCAGCAAACAGGCACAAACTAAAAGGGAGCGTAAAGTTTTGGGCATCATACCAGAAGATAGAAAACGTTGGGCACAGGTGCCTTTTGGCAAAAGCTATGAAAATGATGGATAAAGACCAAAATTTATATTCATTTTCTAAGCTTTTGCTTAGCTACGTATATTATACCCTAAGGTAGAGCAAAACCTATTATTTTTTGCCTGAATGTTGCTGGATATACACCTCAATAGCCCCAGTCATAGAAGGAGCATTAGGCATAGGGGCAACAATGTCCAGCTCTAAACCGGCATCTCTCACCGCCTGAGCCGTAGTGGGACCAAAGGCGGCAATGCGCGTTCCATCCTGCACAAAGTCGGGGAAGTTTGTAAACAGAGAATGGATGCCTGAAGGACTGAAGAAGGCAATGCAATCATACTTCACCTCAGCTAAGTCTGACAGATCAGAAGCTACGGTTTTGTACATGGTGGCCTCAGAGAAATCAAAGCCATTCGCTCGCATGAACTCCGGGATGTCCTCTTTTCTGATGTTAGAGCAAGGGTACAAGAACTTCTCGGTCTTGTGCTTCTTCAATACATCAAACAAATCTGCAGCCACTTTACCCCCTACAAATAGCTTGCGCTTGCGCAACACTATGTATTTCTGCAGGTAGTAGGCCGTTTGATCAGAAATACAGAAGTACTTCATCTCTGCGGGCACGTCAATCTTGCCTTCAGCACAGATTCTAAAGAAATGGTCTACCGCATTCCGGCTAGTAAAGATAACCGCCGTATGTTCTAGAATATTGACCTTGTCTTTTCTGAATTCTTTGAATGGAACCGGCTCAATGTCAATAAAAGCTCTAAAATCTACTTTAATCCCATACTTCTCAGCAATGCCTAAGTAAGGGGAGTTATCATTTGCCGGCTTTGGTTGCGTGACCAGAATACTGGTAATCTTCTTCGAATGTCTGTCCGCACCCAACTTTTCTTTACCGTCAGCCATGTTGTAGAAAGTAGTTAAAACGACTTTTAGATTGAGGATTCTAGTGACAAGACGCTTATACTCCGCTTGTTACTACACAAAAACAATCAATTTGAGCAAAATCATCAAAGGGATTACTTCTGTGGCGCAAATGTACGAAAATAAATGAAGATTTTGAAGCGAATACTTTTTACTGATTGTAAGAAAAGTCCTGAATACTGTAAAAATAAGCAAAACAGCCACACTTAGATTCGCAATCCAATAGATGGTCAAAGGCGCTGATTTAGAAAGCCCTAAATGCAGAAGCAAGATGAGCGGCAAAAATACTCCCAGGGCCAATAGCGTCCGCAAGAACTCTCGGTATTGCGTAAGTACCACTTCGGTTACCCCAAAGATGAAGCCCATCAATTGCAGAAAGAGATACTTAAAGACCACAAAGGAGAAAACCAACAGTGCGTAGAGGATAATCTTTAAGATTAAGTCTGCTTGCGTCACAGTGAAAAGCTGGTTCAACAAGGCTAGATCCTCAATATCTCTATGAATGGCCACTATCAACAAGGCAAAGGAGAGCGAGAAAGCCAGCACAAACAGGATACTGGACCAGTTGCCAATGGGCTTTGCCAAAAGTCCCTCTTCCAAGGTTTTCTCCTTGGCAAAATTAGAAAGCTTGAAAATACTGCTGAAGTCCGTGGGGAAAGTCATGCGCAGGCTTCCGTAAATCAAGCCCACAATCACCATAAATAAGATGAGCACACTGCGCGGTGAACTGGAGGGCTTGGTTAGAAACTGAGTAGCTTTTTGCGGCAGGAAACTACTTTGAGCGACTTGCACCTCTGGCAATTTAAAGGAATGGTAGTCGGGTTGCTGCAAAGGATGCCAGACAGATAACAGATATTTCTGACCGGGCTTCATCCATTTGCTAAGGTCTACGGTGTACTTAGCCGTAGAATCTGCCACAAACACTAACTTGTTATCCAAGAAGACACATAACTGCTGCCGGGCGGCAAACTCAACCACCGGACTGGTAAAGGCATCAAGTTTCACCCATTGGTAAAGCGCCTGCCGTTCATCATGAAATTCTGGAAGATAAGGAACGAGCTGGTTGCTCTGCGGCTGGTAAATAAGCCAGTCAGAAGAGATGAGCGGCTTGAGTGGTACAGCCTGTGACCAAGCCACCCCCCACATCAACCAGAAGCCTAGGAGCAATCCCCAAAACCGCATAGATTACACTGTAGGAGTAGTGGTAGCTTTGGTGGTGTTTTGCCCCAGCACAAAGCTTAAGACCAAAGAGAAGCCCAACAAGCAGAGCAACAGGTTCAAATTGCCCCAGTAAGAGAAATAGAACACAAAGGCTGTGACCAAGATGTTCAGCAAGGCTAGAATCAACACAGTGGTCACCTGGCTAAAGCCCATGGCTAAAATGCGGTGATGTATGTGGTTCTTATCTGGCGCGAAAGGAGAAAGTCCTTTTAATACCCGAATAACAGAAACCCGAATGGTGTCAAACAAAGGAACAAACAAAATTCCTAGCGCCACTGATGGCGATGAAGGCACATACCGCATCTCTATGAATTGGATGGCCAGCACAGACACAATGAAGCCACAGACCAAGGAGCCCGTGTCGCCCATAAAGATCCTCGCCTTATAGAAGTTATACCGCAAAAAGCCCAGCAAGCCGCCAATCAGACAGACCGCCACCCCTGCGTAGTTAGAGAAACCACTGTAATGCGAGGCCCAGAAAAAGAAACCGAACGTGGCCACAATGATGGTCACCATGGTGCCTGCCAAGCCGTCCAAGCCGTCAATCAGGTTAATGGCATTGGTGATGCCCACAATCGCGAAAAAGGTAAAGGCATAGCTCAAGCCAATAGGCAACTCATGGATGTTGAAAATACCCTGAAAGCTGGAAATTCTGATATCAGCCATGAACATGACCACGCCCGTGGCTAGCACCTGCATAAAGAACTTCTTAAACGCCGAGATGGACACCAGGTCATCCTTTAGGCCGCCGAAGAACAGAATGATACATCCTGCAAGCAGCTGCTGCACCCCGTTATTAAGATCACCGAAGATGGTTAGCGCCGACATGAAACCGGCAAATACCCCAAGCCCCCCTAGTCTAGGCGTAAGCGACACGTGCACCGTGCGCTGGTTGGGTTGGTCAAGGATGTTTTTCAAGTGCGCCACATACACAATAGACGGTATGGCGAACAAGGCTATGAAAAACGACCAACTAAAGGAAAGCAGGTAGGTAACAAATTTCATGCGGTGTCACAAAGGTATAAAAAGCTGTGAAAAAGTATCATTACGCAAGCCACGGCCTGCAGATGCAGTATCCCTTAGGAATGCAACACCCCCCGCTTGTTCAATATAGAAATATCTATCAAGTTTTCCTCTACCACTGAGCCCGGCACAAAGAGAAACTTCTTGTCATAGATGGTCTGCCCAATGTAATAACTCACCCAGTACTCATTGGTAATGCCAAATAAGGCCGGGTCAATAGGCTCTATCTGCACAGAGCTTTTGGGTCCTACTTGCTCAAACATGTGCCGGAGCACAGATGTTTTCACCTCTTGGCCCTCATGCTCGCCGTAGCCCTTGGAAGCCACCATCACATTGTCCAGGTACAGATCGTTGTTATTGATAAAAAAGACGTTCCATTCTTCCTGGCCCAGTTCGTTCACTTCTTGGGCAATGGCCACCGAAACGCCTTCTACTGCATGGAACTCAATATCTTTCTTCATGTGCTTTCTCTACTATATGTGCGTCAAATAGCTCTTGAAAATGCACCAAGAGCCTTTCCTCTACTTCCTGCATCACTACCGGCCGTCCCAATTCTTGTTGCAAGGAGGTAACAGCCTTGTCAGAAATACCGCAGGGCACAATATTCCCGAAATAGGTCAAATCTGTGTTCACGTTCAAGGCCAAGCCGTGCATGGTCACCCAGCGGCTGCACTTAACGCCCATGGCACAGATCTTACGCGGGTTCTTCTGCTCCTCAAAATCCAGCCAAACGCCCGTTAAACCCTCAATTCTACCAGTCTTCAAACCAAAGTCTGCCAGGGTCAGAATCACGGCCTCTTCTAAAAGCCGTAGGTACTTATGGATATCTGTAAAGAAGTTATCCAAGTCCAGCAACGGGTACGCCACCAACTGGCCCGGACCGTGGTACGTAATATCGCCGCCCCGGTTGATCTTGTAAAAGGTAGCCTCTTTCTCGGCTAAGCCCTGCTCATCTAATAATAGATGGTCCAGATGTCCGCTTTTCCCCAGCGTGTATACATGCGGGTGTTGGCAAAACAAGAGGTAATTGGGGGTGATCTGTTGCTCCTCTTCGGGCAGCGTACGGTTCTGCGCCTTTATATCCAGTATGCCCTTAAACACCTGTTCCTGGTAGTCCCACGCTTGTTGGTAGTCTATCAGCCCCAGTTTTTGAAGAAGCACTTCTTTGTTTTGAATCACAGCGTCAGCTTGAAATGGGTAAAACCTTCTGTTCACGCGCCGGGGCTGGGCAATTTTTTGGTTACCCCGTATAAACCAGTCCAGTAGAATTTCTGCAAATTACTCATTTAACCAGGAGCAACCAAAAATGAACACCAACACCACCTTGGGCCAGCAGGGCGAAAAAACCGCTGAAACTTATTTATTGGCCCAAGGCTACACGCTCCTGCACAGAAACTACCGCTACAAACGTGCCGAAGTAGACTTGGTCATGCAGAAAGACCGATTTCTGGTATTGATAGAGGTAAAGACCCGCAGCAGTCGTCAATATGGCAACCCAGAAGAGGCGGTGTCCGGCAGAAAGCAGGAGATGCTGTTTCTGGCCGCCGAGGAACTGATACAGGAACTGGATTGGCAGCACGAAGTGCGCTTTGACGTGGTCTCCATCTTCTGGCACCACAGCCACCCAGAGGTTCTGCACATAGAGGACGCCTTCCATTAAAAGCCCATTTTTGGCCTAATTTCTGGAAAGCAGGCCAAAAACGACACTTAGCCGCTAGTCTTTCTTTTCATACACCAGCACCCCGTAGGCGTCATAGTGCTTGGTGAGGATAGGCTCAGCGGGTTTGTCGTAGGCAGACTCTGGGTACTGGAACTCATGCTGCAGGCGGCCTCTGTAATCATAGAAATGGGACCAGGTGCCCACCTTTTTGCCTTTGTCATAAGTACCGCGCCATTCCAGCTGGCCGTTCTCATAGAATTTCAGGTACTGGCCCTGCACCTCGCCGTATTGGTACGGGATCACCTCTTTGATCTTGGTCTTACCGGCGTCATAATAAGAGATGACGGCGTCCCTGGGGAAGCCCTTCTCATAATGCAGTTTGCTGGCCAGGGTACTGTCCGTTCTAAAGGTTTCCCAGCGCAGGTGCTTGGTGCCCACATAGAAATATCCCTGCTCAATGACCACATCGCCGCGCATGCGGGTATAAGGGCCGTGCAGAATCTTGGCTTGCGCTGGCTTTAAGGTGAAGTTGAAGGTGCGCAGCACATCGCGCTTCTTGACATCATAGTAATACTTCTCAGGCGCGAACGCGCTGGGTTGCTGAAATTCACGCAGGTAATGGAAAGTCTCCACTATCTGGTTCTTGCCTTTGCCCTGCCGGGCGAACCCTTTCTTGACCCGGTAGCCAAAGTAGGCCTTCTTCTTTTTAGACTTCTTGTTCTTCTCCTCTTCGGCTAGGCTGTCTTTGGTGGCCACGGCCAGCGAGGGCTTGCCCAGGGAGTCCAGAACGGCCATGGTGTCTGCCGGCGACAGGTCCACCAGCTCTTTGTTGCGCTGCCAGAAGAAGATCTTTTTCTTCTCTTTGCCTATAATCTGCGCCTGAATGGTGTTGGGCAAAACCATGGACAAGACCATTCCCAAAACCAGCAGCCTGCCCCCGTATGAAAAAAGTGAACTCATGCTATGCCTTTCAATCAAAATACTTCTTGGTTGTAACGCGCTTTGCGGCGCCTTGGTATGAGACAGCTCCCTTGTACGCTAATTGCCGGCGCGGGTGGCGTCCATGTGTAAAGAACAAAAAATTCCTGATAAGATTCAGCGCTTTCCGTTTTTGGCCTGTTTTCTGGGAAGCAGGCCAAAAACGCCAGACACAAAAAAGCCAAGCCTGCAAGAGCAAACTTGGCGGTACTCGTAAACACAAATGGACTCTTAGATAGCACTCACCACCTGGGCGGGCTCTTTCATTTCTTTCACCAGTCCAGAGAAGCCTTTCTTCACCAGATCCTGGCGCGCCTGCTCTGCAGTGGTCTTGTCCTGGAACTTGCCAGCCACTATACGGTGCACTTTTTTACCGTTCACCGTCTCCTCCATCAAGGAAACCGGCATCTGCTGGTAGATTTTCTTAAGCTTGTCTAGTTGGGCCTGGGCATTGGCCAGGCTGCCAAAAGCACCCGCTTGGATCACGTAAGAAGAGACCGTGTTGGCCGCCAATACGGTTTCGGCTACTACTTCTTTGGTTTCTGTAGGCGCTGGCACGGGCTTAGAGCGTTTGGCCATGTACGACTGTGGCAATTCTACCACTTCTACAGACACTTCGGTTAGACCCGCATTACGATAGTTGATTTTCTTGGCGGCGGCTTCAGAGAGGTCAATGATGCGGCGACCTCTGAACGGGCCTCTGTCATTGATCTTGACCGTTACGCTTTCTCCGTTGGAGAGATTGGTCACCTTCACCACTGTTCCCAATGGTAGGCCGTTGTGGGCGGCGGTGAGCTTGTGGCGGTTGTAGACTTCACCACTGCTGGTCTTCCGGCCGTGGTATTTGGCGCCGTACCAAGAGGCTAGGCCTTTTTGGGTTTCGCCTATCTCCTGCGCAGAGGCAGTTGGGGCAAAGGTGATGATTGATATGAAAAGAACGACAATTGCATGGTAAATTTTCTGTATCCCCATTGTTGGTTTTGTTGGTGGAACATCAATTCTGAGGGGACAAAATTAGGAATTATTTTTTCCAATGCTACTGCTAGCCTGAAAGCAACCTCCTTTGCCCTCCTTAACAACTTTCTAAAATTATATAAAATTATTATAATGTTCAAAATAAAATTTCATAAATATAACTTTATTCATAAAACATGGTATGCCAAGATTTCAATAGTTCAAACCCCCAGAATGTAGGCATACAGAACGTATGGCTAAATTTTGGCTAGCCAAACAGGTAAGCTGACCACGTAACACTTCCTTGGAAAAATAGAAAGCGAGAAAAAAAAATGGCTTTTCGCTAAAAAAAATAGTCAAGCCTAGAATTTTGCCCCTTAAATGTCCTCCTTTTTTAGCCGAATATCGTTTAAGGCATATATTTATCTCATGGATTTCGGACGGCTCCCAGACATCAGCAAGACAACCTTTCTTCTTCCCAAAGATCACGTGGCCACGGCGCGAGTCTTGGCCCGGTCTGAGCGCCCTACCAAACCGTCTTTGTACCTGGGTTGCCCTACGTGGGTGAACAAGGACTGGCTGGGCTCTTACTACCCCGCCGGTGCGCCAGACAACCAACTGTTGCATTGGTATGGCCAGCAGTTCAACACCCTGGAGATGAACACCACGCACTACCGCATCCCAGACCTGGCCACGGTGCACAAATGGAAGCAGGCCGTCCCTGAGGGGTTTACCTTCTGCCCCAAACTGCCGCAGATCATAAGTCATGACCAACTGTTGCAGAACGCCGGAGAGCCCACGCAGCGTTTCTGCGAGGCTATCTTAGAATTAGGGGATAAGTTGGGCATGGCCTTTCTGCAGCTGCCGCCGTTCTTCGGGCCAGAGGACTTTGACATTCTGCGCCGGTTTTTAGAGCAATTCCCGAAAGAAGTGCCCTTGGCCGTGGAGTTTCGGCACCCAGACTGGTTTAGACCAGGCTCGGCTCAAGACGAGGCATTCACCTTATTAGAGGAGCTGCAAATGGCCACGGTCCTCACAGACGTGGCTGGCAGAAGAGACGTGCTACACATGCGCCTGACGGCGCCAATGGCCATGATACGGTTTAATGGGCATGGCTTGCACCCCACTGATTACACCCGGCTGGAGGATTGGGCCACGCGCCTTCACCAGTGGCTGGAACAGGGCCTGCACACAGTTTACTTTTTCATGCACCAGCAGGAGATACTACATGCCCCGCCCGCCCTGGCCTTTCTCATGGATCAGTTGGAGGAACGCACCGGCATCTCCATACAGAGGCCCAAGAAATTGCCCCAGATGATACAAGGCCAGTTGTTCTAAGAAAGCTGCTTACTCTATATATAAGGTGACAGGCTGTTTTTGACCTTATTTCCAGAAAACAGGCCAAAAACGGTAGGCGCTACTTCTTACGCTTCTATAAAGTCTATGGCAAAGGCAGTGAGTCCGTCCTGGCCAGTCTGCAAAGAGAACCTAAATCCGTGCTGCAATAAGATTTCGCGCACCATGGTCAAGCCTATGCCCTGGCCGTTTACTTTGGTACTGAAGAAAGGCGAGAACAGCTTTTCCTGCACTTCGGGGGTGATGGGCTTCCCGTTGTCCTGAATGCACAGCTTGACAATGGGCGAGGCACTGGTCTTCACCTTCACCCAACCGCCCGGCTCCGTGGCCTCCAGTGCATTCTTCACTACGTTAATTAAGACCTGCTCTAGTTGCTGCACATCTACGGCCACCATAGGAGACTCCTGATCCAGTTCCCATTGCCAGCTTATCTGCTTCTGCTCAAAGCTAGGTCCCATGAGGGTATGAATGCCCTGCAACAGTTCATGCAAGGGTACAGGTCGTTTTACCGGCACGGGTATGCGCACTACGTTCGCGAAGTTGGCCATGAACCCGGCTAGGTTCTGATTACGGGTAATGCAGACCTGCAACGCCTCATCAAAGTCTGGTTTGGTGTCTGCATTTAATTGCGGAGAGAAATACTTGAAGGAATGCAAAATGGAGTTGACCGCGCCGATGGAGTTATTGATCTCGTGACTCATCATCCGGATGAGCTTCTCATAGGCGTTCCGCTCTTTCTCCAAGAGTTCTTGCGTGAGTTCTTCCACCAGAATGAAATACCGGTGGTAGCCCCGATCCAGGAACCTTATTTTGCGGCAGCGGTAGGTTTGGATGCCGTTGGGCCTGATGACGCGCTGCTCGTCCTTAGGAATGCTTTCCAGGGAGTTGCCCCAGTGGCCAGGCAGTTCGCCCAGCGCTTTCCCTACTACGTTCTTGCCCGAGGTCTGCAATAGCTGCGCCGCCGCTGGGTTCAAGCCAGCCACGCGGTCATAGGTATCTAATAGGATGATGCCTGAAGGCGAGGCTTCAATGAGGCGCTCCAGCAGAAAATGCTTCTCGGTTTGGGTTACGCGCTGTTGCCGCAACTCATCCATCATCTGGTTATAGACAGAAATGAGTTGGTCTACTTCCTTTTGGCCCGTCTCCATGAACTTGATGGAAAAGTCGCGGTCTTTGATGGACTCCACGCCGGCGGCAATCAGGTTCATGGGCCGCACGAAGGACATGTACAACCGGTAGGTGAACACCAGACTGATGACAATCAAGCCCTCCGCCACAACAAACAGCACTTTGTCAAAGCGCAACAGCTGCCAGGCCAGCACGCCCATGGCCAGGTACAGCAACGCCATGGTAAGGATGAACTTACTCCGCAGCGTCATACGGGATGTTAAACTTCTCCAGCCTTCTATATAAAGAACCGCGGCTTACGCCCAGGGCTTTGGCCACTTTGCTTACGTTGTTATTATAATGGGCCATAGACTTTTTGATCATGCTGGCCTCCAGTTCATCTAAGGTCATGGCACCCACAGACGGTAAGGCTTTGTCTTCCTGCTTGCGCAAGCCGCCCTGCAGTTGGTTCAGGAAGTCATCTTCAGTGAGTAGGCTCTTGCCAGACACCAGTACGGTGCGCTCCACCAAGTTCTTTAACTCCCGTATGTTGCCGGGCAAGGGCTGTTCCTTGAGCCAAGCCAAGGCTTTGGTGCTCACCTCCAGTTCCTGTTTATGGTACGTCTTCTTGAGGTTGTTCACGAAGTGCTGCACCAGCAAGGGAATATCCTGAGGACGTTCACGCAGGGCTGGCAGGCGCACGGTGATAAGGTTGATTCTATAATAAAGGTCTTCCCGGAACTTGCCTTCCAAGACCATCTCACGGAGGTCGCGGTTGGTGGCGCAGATGACGCGTATGTCCAAATTGCGGGAACGACTGTCGCCGAGTACTTCATACGTTCTATCCTGGAGTACACGTAAGAGTTTTACCTGGCTGGAGAGGTCCAGTTCACCAATCTCGTCTAAGAAGATGGTGCCTTTGTTGGCCATCTCAAAACGGCCCACGCGGTCGGCTTTGGCATCTGTGAACGCGCCGCGGCGGTGCCCGAACATCTCACTTTCAAACAGACTGGCTGAGATGCCGCCTAGGTTCACCTTCACGAAGGGCGCTTTGGCGCGGTGGCTGTTTTTATGGATGGCCTCGGCGATGAGTTCCTTGCCCGTGCCGCTTTCGCCCTCAATCAAGATAGAGGCATCTGTGGCACTAATCTGCCCTACGTTGCGCAACACCTGCAACAAACCCGCGTCTTCGCCTACAATCATGGAGAAATCATAGAGCTCGTCCAGCTTTTTGCGGGTAAGTTTATCAGTGGCGGCTTCGCGGGCAGGTAGGGACAGGTCAATAGCCGTTCTTATGGCTTGGAGCAGGTAGTCGTTGTTCCAAGGTTTGGTGATGAAATCAGAGGCGCCGGCTTTGATGCCCTCTACGGCCAGGTTGATGGAACCCCAACCGGTAATCAGAATGACCGGGATGGCCGGATACAATTCCTTTAATTTGCCCAGGAGCTCCAGCCCGTCCTCACCGGTGGTTTCCATGGAGAAGTTCATGTCCATGAGCACCAGCTGCGGCCGGTGCTTGGCGGCCGCCTGCAGGGCCTCGGGCTGGTTGGCGGCCTGCACCGTAGTGTAGCCGGCCTGCTTGAGCAAGAGACTTAAAGAGGCCCGTACGGCAACGTCATCGTCAATGATAAGGATCATGGCACTGGAGAGAAAGACACTATTAGGAATAGATAAGATGAAGGTAGCGTTTTTGGCCTGTTTTCTGAAAAACAGGCCAAAAACGCTTTATAAAAACACCCTCCCAAAAAGAAGGACCGTGGTTTACTCTTCGTGCAAGGCCACAGCCGGCTGTATGCCTGAGGCCTGTCGGCTTGGGTACAAGGCGCAGAGCGCGGTCAGCAGGAAGATGAACACGCCCGCCAAGGCCATGCCCTGCCAGTAAATCTCTGAAGACAACTGAAACACATCCAGCAACGGAAACTGCACGGCCAGCAACAGCCCTAGCATCACCCCAAAGAAAGCCAGCACCACCACTTCGCCCACAAACTGAGCCCTGATCTGGCGCGTAGTGGCCCCCATGGCGCGGCGCAGGCCAATCTCTCCTGTACGCTTGTTGATGTTGTACCACAGGACGCCAAACAAACCCAAAGCCACGTTGAACACTAAGAACCCGCACACCACGGCCAGCGCAATCAAAGGCACTAACGTGAAATTGGCTTTGTTCTGGCGCATCTTCTCCAGCGTAGAAACGTCCATGGTCCAGCCCTTGGCAATCTGACCCAGCTCGCGCATCATTTTTTCTTCAAAGGCGATGTCTGTGCCTGGTTTTACCTTAATTAAAAGGCTGTTCCATTGGTAATCATCTTTGCCACGTTTGATGCGGGTAAAGTATGCGCCTTCTTCTGCACTGTATTCACTAGAAGCCCTAAAATAATCCATCACTCCAATCACCTGGTACTGGGTAGAGTCATTGATAGGCAGGAGCTTTCCAATGGGGTCTTCGTCGTTGAACAGTTCCCTTTGCAATTGTTGGTTAATCACAATGGGTTGGTGCAAACTAGTCCCATCCTGCGGCCCAAACCAGCGGCCCTGCACCACGTTCAACCCTAACACGTCTTTATACGGATCTTCTACGTCATATTGGTTGGCGTACAGCTCTTTCACGTTGCCGTAAGAAAGCTTGTTGTTCATGGTAGAGAAAGAGAAAGGCGCATTGCTACTGGATAAAGCGGCATGTTCCACTTCTGGGAAACTACGCACCCGCTGCATAATCTGCTCTTGAATCTGCGCGTTCTGGGCAGTAGAATCTGACCGGGTCTCCATGGTAAGGAGCCAGACATTGTCATGGGTAAAGCCCAGCGGTTTTTGGTAATTATGGTAGTTGTAGAGCGCAAAGCTGAGCACTCCAAACAGTACCAGAAAGGAGAAGAAAATCTCAGATATCAACAGGAAGTTACTTTTCTTCCGGTTCCAGATTAGTTTAAACAGATGGCGTATCATTTTGAACCTCCTCTCAGTGCCTCAACGGCGTTTAAGCGTGACATTTTATAAGCGGGGTACACCCCAGAAATTAACCCAAACACCAGGCACAGTAGAATGCCCCAGGCAAACACGCGCACATTGAGCCCCAGGTCTGCATAAGCAATGATGCCGCTCTGGTTAATAAGGTGCATGACGCCCAGAGACAAAGCCAAACCCACCATACCCCCAATCAAGGTCAGGAACACGTTTTCTACCACAAACTGACCAATAATCACCTTAGACGAAGCACCAAACGCTTTTCTAACCCCAATCTCAGAGGACCGCTCCATGATGCGGCTAATATTGATGTTCACCAGGTTAATGGTAGGCAAGAGCATGAACAAGAAGGCGGCCAGGGCCAGCAGGGAATAGAACAGGGCCACATTTGACTTCTCGCCTTTTCCCAGGGAAGTGCGCGCAAAGGTTTCCAGGATTGTGTCCGGGAAGGAATAGAGCGTGGACACCTCCTTAGGGTTCTTAATCTCCACCTGGGTCATCATCTGAGCGTACTCGTCCTTGATTTTTGACAGGTCACTCGGTTGCTTGGCTTGGATAATGGCGAAAAAGGTACCGCGCAAACCGTCGTTCTTGAACTCATTCTGACGCAACGTAATGGGCACCCACACATCAGCGTAAGAGTTGAGCCGTAGCACGGGCACGTCTTTCACCACGCCAATCACCTTGTATTTGACTTGGTTTACCACTATGTCCTGGCCAATGGCCGCGGCATCCCCGAAGTACTTTTTACGGGTATTCTGATTGATGACTGCCACGTGGCTGGCATTGGCAATTTCTTGCTCATTGATGGCCCGGCCTTCCAGAAACTCAAAATCCAGAATCTCCCAGAACGCCCGGTCTGTGTGCTTAAGATCCAAGGCCAGCTTTTGGTTGTTCACATAACTGTTAACCGTGATGAACACTGAGTTGATAGAGACCTTCTCTGGCGTTTGCAGTTTCTTCACATATCGGTCCAAAAAATAGTAACTGGGCGGACCGCTGCTGCTAAATCCCTGCTCTCCCTGCTCGCGCATCATGTTCACAAACAACAGCTTGTCGGTATTGCGCTCTGGCATCTGGGGCCCGAAGACATGGTCAAAGAGCGAGGTCACTACCATCAATACCATCAAAGTGAAACTGATCCCGAAGAGGCTGATGAAGGTGAAGAACTTGCGCCGTTGCAAGACCTTCCAGGCAATTTTTATATAGTTTTTTAACATGGCCGTGGTCTTAAATCTGCGCCTCCAATACCAAAGAATCCGCTACCTGCTGTCCGTCAAAGAACCTGATAAGGCGGCTGGTCTTGTGCGCCATGTTCTCATCATGGGTCACCATCACAATGGTGGTGCCTTCCTCTTTGTTGAGTCTTAGCAGGATGTCCATGATCTCTTCACCCATCACGCTGTCCAGGTTACCAGTAGGCTCATCTGCCAGGATAATCTCTGGGTTACCAGCCAAGGCCCGCGCAATAGCCACGCGCTGACGCTGCCCACCTGACAATTGGCTAGGGAAGTGACGCGTACGGGTGCTCAAACCTACTTTTTCCAAAGCCTCCAACGCCCGTTTGCGGCGCTCTGAACCTGAGATGTTGCGGTACAGCAAGGGCAATTCCACGTTGTCCACCACAGATAGGTCATGAATCAAATGGTAGCTCTGAAACACGAAACCAATCTTCTCATTTCTGAGTTTGGCCAGCTGTTTGTCTGAATGCGTCTTCACCGGAAGTCCGTCAATCACCACTTGTCCGGCAGAAGGCTCGTCCAGCAGGCCCATGATGTTGAGCAGGGTAGACTTTCCGCAGCCCGAGGGGCCCATGATAGACACAAACTCGCCGCGTTCCACGTGTAAGTTCACGCAGTTGAGGGCTACCGTCTCAATGGTTTTGGTGCGGTAGACTTTTTCAATGTTAGATAACTGTATCATAGTCTGATGTGCTAAGTTTTTTCTAATGTGCTATTTTCTTTCTCGTCTCTTTTGAAAAGGGTGGTATGCATATTTACATTTCGTTTTTGGCCTGATTGCTGGAAAAGAGGCCAAAAACAGTTACTCTTTGGCTAATAATGGCTGGCCGCGTTCAAAGTCATATAAAGTAAGGGCGCGCAGGCGGTAATAAGCCACCCAGAAATCCTGTAAGGCGGAGATGAAGGCCCGACGGGCCTGGTCTTTTTCTTGCAGGGCTATGTTCAAGTCTGTGATGCTGATGCGGCCTACCAGAAACGTGGCCTTGGTGATGTCATAGCGTTCCTGACCGATGGAATCTGCGGCGGCGGTGATGCGAAGGCGCTCTTTCAGCAATTCTATCTGGTTCACCTGCGTCAAAACGCTCTGCTCAAAAGCAGTCTGCTCTTGCTCCACGGTGTATTGGGTGAGTTGCAGTTGCGCCTGCGCCGTTTTAACTCTTCCTTTCTGCTGTCCCCAGTCTACCAGCGGCACGCTAAAGCCCAAGGTTACCTGCTGTTGGTTTTCGGGTTGCGCGAAGCTTTCGCCAAAGTTATTGGCGCTTTTGGTCAACCCGAAGGTGGCATACAGATTCGCATTAAAACCGCCTTTGCCTCTAGCTTCGGCTACGTCTTCCTGAGCTTGCAAGACCTTGCGCTGGTTTTGGAAGCGTTCTTTACGATTTTGCTTTGCTTGGTCTAAGGCGGCCTGCTCATCTACCAGTAAAGTAGGGGCTTCCTCTGGCGCTAGCACCGTAATTTTTTCGCCTTGCGGTAAACCCACATAAGCGGCAAATTGCATGGTAGCGGATTTCAACTCGGTGCTGGCCTCGGCCTGCGCCAGTTGCGCGTTCATAAGGCTTAGTTTCAATTGCAGTAACTCATTGCGGGATAGGCGGCCTAGGCGGTACTTCTCTTCGGCTACCTTGAACAAGGCTTGGTTGTTGGCCACGTTCTTAGACGCGATGTCATAATTCACCTGCTGCAAGAGCACTTCAAAGAAGCGTTGCGTAGCCGAGGTGGCCAAGTTCTCTCTATCTTCTAAATATTGACGTTCGGCCTCTTCATAGCGTAGCGGTTCAATCTTCTTCGCCCAGGCCAGTTGGTTGTAGCCAAACAACGGCTGACTGAACCCAATGATAGCCGGAAACGAATTGTAACGACGCTGGTCTTGGTTAAAATCATCAAAGCGCTGGCTCTGCGTAGTCACAAAAAACTGCCCGCCCGTCACGCCCACCGCTTGTGAAGCCGTCAAGGCCAACTCTGAATTACTAATAGATACCGCCCTGAAATCTGTGGTTCCATCTGGCTGCACCACTGGCACAATGCTTCTGGACATATTAGGCACCGTTCCGGTCAAAGAAAGTTGCGGCAGGTAATTGGCTTTAAAAGTGCGGTACTGCCAGTAACTGCTGGTTTTGTTGGTGGCAATCTGCTTAGCGCCTATAGAAGATTTAAGTGCCAGGTCAATGGTTTCCTGCAAGGTCAGTTGTCGGCCCGGCAGTTGCGCCACTGTAGTTTGAAACAATAGCACTAGCGCAACTAGAGAAAGGAATATCTTTTTCATGACGCAGGCCTAGTTATTGGTGAGGTGAAGCTCCTTGAGGTGCGCGTACTCCTTGGTATTGGAGAGGATGATTTGCTCACCAGCAGCGATGTCTCCCTGCAGTTCCACGAAGTCAAAGTTGCTGGCCCCGGTCTTGAGCGTGCGGCGGATGGCTTTGTCACCCTGCACCACAAACACGGCTTGCTCCTTGGCACCGGTATAGAAAGGCCCGTTCTTGACGCGCAATACATTTGGCCTGAAGTCTGTGAGCACAAACACTTCCACTCTTAGGTTAGACCGCAAAGACGGGTGATTTTTCTCCTGCAGGCGCACATAGAAGGTGATGATGCCGTTCTCAACCTTGGGCTGGATGTTGGCAATCTCGCCGCGCATGTCGGTGTTGTTGATGCGGACGGTGATGGGGCCGCCTACTTTCAATTGCTCGGCGTAGGTGTCAGAAATAGTGGCTTTTATTTTGAAGCTGCTCAAGTCGGCTACGCGGGCCAATGGGTCTCCGGCGTTGACGGTGGCGCCAATTTCCTCATTCACCCAAGTCACCACGCCTTTGCGCGAGGCTTTCACGTCTGCTTGGTCTAGTTGGCGCTGCAGTTGGCCAATGTCGCGGCGCTTCATCTCCAGTTCAAAGCCCACGTCTTTCATGCCAATGCGGGCGGCTTCTTGCTCGTCTTTAATCTGGCGTTGCAGTTGGTTCAGCTCTAGCATGGCTACTTTCAAATCCAGCTCGGCTTTCTTCACGTTTTCCTTAGTGCCCCCACCAATAGACAGCAAATATTGTTCGTCTGCCAGGGCAGCTTGCAAGCTCTTCACACGCACTTCTTGCACGGCGTAGCGGGAGCGGAGTTGGTTCACGTTCTTTCTAAGGTCGTTTTCTACTTGAGCGGTCTTGTTCTGCTTCAATTGCTGCTCGTCTCTCAGTTTCTCAAAAGAAGTTTGCGCCAGTTGCTTGTCTAGTTGCAGAAGGGATTCGCCAGAGGCGACCTGGTCACCTGGGGTATGCAGTACGCGTTCTATCTTGGCCTGAATGGGACTGGTGATGACTTCCTCGTTTTCGGGAACCACGGTACCGGTGGCGGTAAGCGATGCTTCTACCGCGCCTATCTCAACCGTGGCAAACCGTAATTCAGATTTCGCCACTCTGGTCTCTAGCAAAAGCCGGAAGCCCAACACGCCCAGCAACACGGTTACAACCACGGCACCTATCACCCAAAGGCGGCGGCGCTTAGCTTGCTGAACAACGGTTTGTGGTAATTCTCTATCCATTTTAATACAGGTTTGGTACCATTTTGTATCCAAGCGCCGTGCCAACTTATAAATGTTTGTTTTTAAGTGAATTACAAACTGTTTCATCACAACCCACTGTCCAGAAGTGGACACTCAAGTCCAGATGTGGTCAAGTTTAAAGTGTTCTTTCAAGGTTGTTTTCAGGTAGGGAATAAGGTTTTCGTTTTTGGCTTGTTTCTAAGAAATCAGACCAAAAACGATGCAGGGGCTGCAGGGAAAATTCCTTAAGGAAGAAGTTAGAAATGTTGCCCAGTCTGTAATCTGAAAGTTGGTAATCCGCTCTATCTGTGAAGTAGCAACCCCTCCACTTTTGTCATCCTTAAAGAATCTTGTGGCCAATCTGTAGTAGCGTTTACCAAGAGAGAAATAGAGTTCATGCCAGAGGAGAGTCATAGTTATTTCATGGCTAGGGCCTGTCTAGTTCGCTACCAAAATCCATTCAGGATGACAAATCTGATGAGGGATAGAGTTGTGATCAAGCACAAAAAAAACCGCTCTCATTTTTGGGCTCTTCTCTAGAAAAGAGGCCAAAAACGAGAGCGGAAATTAACTTAGAAAGAACGGCTTACTTCACTTTGAACAAATCGTCTTTCAGGTTCTTGTTGACTTCAATGCTGGTCACAGTGGAAGTGAGCACCTGGCCACCCACGTGCAGGTCAATCTGGTGCGGATACTTGAGGCCGTTCACTTCGCGGTAGTCTTTCAGGTCGGTGGTTTGGTTGGCGGTGCCTACGGAGGTTTGCTCCGTGGCTACTTCGCGCACCTTTAGGCCGGTCTCGCGGTCAAAGTAATGGAACGAGCGTTTGCCGCTGGGCAGGGTCAGTTCCAGTTTAAAGGCATCGCGGCCGTCTACTTTCTCCATGGTATTCAAGGCAAGTTGCACGCCCAGGTTGCCGTAATTGAGCACGCTAAGAAGAATGCCCTCCAGTTTCTGGTCCTGTACTTCTACCGTGCTCAGTTCTTTTATTTGACCTTGGGAGTTAAGTGCGCCTTGATTGCCGTTGATAGTGACGCGGTTCAGCTCCTCGGTGCCGTATTTGGTAGACATCAGCATTTTGTCGAAGCCTTTCTGCTGCTGGGTGATGGACAGTTCGCCGCCCGGTACTTTCATGGTGCGCTTTAAGGTAAGATCTTTCACTTTCTCCATGTTGGCCTGTCCGCCAATGGCCTTGATGTATGAGGCCAGCACGCTTTCTACGGTCACGCCTTGCGGCAGAGAGATGATGGGCGCCTCGGCTCTTTCACCGTAGGCGTCAAAATACCCAATAGGTTGGCTGGTGTTGAAACGCTTTAGAGAACCGGCTACCTGACGGGCATTGCCTACTACCAATAGGTGCGCGTTCTCTGGTTGCAGGTACTTTTGAGCGGCCTTTTGTATATCTGCCGGCGTGACTGCGGCTACATTCTTAAGGTAGTTGGCATAGTAATCTTTGGGCAGGCCGTAGCGGGCCGTGTTGATGGCGAACATGGCCACCGTCAACGGGTTCTCCAGGGAACGCGCGAACGAACCCGTCATCATGCTCTGCACTTTCTGCAACTCTTGGGCAGGTACCGGCTCCTTGCGCAGACGGTCCATCTCAAACAGAATCTGCGTGAAGGCGCTGTCCGTCACCTGATTTCTCACGTTGGCATAGGCCGTGAAATACCCCGCCAGCTTGTCTGCCGACAGCGTGGAATTTGAGCCGTAGGTGTAGGCGTGTTTCTCACGTAGGTTGGCATCCAGGCGGGCGAAAGAACCACCTAAAATGTTGTTCAACAAGGTAGCGGCAATCACATCTTGGCTGTTGGGTTTTAGGTCTACGGCGTAGGTCACGGAGATTTGAGACTGCACCGCGTTAGGACGATCCACTATGGCTACTCTGTTCTCTAACAAAGCAGCAGGCGCCGGATAAGTGGCAGTTGGCACATCACCTTTCTTCCATTTACCAAAGTACTGCTTGGCTAAGTTTTTGGCTTCTTTCACGCTCACATCGCCTACAATGGCTAAGTAACCAATGTTCGGCCGGAAGTAGGTGGAATAGTATTTCTGCACATCTGCCAGGGTGATGTTCTCTACGGTCTTCTCCGTCATTACGCCGCCGTATGGATGGTTTTTCCCGAACAGGAGTGACTGTTGCAGGTTTTGTTCCATCGCAGCAGGATCGGTTTTGCTAGCGGCAAGATTAGACAGCATCTGCTTTTTAAACTTGTCCAGTTCTTCTTGTTTGAACTGCGGATTCAAGGTTACGTCTGCCGCCAGTTCCATCAACTTAGGCAGATGCTTTTTCAAGCCAGATGCGGAGAAACCTGTGGCGCTGGTGTTCAAGGAGGCGCCAATAAAGTCCACCTCTTCGTCTAGTTTGTCTTTAGGACGGGTGGCGGTGCCACTGCGCATCAAGTAACCAGCCGCCGAAGTCAAGCCAACTTTGTCGCCTTCCAGCAGAGGGTCACGGTCCAGCACCAAGCTCATGGCTACTTTGGGCAGTTGGTGGTTTTCTACCACATACACTTTTAAACCATTGGACAAGACAAACGACTCATACGCGCCCAACTGAATGGTAGGAGCGGGACCCGCTACGGGCGGAGTCTGCTGCGCCTGCGCCACGTTTACCACCGCGGCAGAAAGTGCTAAACAGAAAATTGATATATATTTTTTCATCGAAATCTAAACTAATAACTGAAACTATTGAAGGCTTGAAACAGCATTCTTACTCGGCTCATTTTCAAATCTTCAAATCTGCACATCTTCAAATTATCTACCCCTTGGCAGGTAATGCAACACCACGCGGTTTTCTTTGGTGAGGTACTGGTTGGCCACCCGCTGAATGTCTTCTTTGGTCACGGCTAGCAACTTGTCCAGCTCGGTGTTGATGAGGTTGGTGTCTTTGTAGAGCACGTGGTAAGACGCCAGTTTCTCGGTGCGGCCTTCTAAGGTAGAAATGCTGTTGATGTACTCGGTTTCAATCTTGTTGCGCAGTTTCTGGAACTCCTGATCGGTGATGGGCTCGGTTTTCACGCGTTCAATTTCTGTATCTAGAGCACGCTCCAATTCCTGTGCGTCTACGCCCATGTTGGCAATGGCCAGGTTGATGAACAAGCCTGGGTGCTCTAACGGCATGGGGATTGAAGCCACTTGCACCGCTTTCTGCTGATTGTCTACCAAGGCCTTGTTCAGGCGAGAGCTCTGCCCCCCTGACAATAGCGTGGTCAACAGGTTGATGGCATACGAATCTGGCGTACCCTGCGCCGGAATGTGATAGGCCTGGATGACGGCCGGCAACTGAATGTTGTCAAAAATCACGCGGCGGCCTTCTTCCATTTGGGCAGGCTCGGTGACGCTGGGTCTAATGATGGGAATGTTACTTTTAGGGATGCTGCCAAAATACTGCTCCACCCAGGCCTTGGTCTGGTTCACGTCCAAGTCTCCGGCAATGGTCAACGTGGCGTTGTTGGGCACATAGTAGGTTTTGTAGAAGTTCATGAACTCTGGCAGAGAGGCCTGGTCTATGTACTGCGCCGAGCCAATAGGCGTCCAACGGTACGGAAACACGGAGTACGCCGTAGAGAACGTGTTTTCCAGCAGGGTGCCGTACGGCTGATTGTCAATGCGTTGTTTCTTTTCTTCTTTGACTACCTGACGCTGGGTTTCTACACCCTGCTCATCAATCTTGGCAGATTTCAAGCGGTCAGCTTCCATCCAAAGGCCCAAGGCCAATTGGTTGGACGGCAGGATTTGATAGTAATAGGTGCGGTCAAAGGAGGTGTTGGCGTTCACGGCCCCGCCCGCGCTCTGAACCATGTTGATGTATTTGCCGCGCGCCACGTTCTCAGAGCCTTCAAACATCAAGTGCTCAAAGAAATGCGCGAAACCGGTACGGCGCGGGTCTTCGTTCTTGGAGCCCACGTGGTACATCATGGTGACGGCAACGGTGGGCGTGGTTTTGTCTTGGTGCAGAATCACATGCAGACCGTTGGGCAGGTCATATTCTGTGAAGGCAATCTTGTTGCTCTGCGCGGCGGCGGTGAGGCCGGCACCCAGCAACAGGGTACTCAACAATAAGCGTTTCATTCAAAAAGCGTTAAAAAAAGTAAGGGTCCGTTTGGTTGGTTTGGCGTACTCAAAAATTGAATCGTCCTTAAAATTAACTCAAAAAAACGGAAATCAATTCTATTGGCCTGATTGCCTTGCCCCTAGAAATAAATTTTTGGGTGTATATTAACCTTCGGTCCGTTTCTCGTTCTAAGCTGTAAACCCTTTAATCCCCTTATCTAGTATGAAGACATTTAAGAAAGTCACCCGGTTGGCCTTTGCGTTCTCACTTTTCTTGATGGGCACCACCGCCTTCGCCCAGCAGGCCAACTCCAGCAACCCCAGAGCCAACCTCACTGCCGAGCAGCGTGCCCAGGCCCAGGTACAGCGCTACCAGAAGCAACTGGACTTAACGCCAGAGCAAACCGTTAAAATCACCGCCATTGTCACCGCCTCTGTGCAGGAAATGGATAAACTGCGCACCCCCGGCACCCGCCCAGACCGCCAAGCCATGCAAGCCGAAGCCCAGAAGCGCGCCTTGGAAATCAACGCCATCCTGACGCCCGCCCAGCAAGAGAAGTTTGCCGCCATGCTGGCCAAGCAGATGGAACAAGGCCAGGGGAAACGCCAACCCATCAGAGGCACCAACAAAACCAAAGGAGACATTTAATACATTCTTTTTGATAAGAACAGAAAAAGCCGAAGCCCACCGCTTGGGCTTTTTGTTTGAGTGGCGTTTTTGACCTGTTTTCTGGGAAAGAGGCCAAAAATGCTTGTGAGCAGTCCCTACTCCTAGAGGGAGAATGCTAGGATGAGAGGGCTGATGTTTGAGATAATGTAGAGACAAGGCAGTGCCTTGTCTCCCACGCATTGCTTTCTTTTGCTGATGTAAAACTGCTGATGTAAACATCCCTCTACAGAGCTACCGCTCGCTGCCTCAAACTCTCGTTTGGGCAATCCTCAAGGGGAGAATCTACGAATCTGATTTTAGTAACAGTTCTTTGCTATGCAACCGTCCTAGTAGTCATCCCCCTACCCCCTTCGAAAGGGGACGGAATGCGTCATCCTATTTCTAATTCTTAATTTCTACTATTTAATTGTCCGCTGAAAGCGGAACGGCTATCTTTCAGGACGCATCCTTTTGTTTTCTGCTTCTATGAAATGGTTGAAAGCGGCTCTGGCCACCTTCCTTGCAGTACTGGTACTCTATGGACTCAACAGAACCTACGGCGTGGTGCCGGCGCTGGGACCGTTCCTGAGCCCGTATGAAGGGTTTTGGCTGAACAGTGAGCGGGACGGGGATTTTGTGTCTCAGGATTTGACCATAGAGGGACTGCGGGCGCCGGTGCAGATTCGGTTTGACTCGCTACGGGTGCCGCACATCTTTGCGCAGAACGACCATGACCTGTACCTGGCCCAGGGCTACGTCACGGCCAAAGACCGACTCTGGCAGATGGAGTTCATGACCCACGCTGCGGCCGGTCGGCTCTCAGAGATTATCGGTGACCAGACCCTGGCCATGGATCAGTACCAGCGCCGCATGGGCATGATGAAATCTGCCAGGGAGTCTCTGCAAAAATTCGCCTCAGCCCCCGCCTCCAAAGCAATTGTGGATGCCTACGCCGCCGGAGTCAACGCCTACATCCAACAGCTTTCGCCAAGGGAGTACCCGTTGGAGTATAAGCTTTTGAAATACGCGCCAGAGCCCTGGACGCCTTTTAAAACCGCGCTGCTTTTGAAGATGCTGGCCTATGACATGACCGGCTTTTCAGATGATTTGCGCATGACCAACAACCTGCGCAAGTACGGGAGTACCGTCATGAAAGACCTGTTCCCTGAGTATCCCTTCCGGGAAGAACCCATCATTCCGGAAGGCACGCCAATAAGTTTTAAGCCAATGCCCGTTCCAACAACCCCGGCAGAGTTTGTGGCCGGTCTGGCCTCACATCAACTAGAACGCCAGAAGCCCGAAAACCTGGGCAGTAACAACTGGGCCGTGGCGGGCGCGCGCACCGCCAACGGCTACCCCTTGCTGGCCTCAGACCCGCACTTGAACCTGAGCTTGCCGTCTATCTGGCACGCGGTGCAGTTGCACGCGCCGGGCGTGAACGTGTACGGGGTGATGATTCCGGGGGCGCCGGGTGTGGGCATTGGCTTTAATGAGCACATAGCCTGGGGCATGACCAACGTGGGCTCAGATGTGATGGACTGGTACGAAGTCAAATTCAAGGACGCCACCCGCCGGGAGTACTGGCACGACAACCAATGGAAGCCCATCAAGCGCGTGCTGGAGGAAATCAAAATCAAAGGCAAGGCCTCCAAAATAGACACCGTTCTCTACACGCACCACGGCCCCGTGGCCTACCTGCCTAATGAGACCCCGTACCGCGAAGCCACCACGCCCATTGGTCATGCCCTGCGCTGGACCGCCCATGACACCCAAAACGAGCTCATGGCCTTGCACGGCGTAAACCGCGCCACCAATTACCCAGCCTTCAAAAAAGCCTTGACTACCTGGGCAGCTCCGGCCTTCAACTTCGTTTACGCCGATAGCCAGAACATTGCCATTATCTCCAATGGGCTCTTCCCCAACAAATGGAAAGGCCAGGGCCAGTACCTGCTGGACGGCACTAACCCCACCCACGATTGGCAAGGCTGGATTCCCATGGACCAGGTGCCGCAGGTCTTGAACCCAACGCGGGGCTTTGTGAGTTCAGCGAACCAATCTCCCGTCTCGCCCAAGGACTATCCGTATTATCTAGGGGCTTCGTTTGCCGGGTATGAGCGCGGGGCCCGCATCAACCAGCGCCTGGCCACCATGACCAAGGCCGCACCAGACAGTTTCCAGCGCCTGCAACTAGACAACTTCAATGTACACGCGCAGAACGTCCTGCCCACCCTTTTAAAGCAACTGGACCCAAGCGCTTTCACACCTGCGCAGCAGAAAGCCTACCAAGCATTTAGCACTTGGAAGTACCAATATGTAGCCGAAGCCGTCGCGCCTTCATTGTTTGAGGAATGGTGGAAGGCCCTTACGCGCAACACCTGGCGAGACGAGTTTCCGATAGAGAATTTCAAAGTACCGGCCCGGGACAGAACCGTACAGATGCTCTTACAGGAACCCACCGCCAAATGGTTTGATGACATTTCTACGCCGCAAAAGGAGACTATGCAAGACATCGTTCGGCTGTCCTTTACCCAAGCGCTGGACACCCTGACCAAAGACTACGGCGCGGTAACTGACCAATGGCAGTGGGGACATCACAAGAATTCCAGCATTGGGCACATGGCGCGATTGCCGGGCTTCGGGCAGAAGCTGTTTACTGGCGGGAGCGCCAATTCCATCAACGCCCTCAACGGTAGCCACGGTCCGTCCTGGCGGATGGTGGTAGAAATGGGCCCCCAAGTAAAAGCTTATGGCGTGTACCCCGGCGGCCAAAGCGGCAACCCCGGAAGTAAGTTCTATGACAACCTGGTAGAAGATTGGCGCCTAGGCAAACTGCATGAACTGTTATTCTTGAAGTCCTCAGAGGATAGGAATGGCAATACGAGTGTGGTGTGGGTGATGAAGGGGAAGAGGTAATTAAATACTTAAGTTGGCGATAATAAAACCATAAGATGAAAATTTTAAAGTGGTCATTTTACATCCTTCAAGTGCAAATATGCTTTATGTTAAGTGCTTGCGCCGGGGGAGATTATTCTTCAGAATTAAGTGGTGATTACTTTTACAGAGCCGAAGGAGGAGATATAAATGAAATCCTACCACATTTACCTAACAGAAAAGAAATTCCAGCTAATGTTCTAAGTTATGACTACAACAGTGATTTTATAATTGCTGCACAGAAACCCAATGCTACAGACGACCCTCTGTATGACAGCACTTTAACTTACCCATCCGGCAGAGATAAAATTTACTATTGGCTAATTGTCCACTCAGATACAATTGTACTTGGTCCATTAAATAAACAGGATTTTGACTTAGCACTTAAAAGGTATAATGTTCCAAGTAATTTAACCTTGCAGGTACCATAATCCAGTATTTTAGAAATTGATTTAATCCTAGTCTAATCATGTCTAAAATCTTCAATGGCAGTATAGTAATGACTATAATTAATGCTCTATCCAACAACAGGCTGGCATAAATGGCGAGAGGGCAACCAAGTACTCATAGATATTTTCCTGATGCCGTAATCTACATCCGCTTTCAGCCTCTTTTCACCAAAACAGCCCAAAAACGACAACTCAATTACTCACATATGCTCTTCCTCCTCATTCTTATTCTCAGCCTTGTTGCCCAGTTGTTTTTGCCGTGGTGGAGCGTGGCGGTGGTGTGTTTCGCGTTGGCCTTCTGGAAAGCGCATAGAGGCGGGCAGGCGTTTACGGCAGGCTTCTTGGGAGTAGGCCTCACGTGGCTGGGCGCGGCGCTGTTCTGGCAGATAATGAGTGATGGAATTTTGAGTGCACGGGTGGCGGAGATGTTCACCGTTGGGTCGCCGTGGGTGTTGCTGGCAGTGACGGTGATGCTGGGTGGCTTGGTAGGCGGACTGAGTGCCGTGTCGGGGTTCTTTGTGCGGCGGGCCTTGGTGTAGCGTTTTTGACCTATATTCTGGAAAACAGGCCAAAAACGGATACTGACTGCTTTTCAGAGCTAAATCACATTCAGCTTACCGAATACAAAAGCTGTCCGGCATCACTCAAGTATCAGATTCTACCCCTAAGGTTTTACCAGGTGATGGGGTCTTCATCCTCCCATCCTTCATCGTCTGAGCTGGCCAGGTCCTGGTAGGCGCCTCTTCTATCTTTCAGGGCGGTCTTTACGTGGCTGCGGTAGAGATAGGCCAACGTAAAATCCTCGTTGATGTCCAGGGCCTGGTCCAGGTCTTGGAGGGCTTCCTGGTATTCTTCCCGTTTCATATGCACGTAGCCGCGGTAGGCGTAGGCGAACTCCATGTTGGCGTTCATGGCAATGGCCTTCTGCAAATCCTGGAGGGCGCCGTCAAAATCCTGCAGGTAGGCTTTGGTGTGCCCGCGCTGGGCCATGGCATCGTAATAGTCGGGTTGCAGTTGCAGGGCGCGGTCCAGGTCCATGATGGCGGCATTGTACTGGCCCAGTTCATGGTTGACTAGGCCCCGCATGTAGTAGCAGTTGACGTTGGTCTTCTGGTAGGTGAGGGCCTGGTCAAACTTCTCTTTGGCCTGCGGGTAGAAGCCACCTTTGAACGCAATCACACCCAGGTTAAAATACGCCGAGCCGATGTTGGGATTGAGCTGAAGGGCCTTTCTGTAATCTACCTTGGCGGCGTTGAAGGCCTCCTTGTCAAACTTGGCATTGCCGCGGTGATAGTAGGCCAGGGCGTTGGCAGAATCCAGGGCGATGGCCTTGTCCAACTCCACAATGGCATCGTCAAAGAGGCCTTGCTCCAGTTTGGCCGCCCCCCTGCCCAAGAACTCCTGCGCCGTCTGGCCATAGCCCGGCCGAAGCGCTAAAAAGAAAAGCAGGGTAAGTAAAATGCGGGAATTCATAGGGGGTATGCCAAAAGTAAGATCATAAAGATAAGAGTTTTACAGCGGAGTTTCCAGCGCATTGAGCGCAAATAAGAATCAATTTGCCCAAAGTTAGCCTAGGCCGCTTTTTGCCTGTTTCCCGTAAATCAGGCTAAAAACGGCCTCTTTCATTCCAGCTAAATTCTTCGCATCTTCCCAGACAGAATCCTTCTTCAGTCCCACTAGAGGGCTGTTTCACTTCCATCTTTCAGAAAAAGGAAAATTTTTTCAAAAAGGCTGTAATGACTTGGAGCCTGCGTCGTCTTTGTTATTGAATGGACTTACAAGAGTTTAAAACCAAGGTACTCCCGGGCAAACAGAAGCTTTACAGGCTGGCGCTCTTCCTGTTGCAGAACAAGGAGGAGGCAGAGGACATCTTGCAGGACGTGTTCCTGAAACTCTGGTCCAACAAACACAAGCTCCACGCCTACGCCAGCATTGAGGCGTTTGCCATGACCGTCACCAAGAACCTGTGCCTGGACAGAATTAAAGCCCGCAAGCACAAGTACATGATAGACGTGGTGGACCTGGAACTGGGCTCTCATGACGCCAACCCCCACCAGCGCTATGAGCTCGCAGACCAGGTAAGCAAGGTGCAGGAACTGCTCCAGCTCCTACCAGAGCAACAGCGCCTCATCCTGCACCTGCGCGACGTGGAGGGCTACGACTACCCCGAGATTGAACAGGTCACGGGCGCCAACGTCAACGCCATCCGCGTGGCCTTGAGCCGAGCCAGAAAAAGCGTGCGGGACGGACTTTTAAAGATGGAAGATTATGCAATTTGAACAGATAGAACGCCTGCTGCAGAAATACTATGACGGGGAGAGCACCCTGGCGGAGGAGGCCCAGCTCAAGCGCTTCTTTGCAGAGACCAAGCTGCTGCCAGACCACCTCAAGCCACACGCTCTCCAGTTCAACCATTACGCCCAGGAGCAGGACGTGCAGGTAGACAAGTTTCTGGCAGACGACTGGCTGTTTGAGAAGATTGAGAACCCCACGGCGGCTACCAAAATCCCGGAGAAAAAGCAGAATTTCTTCCAGGCCTACGGTTGGCAGATGGCCGCCAGCATCAGCCTGTTGCTAGTCGCGTTTTGGGCCGGTCATTACTTCCTGAACTCACCAAGCACCGGCACCGCAGACGTGGTGGCCCTGCAAAAAGAAGTGCGCGAGATGAAACAGGTCCTGACCGCCTCTTCTTCCTCGGCAAGTTCTTCGGCCAGTGACCGCATACGGGTAGTGAGCCAGACGTTCAACACCCAGGAACTGGGCGACGCCGAAAACCAGGAAGTAACGCGCCTCTTAATCAAGACCATGACCGCAGATGAAAACGTGAACGTGCGTCTGGCCGCTTGTGAGGCTTTGCTCAAGTTCAAAGAAGACCCAACCGTGCGCAAAGCGTACCTACAGGCCCTGGGTCAGGAGAAGAACCCTTTGATGCAGCTGTCTTTGATTGATGTTGTCACGCATTTAAAAGACCTCAACGCCGCGCCGCAATTGCAGAAGCTGGCCAAGCAGGAGAACCTCTTACCCATTGTAAAAAACAAAGCCCAGGAAAGCCTAGGCACCCTTATCTAAAAATACACCTAACAAAGTACCGTCATGAAAAAATTAATTGTACTGGCAGGAGCATGCCTCTTGCTTGCCTTGGACTCTTTTGCCCTTTCTCAAGCAAAAAACTCCCCAGACACACCCGTCCTGGAGCAGAACAACACCCGCACCTACAAGGTGAAGCTGGGCAACGGCAAAGACCGCAAGGTTATCTTCAACCTCTTCAGTAGCCAAGTGACTATTGTAGGACATAACAGCGATGACGTGGTGATAGAAGGAACCGGTGCCAACACCGCCGCCCCAGCCCGCGCCGAAGGCTTGAAACCGCTTTACAACCAGCTGGAGGACAATACCGGCATGGGACTTTCGGCAGAGAAAGAAAACAACACGCTCACCATCACCAAAGCCTCTCGTGGCAACGGCAAATACACCATCAAAGTACCTAAAGATGCTTCTATTGTATTTAAAGAAGCTAATTGGAATAGTGCTAACCTTACGCTGTCTGAGGTAGACGGCGAAATTGAATTAATGCTCAAAAACGGCAATGCCACTTTGAACAACGTTTCAGGCCCTATTGTCGCACAGTCCATTAGCGGCAATGTAAATATAAAATACGCTTCTGTGGATCAGAAACAACCCAACGTCATCTCAACTGTCAGTGGTAAAGTAGACATTACCCTACCCTCCAACACTAAAGCCAACTTCAATTTAAAATCGCTACAAGGCGAAATTTATACCGACTTTGACATGAACTTGAAGAAGGAAAATAAAAGCGATTTGAATATGATTGGCGGCGGAGGCAACATTGAAGGTAAAACCAACGGTGGCGGTGTAGACATCACTATCATAAGCATCTCCAGCGACATCTACATCCGGAAGAAGAAATAACCACCTCTCACACCACCTAACACCTTACCTATCATGAAAAAATTATTGTTAATCGCCCTGCTATTGTGGGGTGCCGGGAACCTCTATGCCCAGAAAAAAACCGTGGAGAAGACCTTGGACCTGCCAGCCAGCAAGAAGGTGAACCTCAATCTCAAGTTCGGCAACGCCGTGAAAGTGACCGCCTGGGACAAGAAGGATGCCTACATAAAGGTGACCTATGAGATTAACGGCGGAAAACTGAACCAGGCCATGCTGCTCACCTTCACGTCAGGGCAAGACCAGCTGACCGTCCTGGCAGATTTGGACCATGAGCTCCTTAAGAACAGCAACTATGAAGGCGACTGCCCTGAGGGCGCCACCACCAGCTTTGGCAACTATACCAAGGGTCAGGCCAGGAAAGGAGCCTGCACGCAGATAAACTATGAGATTTTCCTTCCCAAAGACGCCCACATCACCCTGGAAACCATCAATGGCGACGTTGAGCTGAGAGGCTTCACCGGCCCTATCAAGGCCAAGTCCATCAGTGGATTCGTGGACATGGACTGGCCCACCCAGAAAGGGGCATCCGTGGCTCTTAAAACCATCACCGGCGAGGTCTTTACAGACCTTCCCATCGCCTTCCCAGACAAGCAAAAGGAAATCCCCATGGTAGGCTATGAGCTCAAAGGCGATGTCAACAAAGGCGGCTCTTCTATCCAACTGGAATCCATCAGCAACAACATCTACCTCCGCAAGAAAAAGTAGTACCTCTATTTCAGGCTGCTCTCCCCTAGGCAGCCTGGAATAGAGGTAGCTAAAAATTAGAAATTCCAAATTAGAAATAGTCCACGCATTTCGCCCCCTTACAGGGGTAGGGGGAGGGCAAGGGCGCTTCTATCCAGAACTTCTAGTACCAAATGCAGACTTTCCGTTTTTAGCCTGCTTTCCTGAAAATAGGCCAAAAATGCCGATGCTGCTTACTCCAAAGACCTCTTAGCGTCCGGCAGGACCTGCAAGCGTCTGCGCCAAGAACCTTTGCCAAGCGCAGATTCTCCCCTTGAGGATTGCCCAAACGAGAGTTTGAGGCAGCGAGCGGTAGCTCTGAAGAGGGGTGTTTACACAAGAACATAAAATCAGCAATGCGCAAGAGACAAGGCGGTACCGTTGTCTCTACAGAAGCAACAACGCCAACCCCTCATCCTCACCTCCCGTTTTTGGCCTGATTTCCAGAAAACAGCCTAAAAACGCTTCCAGCCTTCCTCAGGCTTTTCAACCACATCTTTTACCGCCTCAATTCTATCTTACCTATGAAAAAAAGTCTTCACTTTTTGCTGGGATTGCTATGCCTTTTCCTGAGCAATACCACTGCTTCGTTTGCGCAGGCCTCAAGCGCTTCCCTACCCATTTCAGCCTCTCCTAAAACCCTGGGTACCATCACCGGTACGGTCACAGACTCCACCACCGGTCAACCCGTAGAGTTTGCCACGGTGGCCCTCACGCTCCTCAACGCTACCCAGTCTGTGGATGGGGCGCTGTCTGATGAAAAAGGGCAGTTCACCTTCAGCAAAATACCGGCGGGCCAGTACCAGGTTACGGTCTCGTATGTGGGCTACCAGCCGCACAAGACCAATTCGGTTCAAGTAACAGAAAATCAGTTGGAGGTGACAGTGCCAATCATCCGGTTGAGAGCGGTGGAGAACCGGCTGAAAGAAGTGACCGTGGTAGGGCAAAAGCCTTTGGTAGAAGACAAAGCCGACCGCCTGGTCTACAACGCCGACCAGGACATCACCAACGCGGGCGGCACCGCCGAGGACGTGCTCAAGAAAGTGCCCTCCTTGACGGTGGACGTGGACGGCAACGTGCAGCTGCGGGGCTCTGGCAACGTGCGGGTGCTGGTGAACAACAAAGCCTCCAGCCTCTTGGCCACCAGCGTGGCAGACGCGCTCAAGCAGATTCCGGCAGACATGATTAAAAGCGTGGAGGTGATTACCAGCCCCTCGGCTAAATATGACGCCGAAGGCTCTGCGGGCATCATCAACATCATCACCAAGAAAAGCCTGCTGCCGGGCGTGCATGGCAACGTGGCAGGCATGGTGGGCACGCAAAGCACCAACCTCAATAGCACGCTCAACGCCCGGCGTACTAAGCTAGGCATGAACCTGAGCGTGGGCGCCTTTACCTATGACGTGCCCAAAGGCTTTGGCATGTACCGGCGGGAGTTTGCAGAAGGCCAGGACATCATCACCATCCAGGACGGGGACGGGAAAGTATTTGGTGGCGGAAGCAACGCGCAACTGGGCCTGGACTATGACCTGGACTCTGCCAACCTCTTCTCGGCGGGTGTCAAAATCAACCAGGGCAAGTACCGCGGCGAAAACCAGCAGATTACTACCGCTACCGTGGCCCGGCCCTACAACTACATCAGGAACACCAGCCAATACCAGTTCACGCCGCTGGGCACCGACGTCAACCTGGACTATACCCACATCTTCAAACCGCAGCAGGAGCTTACTTTGCTGGGGCAGTATAGCCGGTCGGCGCATGGCAATCTGGTGGACCAGGACCATTTTACGCAGCAAGAGGAGCTGTTTTACGTGCAGCGCAACACCAACCAGAACGTGAACCGGGAGCTTACCCTGCAATCTGACTACACGCATCCGTTCCTGAACAAAGCCACCCTGGAAGTGGGCGTGAAAGCCATTCTGCGCCGCGCCGAAAGCGATGCCCAGTATGACATCCGGTTTCCGCTAGAGAACAAGTCCCTGCCTGAGGAGAACAACTTCCACTACCGCCAAGACGTGGCCGCCGGGTACCTGTCCTATGGGTTTACGCTGGCCAAGCAGTACGCCGTAAAAGTGGGAAGCCGGTATGAGCACACCTGGCTGAGCGGGGATTTCACCAGCACCCAAACCACGCTCAACCAAGAGTACCACACGCTCATTCCCAGCTTTTCGGTGTCCAGAACGTTCAAGGAAATCCACACGGTCAAGGCCAACTACACCCAACGCATCCAGCGGCCGCACATCTTCCTGCTGAACCCGTACCGCGACAGCCGGGACCCCAAAAGCGTCTTCTTCGGGAACCCGGCGTTGGACCCAGAACTCACACATTTGTATGAACTGGGCTATAGCACCTTCTTTAAAACCAGTTCGGTGGTGGCCACCATGTACCTGAGAAAGGTTAACAACGTCATTCAGCAGGTGTACCTGGGCATTGAGGAGGGCGTGGCGCAGAACACCTTTGTGAACGCAGGCAAGTTACTGAGCTATGGGCTCAACCTTTCGGGCTCCACCAAACCGGTTCCTTCACTCAGCCTCAACGGAAACCTGAATGCCTATTACAACCGCCTGCAGGGCCTGGGCGGACTGGCCACCGGCTGGCAATACAACCTCAACCTGACTACGGGTTATGAGTTTGGCAAAGGGTTCTCGGGTCAGTTTACCAGCATGTTCAACTCGCCCAGAGTCACCTTGCAAGGCCGCGCCCTGGCCTGGCAACAGTACAGCTTGGCGGTGAAAAAGGAATTCTGGGAAAAGAAGGCCAGCCTGACCCTGGGTGTCAACAACCCGCTTACCAAATCCGTGAACTTCGGGCAGGAAACCGTGACCGACGCCTTTGTGCAAACCAATGAGAATAGGAATTTTAACCGCGCGGTGCGCCTAAGCTTTGACTATAAATTTGGCAGGCAAAATCCGGCTGCCAGCGCGGCGCGCAAGAAGAAAGCCATCCGGAACGATGACGTGAAACAGGGGGAGTAGCGCTGGGGTAAACATCCGTTTTCCAGCCCGGCAGCTGCCAGACTTCGGCTACTTCCTCCGTCTTTTAAACTTGAACAGTTATTTGCCGTGTAAAGCTTTGACGTTTCTGGCCTATTTCCCAGAAATTAGCCAAAAAACGAAAACACTCCCTATGCGCACTGCCCTTTGCAACGGTACCATTTATTCGGGTTATTCAATCTTAGATCGCCACGCGGTGATTTTTGAGAACGGCCGCGTGTTGGAGATTCTTCTGGAGGGAAATTTGCCAACTGATGTCACCAAAATAGACGCAAAGGGCGGCATCATCTGCCCGGGCTTTGTGGACCTGCAGGTGAACGGTGGAAACGGCATTTACTTCACCCAACACCCTACACTGGAGAGCCTGAACAGCATTAGGGACGCGCATCTGCAGTTTGGCACCACCAGCTTTTTGCCCACGGTCATCTCGGCGTTTCAAGAGACTATTTTGCAGACCATTGACGCCGTACGCGAGGCCATGCACCAGTACCCCAGCACGTTTCTGGGCATGCATTTGGAGGGTCCCTACTTCAGTCTGGAGAAAGCCGGCGCTCATGACGTGGCCTGCATCAGGACGGCCACGCATGAAGAGCTGGACATTCTGCTGGGAGCCGGCCAGGACGTCATCAAGTACCTGACCCTGGCTCCTGAATGCGTAGAAGATTCTGTTTTGCAAAGGCTGTTGGATAGCGGTATCGTCCTTTCGGCGGGGCACAGCATGGCCACCTATGACCAGGCCATGCGCTTCTTCCAGCAAGGCGTGACCGCGGTGACGCATCTCTACAACGCCATGAGCGGTATGGACACCAAACACCCGGGACTGGCCGCCGCTGCGCTAGACTTTGGAAAAGCCTGGACGGGTATCATTGTGGACGGCGAACATTGCCATCCCGCGGCGGTTCGGCTGGCCAAGAAGGCGCTGGGCGAAAAACTGCTCTTAATCTCAGACTGCGCCGCCTGCGTCAACTCAGACATTCCCTACACCCAGTTCGGGAATTTCAGGTCGTATTACCGTAACGGCCGCTGCGAAACCGAGGACGGCCGCTTGGCCGGCTCTGCGCTCACCATGCTCAAAGCCATGCAGAACACCGTGCAATTGGTGGGCATCCCTCTAGACGAAGCCCTAAGAATGGCCACGCTCTACCCGGCACAGGTCCTCCAACTAGAAAATCAAGTGGGTCAATTGGTGCCCGGTGCCTTCGCCAATCTGGTAGTGCTTCACCAAGACATGAGCTTACAACAAGTTTGGGTAGACGGTCAGCAAGTGAGCTTAGATTAATAATTGTTTTTAGCCTGTTTTCTGGAAAACAAGGCAAAAACGAATCTTCTCTCATCAGCGCTCAAAAGGGTGCAGTTCCAACTCATATTTCAATGGCACGTTAGCTAGAATTCAACCCGACACCTGCCATGAAAATCATTACCATCACCGTCAACCCGGCCATAGATAAAAGCACCCGCCTGGACAAAGTAGCCCCAGAGAAGAAACTGCGCTGCGAACAGCCCACCTATGAGCCTGGCGGCGGCGGCATCAACGTCTCCAGGGCCATTAAAAAGCTGGGTGGCGAGTCGTGTGCGTGGTACCTTTCAGGGGGCGGGTCTGGCGAGTTGCTAGGTAAATTATTGAAGGAAGAGGGCGTGTCATACCGCGAATTCAAATGCGATCATTGGACCCGCGAAAACCTCATGGTTTTTGAAACCGCCAGCGGTCAGCAGTACCGCTTTGGCATGCCCGGCCCGTCTGTGGCTGAGGCCGAATGGAAACAGCTTCTGCAGGCCTTGGAAGACCTGGAAGAAACCCCCGAGTTTGTGGTGGCCAGCGGCAGCCTTTGTCCCGGCGTACCCGATGATTTCTACGCGCAGATTGCCCAGATTGCCGTCCGAAAAGGTTTTAAACTGGTAGTAGACACTTCGGGGGATGCCTTGTTGAAATCTGCCGGGAAAGGCATTTACCTGCTTAAACCTAACCTAAACGAACTGTCCGCCCTGGCCGGAAAAGAAAAAATCAATGCCCGTGAGCAAGAAGAACTAGCACGCCAGGTAATAGAAGAAGGCAAGAGCGAAATTCTGGTGGTGTCCTTAGGCCCAAGAGGCGCTATGCTGGCCAACAAAGACGGCTTTGAGTACGTCACCCCGCCTACGGTCAAAACCGAAAGCGCTGTGGGTGCCGGCGACAGCATGGTAGGCGGCATGGTCTTAAAACTCACCCAGGGATGGGCTTGGTCTGATGTTATTAAATACGGCGTAGCCACCGGAACAGCCACCTCCATGACACCCGGCTCTGAGCTCTGCCGCTTAGAAGACGTAGAAGAAATTTACGCCTGGCTCAAGGAAAGAAGTTAACAGATACTGCACTCATAATAGCACTTCTTCAACAGCATCGTTTTTGCCCTGATTCCTTGAATTTAGGGCAAAAACGATGCTGTTGCCTTTTCTACTCAGCAGCTAAAACAGGCCATCAGACCTTCCATTGCCCTATAAAAAGTCCCATCTCTAAGCCTTCCACAGCTTACTGTTCATCAGTCAGTTGACGTGTTACGTGCGCTTAAAAAATATTGAAAGGTCTATATAGTTCCTTGGTATCGTGAAATTCTGTAGGCAATGGCTTTTCGTAAATAGTCAAGGTTAAAATGAAGCCGGTGCACAGGTAGACCATGTTACTTTTTGGCGTGAACTCTCCTTTATCTCGCCAAGGGCAGCTCCTACTTTCACTTGATCATTTTTAATCAACCAATCCTTTTCAAACACCACAACAAACAAAACTCTATGTCAAACCTTTACCCCCTAAACTAGATGAAGAAAATTTTATCTATTGTCCTCTTCTGCTTTTTGGCAGTGAGCCAGGCTTTCTCACAAGCCTATGTAGACCCAAAACTGAAAGCCGCGCTTTCTAACAGCCTAACCCCGGTGCAAGTGGTAGTGACCTTTAAAGGAGAAGGCGCCCCTACGTTACTGGACGTTTCTGCCCTTTCGCAGGTAGGTATTCTCAAAGGCTTAACGTTAAGAGCGCTCCCCATTGCCGGGATAGTGGCCACCGCCTCTCAGGTAGAGAGACTGGCTACCAACCCAAGAATTCTCTCCCTGTATTTGAATGAGTCCATGAAGCATGAAAACGACAACGCCACCTCCGTGAGCGGCGTGGTTAAAGTGCGGAATGAGATGGCTTTCACCACCAAAAACGGCGGTTTGCCAGTGACAGGCAATGGCATTGGCGTATTGGTGAATGACAGCGGCGTGGATGGCACGCACCCAGACTTGCAGCTAGGCAAGAACCTGAAGCAGAATGTGACAGCCATTGCTAACCTGAATTCAGTGAACGGCATCTTGCCATATACCCCCATTGAAAACGTTCCAAACTCAGACGCTACCGGCGGACATGGTACCCACGTGGCTGGGATAGTGGGTGGTACAGGTCAGGCTTCTTCTGGTAAGTACACGGGCGTTGCCCCGGGTGCCCATCTGGTAGGCTATGGCTCTGGCGCCGCGTTGCTCATGCTAGATGTTCTTTCTGGTTTTGACTATGCCCTTATCAATCAGTCTATCTACAACATACGCGTTATCACCAACTCTTGGGGTGCCACCGGTGACACAGGCACGGACGTAAACCCAGCTGACCCAATCAACCTGGCGGCGAAGCGTTGCGTGGACAGAAACATTGTAGTGGTGTTCTCTGCCGGTAACTCTGGCCCTAGCTCCAGCACCATCACGGGCAACTACAAAAAAGCGCCGTGGGTGATTTGTGTGGCAAACGGCGAAAAGTCTGGCCGCTTAACGGCTTCTTCCTCTAGAGGGGTGCAAGGCAAAGGTGGTTCTTTCACGTTTGAAGGCAAGTCCTATACCTGGGAGGACCGTCCAACGGTGACCGCCCCGGGCGTTGACATTGTCTCTACGCGTGTTGTTGCCCCGGTTTCTTCGCTCTCCATTGACAAAGATGCCACTACGTTAGAGCCCACGCACGTTCCCTTCTACACCCACATGACCGGCACGTCTATGGCGGCACCGCACGTGGCAGGTATTGTAGCCCTTTTATTGGACGCCAACCCGGCATTAACCGCCGCACAGGTAAAGGAGATTTTGCAACAGACAGCTACTAACATACCAAACAGACAGCCTTGGGAGGTTGGTGCCGGGTATGTGAATGCCTATGCCGCCGTTGATAAAACCTTCAGACCTACTGCTCCTTATGGTTCTTCCCTTAACCTTACCCGAGTATTCAACAGCAATGTGAATGCCAGCAATGAGGCCGAGAACTTTACCATCAACTACAACCCAGCCACTGCCGCCACCAACGTGTACAGATTCAATGTTGCGTCTGGCACCACGGGCATGGAAGCCAAAATCAAAGCTACAGGTCTGGCCGGCGAAACCGGTAACCCCGTGCGTTTGACGCTCATCTCGCCAAGCGGCGTAAGAACCAGCGCGGGTATTCCGGTAACGTTCTCTTTGAGCTATGACCGCGGCGTATCTGTGGCCAACCCAGAGGCCGGCACCTGGACTGCCGAAATCTCTGGCTTGAACGGTGTAGGCTTCCCTGAGACCATCAACGGGGTGGTGAACAAAATGACATCTGCCGGTATTTCTGGCCTATCTGACATTGCCGGTCACCCCGCAGAGGCCTCTATCAAGATGGCGGTGAGTGCCCGTTTGGCAGATGGCTTAGCTGGTGGCGTGTACAGACCAGATGAATTATTGAAGCGTATTGACCTGGCAGATTACCTGATGATGGGCGAAGGCGTTCGTCAGTTCCTGCCTGTGGACGGTTCTTTCACTTTGACAGATGTGAAAGAAAGAAACCTGCTGGCGGAGTCTATTGTGGCCAAGGCCGGTGCCCTGCGTGACCGTGACCAAATATACAACGGCATCATGCTACCAGTGGCCCCAGGTAAGTTCTCACCTAGCGGCAAAGTGAGCAGAGCAGAGATTGCCTACTCCTTGGTACAGGCCCTAGGTTTGCAGAAGTTTGCCTTGGAGCGCAACGGCCAAACCCCTACGGTCATTGTAGACGGCAAGGTGTATCCTATTGAAGACGCGGCCACTATTCCGGCCGGGTTGGAAGGATACGTAAGCGTGGCCTTGGAGATGAACCTCATCAATGCCTACTATGCGGTGACGCAAGGGCCGTATGATTTGCAACCTACCTTACACGCTACGTTTAAACCGTTGCAAGATGTAACCCGCGGCGATTTTGCAGTCATCATTACGCGCACGCACGCGCTGTGGAATGCCGCCACGCAACCTGTGGCCGCTACCAGCACTTCTTCTGCAATAGCCAAGAATGAGCGCGTGTACAGCTACCCTAACCCGTTCTCTGCCAAGACAACGCTTACCTATGCCGTGGCACAAGACGGACCAGTAACCGTAGCTGTGTATGACGTGCTAGGCAACAAAGTACAGTCATTAGTAGCCGAGACTAAAAAGTCTGGTAACTACACTATCAACTTTGACGGAAGCTCACTGCCGGCGGGTACGTATATCTACCGCATAGAAGCAGATAACAAAGTAACTACTAGCCGCGTGGTGTTGGCCAAGTAGTCTTTAGGACCTCTTTCAAACAACCTTTAAAAGGGAGCTACTTTTTGGTAGCTCCCTTTTTGCTTTAGGCTCGGTTCTTCTATGATATAAGGAGACTAAAACAAGCAGTCCGTTTTTAGCCTCTTTCCCAGAAAACAAGCCAAAAACGTCCTATTCCTTCTTTTTCAAATACCGGGTGCTTTAATTCTAAAGGCACTTTCTTGCTTTCCTGCCAAACAAGCGGTAAACTTAATGGGGCAAATGTATTTGCCTGTGAACCTACTCGCTTACCTAACTAACAAACACTTGAAAAGACGTGAATTTATAGGACTGACCGCCATGGGCGTAGGAGGACTGATGTTCGCCAACATCCCAACGTTTGGTCACGAGATTGACCCGGCCCGCGCCCTTGAAACCGTGGACGTGGCCTTGAAGAAACGCCTGGCAGACGTGGCCCTCAACGCCGCGAAAGCCAAAGGCGCCACTTACACCGACGTGCGCATTGGCCGTTACCTGTCGCAGAACATGTTCACCCGTGAGAAGCAGGTGCAGGGCATCAGCACCACGGAGAGCTACGGCGTAGGCGTGCGCGTGATTGCCAACGGTACTTGGGGCTTTGCGGCTACCTCAGACGTGACGGACAAAGGCATTGCCAAAGCCGCCGAGCAGGCCGTGGCCATCGCCAAAGCCAACTCCAAACTGCAGAAAGAGCCCGTAGTACTTGCTCCGCAACAAGGCTTTGGTGAAGTAAGCTGGAAGACGCCTATCAAGCAGAACGCGTTTGCGGTGCCGGTGTCTGAGAAGGCAGACTTGCTTTTAGCTGCCAACGCTGCCGCTTTGGCGGGCGGTGCCAACTTCGTAAACTCGGCGCTGTTCCAAATCAATGAGCAAAAGTACTTCGCGTCTACGGACGGGTCTTACATTGACCAGGACATCCATAGAATCTGGCCTAACTTTACGGTAACCGCCGTAGACAAAGCATCCGGCAAGTTCAAAACAAGAGATGCCTTGAGCGCGCCTATGGGCATGGGCTATGAGTACCTCACGGTAAAGGCGCCTACCATGAAAGGCCCAGAAGGCACCGGTCTTATTGGCTATGACAAATACTATGATATTGTGGCAGACGCTGGTCTGGCCGCCAAACAAGCCCGCGAGAAACTGACGGCCAAGTCGGTGCTAGCTGGTAAATATGACCTAGTCCTAGACCCTAACCACCTGGGTTTGACCATCCACGAATCTGTGGGTCACCCGTTGGAACTGGACCGCGTGCTGGGCTATGAGGCCAACTACGCCGGTACTTCCTTTGCGACGCTGGACAAGTGGAAAACCAAGAACTTCCCGTACGGCAGCAAGCTGGTGAACATCTTCGCAGACAAAGTGCAGGAAGGCTCTCTGGGCGCCGTAGGGTATGATGACGAAGGCGTGAAAACCAAGCGCTGGGACCTCATCAAAGACGGCACCTTGGTAAACTACCAGGCCACCCGCGACCAAGCCCACATCATCGGCGAGAAAGAATCACACGGCTGTTCTTATGCCGACAACTGGAGCTCGGTGCAGTTCCAGCGCATGCCAAACGTGTCGCTGGCGCCCGGCAAAAACAAGCTGAGCGTAGATGAGATGATTAAGGACGTGAAACGCGGCATTTACATTGCGGGTCGCGGTTCTTACTCCATTGACCAACAGCGTTACAACTTCCAGTTTGGGGGTCAGTTGTTCTATGAAATCAAAGACGGCAAGATTGTAGGACCATTAGAGGATGTGGCCTACCAGAGCAACACCCAGGAATTCTGGAATTCCTGCGCGGCTATCTGTGACCAAAGCGACTACCGTATGTTCGGGTCGTTCTTTGACGGCAAAGGCCAACCTAGCCAGGTGAGCGCCGTGTCGCACGGTTCTGCCCATACGCGTTTCAATGGCGTGAACGTGATTAACACTGGTCGTAAAATTTAATTAGAGGGAAACTAGCAGGGCCAGTGACACCATAATGTCTTGTGTCTTGCTACTTACTACGAGATACCAACAATGGCAATACTAAGTAAAGACCAAGCCGAGGCGCTTCTCAAAAAAGCCCTTAGTTATTCAAAAGCCGATGAGTGTGAGGTAAACCTCAGCGGTTACAAAGGCGGCAACATCCGCTACGCCCGCAGCACGGTTTCTACCAGCGGCGAGGAAGAAAACATGTCCCTGGCCGTAGAAGCCCGTTTTGGCAAACGCTCGGGTGTGGCGACCATCAATGAGTTTGATGACGCCTCTCTGGAGAAAGTAGTGCGCCGCGCCGAAGAGGTGGCCCGCATCGCCCCCGAGAGCCCAGAGTACGTGCCTATGCTGGGGCCGCAGACCTACCTGCCCAGCAACGCGTGGTTCAAAAGCACCGCAGACATCAACCCAGAGTACCGCGCTGAGGCCGCCCGCAAAAGCATGGCCCTGGCAGACAGCAAGAAACTGACATCGGCTGGTTTCTGGGAAGACCGCAGTGGCTTTAACGCCAAGATGAACTCTAAAGGCCTGTTCGCCTACAACCAAAGCTCAGACGTGGACTTCTCGGTGACCATGCGCACCGAGGACGGCACCGGCTCTGGCTATGTGACCCGTGATGTGAGCGACGTGAGCAAGCTGGACACGGCGGCCGCCTCGGCCATTGCCGCGCAGAAAGCCATTGGCTCTATGAACGCCAAAGCCATTGAGCCTGGCAAGTACACGGTTATTCTGGAGCCTACAGCCGCTGTAGATTTGTTGCAGAACATGTTCGGGAGCATGGATGCCCGCTCTGCGGAGGAAGGTCGTTCTTTCCTGAGCAAGACCGGCGGGGCCACCAAGCTAGGCGAGAAGATGTTTGACGCACGCGTGACTATCACCTCAGACCCCACTAACCCAGAAATTCCTACCTCAACCTGGGCCGGCGATGGCCGTCCGCACGAGAAGGTGACTTGGATTGACAAAGGTGTTATTAAGCAGATGCCCTACTCGCGCTTCTGGGCCCAAAAGAAAGGTGTGAAAGGCCTGCCTATGCCGGGTGGCTTCATCATGCAAGGCGGTACCCAAAGCCTGGAAGACCTCATTAAAGGCACGCAGAAAGGCATTCTGGTGACGCGCTTGTGGTACATACGTGCCGTAGACCCACAGACCCTGCTCTACACCGGCCTCACCCGCGACGGAACCTTCTACATTGAGAACGGCAAGATTAAGCACCCGGTCAAGAACTTCCGCTTCAATGAGAGCCCGGTAATTATGCTCAATAACTTGGAAGCCTTGGGCAAACCGCAAAGAATTGGCGGTAACCTGGTGCCTCCAATGAAAATCAGAGACTTTACCTTCACCAGCTTGTCAGACGCGGTGTAGAGATCTTACTTTCATTATCAAAAATGCCGCAGGCCTTTCTATTAGTCTGCGGCATTTTTATTTATCTTTCTAGCTTACTCCTCCTTACATGAAAAAAACTTTACCCTTTCTTTATTTCTTCTTTTTAGTCGTTTCCTTCAAGGGAGTTAGCCAACAAATAGACCCTAACTTTAACCCTAAGTTTGAAGCAGAAGCAGACGTTAATAGTATTACAAGACTAAGTGATGGTAACCTATTGGCAGGAGGCATAATTCATACCACTGGTGATAAAGAAGTTTTTGGATTGGTTAAAATAAACCAAGATGGCACCATAGACCCAACTTTTAAATCAGAAGCCATCACGTATAATATAACTACCATCACTACGGTAGAGCAACCCGATAAACGAATTCTTTTAGGAGGCTCCACCTCTTCCTTCAACAATCAAGGGAAGATAGGAATTAGTCGTTTATTGGCAGACGGCACACCAGATAATTCGTTTATAAGCCCCTTAGCAAGTGGGTATGTGGGTAGCATTCTTGTTCTACCCAATGGTAAAATTCTAATTGGGGGCAATTTTACTTTAAAAGACAATCCTACTCTTAGAAATATAGCTCGGCTACATGCCGACGGTGCTGTAGATGAGACGTTTTTGGTTTCTAGCGGAGCTAATGCAGTAGTAAAAGCCATTGAAAAATTACCAGATGGCAAATTTCTGGTAGCGGGTGACTTTACTTTGTTTAACGGCTCTGAGGTTTATAAAAAACTAATACGTTTGTTAGAAGATGGTTCTGTAGATCCTTCTTTCAGATGGGATAACCGCGTAGCAGATAACAATGGTATTACAGACGTTCTTTTACTGCCAGATGGTAAAATTGTTTTTGCCACAAAACCGAAACGCAGTGCCTCAGATACTGGATACTTAGGTATTGGATGTTTGAATACGGATGGGTCGATCTTTTCTGGTTTTACCAATACTTTTGGAGAGGGCCCTTCTGCTCAGTATTATAGCACTATCAATACACTAGCTCTGCAAAACAATAGAATCTTAGTAGGCGGCGCCATAACTAACATTGCCACCTATGTTGCTAAAAGCGTGATGCGGCTCCATTTAGACGGCACGCTAGATGTTGCTTTTTCCCCTTCCCCTAAAACCACATTTGGCGTGTGTAAAAGCATGGTTGTGCAACCAGACAACAGCATAATTATAGGTGGATCACTCAACAAGGTAGAAGAGGTATTGAACAAGGGTATCTCTAAATTAGACCCAGAAGGCAATGTTCAACAAAGTTTTGTGCCAGATGTAAAGACTCATATGCTGGTTGAACAGGTATATGTACAGAAAGACGGAAAGCTTATTGTAACAGGGCCCTTTAAGTTTGTGAACAACACTAGAGTCAACATGGCAGCACGGCTCAACCCAGATGGCTCTTTGGACCCCACGTTTACATTTGGTCACCTTATAGGCGGAAGTTACCCCATGGCCATGCAGGGAGATAAAATTATTTTGCTTTCCCCTACAGAAAGCAACTTGATGCGCATTAACTATAACGGTGAAGAAGATCCAACCTTTATTAAAACACCATCTATTAGTGCTCAATACTTAGCAGTGGGCCCAGATGGCAAGATTGCAGTAGCCGGGTATATCAATGGTAAAAGGTTTGCCAGACTACATGCAAACGGCACCATAGATGAAAATTTCAATGCCGCCTCCAATGTTACGTTCTCAGCTCAAACTATAGCATTGCAAGCAGACGGCAAAATATTGGCAGGTAGATGGGCTTCTGGAAACTTTGTGCAAAACCCTAATGATTTTGTGATGCGGTTTAATGCAGACGGAAGCCTAGATGAATCTTTTTCTATTGGAGCTGGGCCTGCTGGAAAAAACCCAAATGCTGTTTTAATTAATAGTATAGTTCCAGACCCAAATGGGAACATGCTGGTGGCTGGCCAATTTGATTCTTTTGATGGTCATGATGTGTCTACTACTGGTGCTCTCGTTCTGCTAAACCCTACTGGCAAATATTTATCATCTGTTGCCTTACCAGGAATTGACTTAGGCTATGTATATGACCTTAAAAAGGAAACAGCTACAAGTTACATTGTAGCCTCTTCTCTTGTTTCTTATGGGGCCATAACAGCCAGTGGGTTAGTAAGAATAATTTCTAATAATGTTCTAGCAGCCCCAGAGGAATATTCTCCACTAGCAACTACTTCCCGTGCCTACCCCAATCCGTTCAAAGAATCTGTGAATTTTGAGAACAGAGGGGAACAAGCCAGAAACGTTACTATTCGGGTGGTTTCCCTCACAGGAAAGGAACTGTACAAAAACTCTATTTCTAGAGCTTCCGCATCTACTAAACAATCTATTCCCTTAGGCTATTTACCAGATGGCGTGTATATTCTGGAAATAGATGCTGGCGGGAAGAAGGAAACCCAAAGAATAGTTAAGCTAAATCAATAGCCTTGCCTACTCCTTTCACCTTCGTACGCTTACAATACCGCTCCGGCAACTGGGACACTGACCAGCGCATGCCCTCTAACCTGCTACACTCCTTGGTGGAATACACCACCGTGCCCGTAATAGAGCAGGAGAAAGTAATTTCTTTGGAAAACGCTGAGTTGTTCCGGTACCCGTTCTGCTATCTGAGCGGGCACAAGCTGGTGCAGTTCAATGCCAAGGAGAAAGCCAATTTTGTGAAGTATGTGCAGAACGGCGGTTTCGTGTTTGTAGATGACTGCAACCATGACATTGACGGGCTCTTTGCCCGCTCTTTTGAGGAGCAGATGCGCGTCTGCTTCGGCCAGAAGGCCTTGAAGAAGCTCCCCAATACCCATGCGCTGTACAAATCCTTTTTCAAGTTTGAGGAAGGTCCGCCTACCACGTCGTTTGAGCTCAACGGCTGGGGCGATGACCTGGTGCACGACTACCTCAAAGCCTATGAGGTGAACGGAAGAATTGGTGTATTATATAGCAACAAAGACTACGGCTGTGAGTGGGACTATGACTTCCGGAACAAGCGCTGGCTAGCGGAGGACAACACTAAGTTTGGGGTGAATATTTTGATGTATGCGCTGACCAGTTAAGTCTATGCCGAATTAGAAATTATGAATTAGAAATTAGAAATCGTCTGCTCTGTTTTTAGCCTGTTTTTGGGAAACTAAAACAAAAATGGAAAAAGATGGTCTCTCTCAATCTTTCACAAACTCTTTTTTTGGATCAGGTAGCTGAGCATGCAAGGCTTTTATAAAATCTTGGTCTAGCCCCACTTCTCCCTTTTCCTTAGCTTTGTATAGATACTCCCAAGTGCTGGCATAGTCATTCTTCATGTACTGCACTAAGGCGTGGGAATAGAGCGCAAAGGCATGATCTGGACTCTGGCGAAGCGCTTTTTGACTGGCCACTAATGCGTTCTCTATATAGAGCGCTTGGTTCGTTTCTTGGTACTTGCAAAAGTTGGTGAACACAATGTCACATAGAAGCTGGACATCAGAAGAATCCAGCGCGTATGCTTTGTGCAAATAGGTAAAAGCATCATCATAATTCTCTAGCATGCCACAGATAATCCCGAAGCCCCAATATGGCTTGGCATTGGTAGAGTCTAATAGCCAGGCTTGGTTGAACCTGAACATAGCGGTCTCAAAATCGCCTTGCTGAAAGTGCTGCCATCCGCGGTCAGAAAAATACTTACTGTTCTCGGCGCGGGTACCGCCTTTCTTGTCTACCGAGGCTAAAAACTTTTTATCCAAAGCCAACAGATTCTTAGACTTGGGCTGGCCGCCGTACATGGGCAACAGATTGATTTGCTTCTCGCCACGCTTCTGCCACTCTGCCCACCGCTTGGACTGGGCTTGCATCTGGGTAATTGAAACAATGAATAATAAAAGCCAAAGAAGCTTTTTCATAAGAGCGGCATTAGGGAATATGTCTACTCTAAGGTACACAAATATTTCAGGCGCAGGATGACAGGAACCAGCCTTTCCGTTTTTAGCCTCTTTTCTGGAAACTAGGTTAAAAACAACGCGCAAATTCCATAACAATCCCTTACTTTGGTTACCACGTATCCATTAGCTTCTATCTCCCTTGACTGCACAAGAAGTAACTCAGCTTTTAGACAAACTCCCTGTCCTGCGGCAGGAAATAGGTAAAATTATTGTAGGCCAGCAAGAGGTCCTGGACGAGGTGCTCATCACGCTTCTGGCCGGTGGGCATGGACTGCTGGAAGGTGTGCCGGGGCTGGCTAAAACGCTCTTGGTGCGTACCTTGGCCAGCGCCGTAGATTTACCTTTCCGGCGCATTCAGTTCACGCCAGACCTCATGCCTACAGACATTCTGGGCACCGAAGTTCTTGAAGAGGACCACACTACCGGCAAGCGCTTTTTCCAGTTCAATGAAGGTCCCATTTTCGCGAGCATTGTGTTGGCAGATGAGATTAACCGGACCCCACCCAAAACCCAAGCGGCCCTATTGGAGGCCATGCAGGAATTTGAGGTGACATACGCGGGTAAAACCTATCCATTGCCTCGGCCATTTTTTTTATTAGCCACCCAAAACCCCATTGAGCAAAGCGGTACGTATCCATTGCCCGAGGCGCAACTGGACCGTTTCCTGCTGTACATCAAAATTAAATACCCCACAGAGTTGGAGGAAATCTCCGTTCTGAAAAGCACCACCGGTGGCGCGCGTGCGCAAGTACAACCTATCTTGACGGGGCCTGAGATTCTGGCCCTGCAAAGCTTGGTGCGCGAAGTCACCATCTCAGATGAATTGGTCGCCTACGTTGCCCGCTTGGTCCGCGCCACGCGCCCAGAAGAAACCCAGGTGCCCTTTGTTCAGGAATTTGTGCGCTGGGGAGCCGGTCCGCGTGCTGGACAGGCGCTCATTCTTACCGCCAAAGCCCGCGCCCTTCTGCAAGGCAGGTTCGCGGTGACCTTACCTGATTTGCATACCATGGCGTATCCGGTCCTTCGACATAGAATCTTGGTCAACTTCTCTGCAGAGGCAGATAATATTACCACTGACAAGGTGGTGGAAGAGTTGGTGAAAGGCGTAGAGTTGCCGAGGGAAGTGTTGCGGTAGGTATTAGTTAGAGTCGTGGCAGAAAACAATCGCTACAACAAGAACCTGAAACCATTAGCCAAATCTCTGCGGGCAGACTCTACCAAGTCAGAAATCAGGTTATGGTGCGAATTGCTGAATAAACGAAAGTTGGGTTATTCTTTCCTTCGGCAACGGCCCATTGGCAACTACATCGCTGATTTCATGTGCAAAGAATTGATGTTGGTTATTGAAGTAGATGGCTACTCCCACAGGTTTAAAACAGAGGAAGATGCGGTAAGGGATAAAGCTTTGGCTGAATTGGGATTTACTGTTTTCCGGTTCACAGATAGTGAAGTTATGAACGACTTAACTAACGTGCAACGGACTTTAGAAATTTGGATAGCTGAGAAGATGGAGAAAAAACAATGAGTTTTCAACACGGATTCCGTCCCCCTTTGAAGGGGGTAGGGGGATGACAAAGACGGTAAAAGAACCAACTGCCAAACTACTAAGAAAGCCAAAACTGCTTCTCGGGAATGCCTTGCTCAGCAAGAGTAAATCATCCCCCTACCCCCTTCAAAGGGGGACGAAGAAGCCCCTAACAATATAAAGTAATTCAATCAATCCCATGCCCCACCGCCTGCTCAACCCGCAAACGTTCACTGCTATCAAAGACCTGCGCTTGATTGCCAAGGCCGTGGTGGATGGCTTTTTGCTGGGGCAGAACCAGAGTATCCGGCGAGGGGCGGGGATTGAGTTCAGTCAGTACAGGAGTTACCAGCCCGGCGATGATTTACGGGCTTTGGATTGGAAGTTGTTTGCGCGGGCAGACCGGTATTACATTAGGGAGTCTGAGGTGGACAGCAGTGTGGCTGTAAGGTTTGTGGTAGATGCCAGTGGTTCTATGGCACATCAAGATGGCAACTTGACCAAATTGGACTACGCCCGGTATCTGGTGGCGGCGTTGGCGTATCTGGCGGTGCAACAAGGCGATGCCGTGGGGTTGTTTGTATTGCAGGAGAATCAGGTCCTTCCTTTGGCACCTGGACAATCCACTCAGCACCTGCAACGGCTCTTCCATCAGTTGGACCAACTGCAACCTGCTGGCAACTTCCCCAGCCTGGACCGATTAACGCCTGTTTTCGCGAAAAAACGGCAAAAAGAAATTACCGTCTTGGTTACTGATATGTACGAGCAGACGTCTGAAATTTCAGAGACCTTGCGCAAGATTGGCGCCCGCGAAAAAGACACACTTCTGTTTCATCTTATGGGCAAGAATGAACTGGAATTCAGCTACCAGGGGCAGGTGGATTTTCAGGATTTGGAGACGGGGCAAACCCTGCAGGTTAATTCAGATACCCAACGAAGAGACTATCTGGAGAACCTCAACCCTTGGTTGCAAACCCTGGAAACAGACACCCGCAAACGCCAAATTCATTATGAACGCTTCCACCTGCATGAGCCTTTGGATAAAGCACTCAGAGCTTTCCTTTTAAATCGAGCCAAGCAATAAGGAGTTCTGAGTTGGCAATACAAAGGCAACGCGCCAGAGAAAATAAACTATAAGGCCACTACTTTTGAAGACAGCTTATCGTGGAAATAAAACAATATGATGTTGTTGAGTTAACTGAAGATATTAATCCAAACCTTAAAAAAGGGATGCATGGAGCTGTCCTTGAGAAGTATAATGAAGATGCGTACGAAATAGAGGTTATAGATAAAAATGGAAACACCTTGAGTTTCGGAACTGACTACACATTCACTGTAAACAAAAAGCAAATAGCTAAAATCTAGGAATTAGCAATTCAACAAGGAGACTTCCACGCCAGTAGAAAAAGAATAACCAATTTTCCGTTTTCAGCCTCTTTTCCAGAAAACAGGCCAAAAATGAAACACCCCGTCTATCTTTGCCCATTCATTCAATCATTCCATCTCTCACTCTTTCAATGTCAACAAGCGGCTACTTTGGGATAGGCATTTTTGAGCCTAAGCACGAGACCAACATGGGCACGCTGTGGCGGTCGGCGAGTTTGCTGGGGGCCAGCTTCATTTTCACCATTGGCAAGCGGTACAAAAAGCAGAGTACAGATACTAATAAGAGTTGGAAGGAGATTCCGCTGTACCATTACCAGGACTTGGAGGATTTCTACCAGCACCTGCCCTACAGTTGTCAACTGGTGGGGATTGAGCTAGATGAGAAAGCGGTGCCGGTAGAGCAGTTTGCACACCCAGAGCGGTGCGTGTACCTGCTGGGCGCCGAAGACCACGGCCTCACCAAAGCTGCCCTTGCCAAATGCCACCACCTGGTGCAACTGCCCGGCGAAACGTCTTTGAACGTAGCCTCGGCGGGGTCCATCATCCTGTATGACCGCCATCTCAAAAGCACGCTGGCGCCATCCACCTAATTCTATGCGGTTAGTGCTATGCATCAGCGCACATTAACGGGTGGCAGTATAGGAAATGACGCGCCCTGCCAGTATCTTGGTTCCTGAGACCGATACCCTTGGTCTTGCGAATTATGTGGTACACCTTGCTTCTTTCTAAGTAGTCTTGCTTCAGTTTCTGCATCCGGTTTGGTTATGGGCGGCAGCCGGCGTGGTGGTGCCAATTGCTATCCATTTATGGAACAAGAAACCGCCCAAGACGGTGCAGGTGGGCAGTATCCGGTGGTTACAGCCGTCGCAGAGCCAGAAGCTGAGCAGTATCCATCTGTCGCAGGTGTGGTTGCTCTTGCTCAGGTGCCTGATGGTGCTGTTGCTGGCCCTGCTTTTGGCCCAACCGCAATGGACGCGGCCTATCACGGCCCAGCCCGAAAACCACGTATACCTGCACCCAGCCCTTCTCCAAAAGCAGTACCTTTCCCAGATTACGACTACGGTAGATTCGCTAGCCGGCAAAGGCTGGCAGGTGCATACGCTGGCTTCGGGATTCCCGAAGCTATCCTTAGACCAAGAGACGTCCATCGCCAGTTTTCAGTCCGACAGCACTACAGCAGATACGACCAACGCCTGGGCGCGCCTACGCGTTCTGACCCGAAGCTTCCCATCCCACGCGAAGGCCTGGATCTTCACCACAAATCTGGTCCGGCATCACCGGGGTGCACAGCCTGCCTTGCGCGCTGGGTTCACCTGGGTGCCGGTGAGTGCGCCGCAAACGGAAGTCTGGTTGCAGGAAGCCTATTGCACCCAGAAAAACCAACTGCGTGTTAAAGTGGGCAAGAGCGATGACCAGGCCGTGATCTTTACCGAACACACGGTGGCCAAGCCTGCCTATGGACAGACCATTTCTCTGCCTCAACTTCCTGCGGTCAAGTTCACCACTCATGCTCAAGCTGATTCCCTGACCTTACAAGGCGGCGCCCAAAACACCATATCGTTGCAAAAATTGCCTTTGCAGGTATTGGTGCAGGTAGACAAAGCCCGGCAAGCCGATGTGCGGTATTTGAAAGCCGCCCTACAAACGGCATTGGACTACCGCGAGCAGGCCTATTCCCTCACCGCCTCCTCCAGCCCTCAGCCCTTGCCTTCCGCCGCGCCTGACTGGGTTTTCTGGCTGACGGATGAACCGCTAGCATCGTTTTTGGCCCGTTTTCCAGAAAAGAGGTTGAAAACGCTACAAGATGCGCCCACTTCTGCCCGCGTGCAGAAACGAAAAAGCTGGCTTCAGATTCCCGGTGTTCCGCTACAGGTGCCCTTGCACCAGCGCACTTTGGCTGAGAAGAATCTTCAGGCTCAGATACTGTGGCAGGACGGTTACGGCGACCCGCTGCTCACCCAAACACACAAAGCCAACCAGACCCAATATCAGTTCTACAGCCGCTTCCATCCCACGTGGAACACGCTGGTGGATAGCGGCCACTTCCCCGAAGCGCTCCTTCGTCTGCTCTTCCCGGAAGATACCACCTGGAAAACCCTGTATGACACCCGCGCCCTGCCACCAGAAGTAGAACGCCCTAAACCGTTTTCGGGCTCTTTTCAGGAAATCAGGCCAAAAACGGAAGAGGTGCTTGATTTGAAGCTTTGGTTGGTGGGTGTTTTGGCTTTGTTGCTGGCACTGGAACGGTGGTTAGCTGGGAGAAGAAAAAGAATAGCTAGCTAGGATGAAGCGCTACTTATATCTTATTGGGCTTTTATTCCTTTTCTTACACTTGGAGGCACATGCCTGCACCTGTACTAAATACTATTGGACCCCAGACCGGGTAAAGCACAGCCTTTACTTCTCTGAGTTGGTCTTCATTGCTGAGCCAATCTTTGAAAGTTCAAAGGAGCAGTCAACTAATTCATACTCTCTAAGAGTTATAGAAGTAATCAAAGGAACAGTGAAAAACGATACTCTAATAGGTAATTACTGGTCTAGTTGTTCCGGAGTGCCGAACCACAAAGGGAGGTGGATAATCTATTCAGAGCATATCCAAAATGACACTATTTCTTACTCTGAATGTGGATTGACAAGAAATATATCCACTTTTGACAAACACCCATTCGATATAGACAAAACTGACATTGAGATCAGAAGAAGCGAATGGCAAAAGGAATATGTGATTCTAAAACAGGAAATTGAAAACGACAAAAAAGAAGCACAAGCCAATAGCCGCGCAGTCAATATGCTAACATATACAGCCATTGCGTTGGTATTCCTTCTAATTTGTGTCTTTTTACTATACAATAGTTGGCCGTCATTTAAATCATGAAAGTTCAGAATGAATTAAAGAATAGAACAATTGAAGTCATAGTAGCTGAATCAATAAAAGAGGATTACCCAAGCTACCGGCTTGAAGTTGGACTCGACACCGAAATCATTAAAGGAAGTTTTAGAAAGCACATTTGGATAAGCCTTGGAGACCTAGAAAACTTTATCTCAAGTTTAAATGAGCTCGACAAAACCAGAAAAGGACAAGCAGAAATTCAAGGAATGAGCCCTGGAGAATTTACATTGTATTTTAGAGCAATAGATAATCTAGGGCATCTTGCAGTCGGCATCAATCTATTGGAAGAGGATAGGATTGCAAACGACTACTCCTATGACATTAAAGTTGAATTTCAGGTTGACCCAACAATACTACCATCAGTTATTTCTGATTTGAGGAAAATAATAGAATAAAAGCGCTTTGTTTAACACAGTCCAACAATAATTCTTGACCTCAACCACCTCCCATACCACCCCAGTGACCGCTACTTTGGAGCGAGTGCGTACGCACTACTTCCGGAGGAAAGCGGCGGTGATGGCCTTGCAGGCGCTGGGCATGGCGTTGCCGTTGGGCATGTGGGCGTACAAAGGCTGGGGCAGGGAAGGAGGCGTCATGGCGGCGCTCTTGTTGCTGTTGCTTGTGTTTACCTTACAAGTCTGGCGCTGGTGGGATCTCTACCGAAAGACCAGTCTGGCCACCGTGGCGCAACACCTCAATCGCCAATACCCGCAACTAGAGGAAAGCACCCAACTGCTCCTGCAACCCGAAGAAGAACTGACCTTGCTCCCGCAACTTCAGCGGCAGCGGGTGGCGGATGTATTGGCGCAGATTCCGGCTAAGGAAGTGTCACAGGTGAGCTATAGAAACGGCTTCTTGCCATTGGTGATTGGTTTGGTCTTGGCGACGGGCTTGTGGTTTGTGCCCCGGCTTCTGCAACAGCCACAACAAGCAGGCGCTACCCGTATTGGCACTTCCACTAATGCACAAGAAGCCGTGGCCCAGCCGAAGGAGATTCTGCTGAACATTGAGCAGATGAACATCCGCATTTCGCCGCCCGCCTACACCCGCAAGGCTCCGTATGCCGTCACCAAGCCTTCATTTAAGGCCGAGGTGGGCGCGCAGGTCACATGGACGGTACAGACCAACCAAGCCATTCCATCGCCTAAACTGGTATTGAGCAACCAGAAGCCAATCTTGTTGCGGCCGGCGCCCAACCAGAAGAACACTTATACGGCATCGGTGACGCTCACCCAATCCACGCTCTACCACCTGCAACTGAACGGGCAGGCCTCTGATTTTTATTCCATAGAAGTGATACCAGATCAAGCTCCTAGCATCACCGTGAAGAAACCAGCGCAGTACCTGGAGATTCTCTTCGGGCAAGCCCAGCGCGTAACAGTTCAGGCCACCTTGCAGGATGACTACGGCTTGCGTTCAGCCGAGATGGTGGCCACCGTGGCCCAAGGCGAAGGTGAGGCGGTCAAGTTCAGGGAACAGCGCATCCCCTTGAACCTCTCCTTCGCGGGACAGCCCCGACAATTACAACTCAACCAGACCCTGGATCTGAAGAAGCTGGGCATGACCTACGGCGATGAGCTGTACTTCTACCTGCAGGCCTACGACAACCACCGCGGCTACACCCGCACCGAGTCTTTTCTGGTGGAGATTGAAGACACCACCGTGGTAGAAACCATGGATGACCTGTCCCTTGGCGTGAATCCCAACCCCGAGTATTTCAGGAGCCAGCGCCAGATTATCATTGACACCGAGAAACTGATTCAGGAACAGAAAGGCCTTACGCAAGCGGTCTTCGCGGACCGGTCCAACAACATTGGCGTAGACCAGAAACTGTTGCGCCTGCGCTATGGCAAGTTCCTGGGTGAGGAGTTTGAATCCACCATCGGCAATGCCGCCTTGCCCGAAGGCTTAGCCGAAGGCCACACCGCAGACGACGGCCACGACCATTCCCCGCCCAAAGGCGTCACTGAGCACGAGGCCAAAATGGGCGAACTCCTAGACCCCTACCTGCACAAGCACGACCAGGAAGAAGCCGCCACCTTCTTTGAGCCCGCCATCAAAGCGAAGCTCAAAGGCGCCCTGGCCCAGATGTGGGAAGCCGAGCTTCGGCTACGCACCAATCGACCTAAAGAAGCCCTGCCGTTTGAGTACAAAGCCCTGCGCATGCTCAAAGACGTTCAGCAGAAATCTAGGGTTTATGTGAAGAAAAGCGGTTTTGAACCGCCTCCTTTGAAAGAGCCAGAAAAACGCCTCACCGGCGATTTGAGTAAAGTCCAGACCGTCCAGCAACGCCGCGAAGAAAAGCCATCTGCCTCTTACCCCGTGGTGCGCCAGGCCCTGCAACGCGTAGAGAACCTGAAAGCAGGAAGCAAAGCCAAGCCAGAAGATGCGAGCTTACTGGAACAAGCCGGGCAAGAACTGGGCAGAGCCGCCGTTCGCGAGCCGGGACAGTATTTACGCGCCCTTCAGGATGTACGCCAAGTGGTTCAAGACCTGAGAGCCAACCGAAAGTTGTGCCATGACTGCTTGGTGCGCGTGGAAAGCGCCTTGCACCGTTTTTTGCCTGTTTCTGAGAAATCAGCCCAAAAACGCCTGACGCCCGCACCTGAGAAAAACCTAGCCCAAGACTACTTTAACCGCCTCAACTAACCGTGACCATTTCCCTACTGCTTCTTTTGGTATTTGCTGTGTTGCTGGGCACCTGGCTCACTTGGCTGGCCGTGCGCCGTGCAGACCGAAGAAGACTGGCTTGGCGGATAGTCGCTTCGTGGGTGGCAGTAGCGTGCCTGGTTTTGCTGGTGTCTCCCCCGTCCATTACCCGCACTTATAGCGCCACAGAGGCCATCCTGTTAACCGAAGGCTACAGGCCAGACACCCTTACCTCGCTTCTCAATCGCTTAAGCCCCAAACCGAAGGTATTCAGTTATGACGTGAAAGCAGACCGCGCCACCTTGGTGACGGACTTTAGCCAGTTCAAAGCGAGCAACCCCGCAGTGCAGACAGTGCATGTTTTGGGTCATGGGTTAGAAGAAGAAACACTAGCTGAGTTAGGCAATTTGCAGGTAATTCCGCATTTGGCTCCCTTGCCAACCGGGGTGCTCTCCGCTTCCTGGCCCCATAAAATCACGTTAGGCGAGGACGTGCAGGTGCAGGGCAAATTCATATCGACTGGACAGGCTACGCGTCTTTATCTACAGGCAGCGGGTATAAAGCGGGATTCCGTGGAAATCAAGAAAGGAGCAGAACAGATGTTCAGGCTCAGGTTCCAACCCAAGACTACCGGTCGGTTTGTGTACCATTTGCAGTGGCGAGATGCGGAGGATTCTTTGCGCCAAGAACAAATCCCAGTGATAGTAGAAGCGCCAAGGTTGTTAAACGTGCTGCTGCTTTCCTCCGCGCCGTCGTTTGAGGTCAAGTTTCTGAAGAACGCCTTAGCGCAGAAAGGCCACGGGGTAGCGGTGCGGAGCCAGGTGAGTAAAGGAATCTACCAAACCGAAACCGTGAACCTGCCTGCGGTTCAGGTTAGCCGCGTGACGCCAGCATTGCTACAGAAATTTGACGTGATGCTGTTAGATGCGGCTGCGTTGCAAAGCATGTCGGGCCAGGAGAAGCAGGCGGTACAGCAGGCCGTCCGGCAACAGGGGTTAGGCGTCTTGACCACGTTCACCGGTGACAGGCCCAAGTCCATCCCATTCTTTGGGGAAGCTGCTTTTGCCCGGATTTCAGAAAAAGAGGCCGTAAACGGGCCGGTAAGATGGCAGGGGCAGACTTCTTCTGCGGTGGTGCTTCCATTAACAGCCTTTGCGATAAGGCCTACACAAGGCCAGCAACCGCTGGCATGGAGCAACAGGCAAAACCAAGCATTGGTCCTCACCTCTAGAAAAGGAGTAGGGCAAGTGGGCGTCAGTTTGGTGCCTGAGACTTTCTCGTTGGCCTTAGAGGGAAAAGAAAAGCTGTATCAGGATTTCTGGGCCACAGTATTGACTGGCTTGGCAAAACCATTGGAAGAATCTGCTATTTCTGTAGAGCCCCTCTTCGCTACTGTTCACCAGTCCGCAGCACTTACTACTTCCGGCGAAGGCCAATTACAAAAGCCTGTGATATCAACTGAAAAGACCGGCAGCTCATCGTCTGTTCTCTCAGCTGGTTCAACGGTGTTGCCATCTCAATTGACCTTTACTATCTGGCCGCAAAAGCAAGGCTGGCACTCCTTTCAATCAGCTCCCGGTCTAAGTGCCAATTTCTTTATATATCCATCTACTTCCTGGCAAACCCATCGGCTATATCACTTACAACAATCCAATCTAAACCTTGCCTCGGCTCCTAAACATGCAATTGACAAGAAGCATATCGAGCAAAAAGAAGCCTTCCCCTTGTGGCCTTTTGGGTTGGGATTACTGCTGGCGTTAGGGTTCCTGTGGCTGGAGGAGAAGGTGTAAGTCAAGTACTAATCAGTTACCTCCATTCTTTTTTGCCCTTATTTAACCTGACATTTAGGCTTTCTGTGACTTAAAAACAGCTATTTAGCGTTTTTTTGTAAATAGTACTTACTTGTTACTTAATTTCACTATTAAGCCATTAATAGCCGGGTTGTTTAGCGGCTATTTATACCTTCTGCTAATATGAAACATTCTTTACTATTCTTCTTTGGAGTCTTACTGAGCTGCCTATTTACTACACCGCAGGCCCATGCGTTTGCCAAAGAATTTAGAGCCGTTGACGACACTCTTAAAACCCTCCCTATCGCAGGCTCTCCTTTTTGTGTGGGTAGTACGGTGACGGTACCATTTTATACTGACGTTAATTTCCCTCTGGGCAATACCTTCACAGTTCAGTTATCTAGTTCTTCTGGGAGTTTCACTTCACCGCGGGCTTTGGGTAGCGCATCAGGCACTGCTTCTGGCCAGATAGAGGTGGCTTTACCTCTAAATATTACGGCGGGCACAGGTTATCGCATTAGAGTGGTAGCCTCGAATCCTACCTCCAATATGATGGTCTTGGACAATGGGAGTAATCTTACCATTGGGACTCCTCCGGCAAAACCCTCCATCACGTCTAATTCGGGCATCTGCGCGGGCAGTACGCTTACCTTAACTGCGGGCAGAATTACTGGTGCCACTTATGCCTGGACCGGACCAAACGGATTTTCAGCTGCAGGCCAAGCAGTTTCCATTCCAAATGCTGAGACTGCAGCCAGCGGTATTTATACCCTTACCGTTTCTTTGAATGGCTGTACTAACTCTAACACCACGGTAGTAGAAGTAAAGCCAGCCACCGCTAACGCGGGAGAGGACAAGGTAATATGTCCAGGCCAGAGCGTACAACTGACGGCCAGCGGTGGAGTAAGCTATCTGTGGTCCCCATCCACCACTCTAGATGACCGTACTAGCGCCAGTCCTATTGCTTCACCAACCGTTACTACTATCTATACCGTTTCTGTCACTAATGCCAATGGCTGTGTGCGCACAGACCAAGTTGTAGTGACCGTCAACCCATTGCCTACTTTGGTCATAGCTCCTGCAGCCCCCGCGATTTGCGCGGGTGCCTCCGTGCAACTGCAGGCATCAGGGGCGACAACTTACTCATGGAGCCCAACTACAGGCTTAGATGACCCTACCAGCGCCACCCCAGTCGCTACGCCTGCGCAAACAACTACCTATACTGTAACTGGAACCTCAGCCACGGGCTGCACGAATACCAAAACAGTAACGGTTACTGTTAAGCCTTTGCCAATAGCCAACGCCGGCTTTGACCGAAGTATCTGCTCTGGCCAGGCATTAGTGCTGGGTTCAGCAGTTACCTCTACGGGCACATACTTATGGGAGCCTGCCACAGATTTGTCTAGTGCCACAGTCAAAACACCTACGCTTACCGTCATCAACACCAGCCAGACGGCTATCACCAGAGCATATAAGCTTACAGTGACTGCAAATGGCTGCACCACCACTGATGAAGTACGTATTACCATCAACCCAGCCGTTCCGGCCAATGCGGGCCCAGATGTGGCTCTTTGCGCAGGGAATAGTGCCCAGTTAAATGCCACCGGAGGCACTACCTATAGATGGAGCCCCACCACCAACCTTAGCGACCCTAACATTGCCAACCCATTCGCCTTCCCTACGGCTACTACGCGGTACATTGTCACCGTAACCAATGCTGAAGGTTGCAGCCGCAATGACACGGTTTTTGTGAATGTAACTCCTAAGCCTGTTTTGACGGTTTTACCCGCGACCCCTTCTATCTGCATAGGTTCTTCGGTGCAACTACAAGCCACTGGGGCAGCAACGTATACTTGGAGTCCGGCCACTGGCCTAAATGACCCTACCAGCGCTACTCCAATTGCCTCTCCAGCCGTCACAACTACATACACTGTGACCGGCACCTCGGCGGCGGGCTGCGTGTCTACCAAAACCGTCACAGTAAAAGTCAATCCAATTCCAGTGGCCAACGCCGGGGTAGACAAGGTGGTCTGCTCCCGTCAGCCTATTGTGTTAGGAACAGCTGCCACCACCGGCTATACCTATTCTTGGTCTCCAGCCATTGGCTTATCTAATACCCGCATTGCCAACCCAACGCTGACTTATCCAAGCGATAGCAATACACCCATCACCTTGGAATACACTGTCACTGCCACAGCCAATGGTTGCTCTTCTACAGACGTGGTAAAGGTGACGGTGAACCCAGCAGCCTATGCGGGGCCAGATGTGACGGTTTGTGCTGGAAACGGTGTCCAATTGCAAGCCAGCGGGGGTTTAACCTACGCTTGGACCCCAAGTACGGGATTAAGTAACCCTAGCATTGCCAACCCGATTGCGTCGCCCAGTGCCACCACCACCTATACCGTGACCGTCACCAATGAAAACAATGTTTGTATAAAAACAGACCAAGTTAAAGTGACTGTAAACCCATTGCCTAACATCACAGCTTCTGCTAGTGCTTCTACCATTTGCCAGGGCGGCTCTACTACTTTGACCGCATCTGGGGGGGTAAGCTATACTTGGTCGCCGGCTACAGGCTTGAGTAATGCCTCTATTGCCAACCCGATTGCCTCACCTACAGAAACCACCACCTATACGGTGACCGGTACAGACGCCAAAGGATGTTCCAAAACGGTTCAGGTGACTGTTACGGTGACGCCAGGTCCTGTGGCTACCATTCAAGCAAGTGGTTCCACTGCTATCTGCCAAGGCTCTAGTGTCACCCTCACTGCCTCTGAAGGTACTTCTTACCTATGGAGCACCAATGAAACGACTCGTTCCATTACCGTCTCTACAAAAGGATCTTATTTTGTTACCGTGAGTAATTCCGAAGGGTGCAAAACAACATCAGCTGCTACGCAAGTTACACTTGTGGCACCGCCAACTGTAACGTTAGAGGCCTTTGCCACGCTTTGTCAAGATAAAAGTCCTTTTACCTTAACAGGAGGTTCTCCAACAGGAGGTGTCTATAGTGGGCCAGGGGTCAGCAACAATCAGTTCAATGCAAGGGTAGCCGGACCTGGTTCGCACACCATTACGTACACCTATACAGATGGGAACGGTTGTTCTAATACTGCCACTCAGCCATTAACTGTAAGTACCTGTTTGGGCATTGAGGAAGACGTAATGCTGGCTACCTTCAAAGCCACGCCTAACCCCAGCTCAGACGTCCTGAATATTGAAACCACCGTTGATACTAAAACAGATATACTCTTACAATTGGTAAGCCTTAGCGGCAAGGTGGTTAAGGTAGACAAGGTCTTAGGAGTCAAAGGCAACTTCAAGCGCCAATGGGCTGTCCAGGCTCTTGCCAAGGGAGTGTACATCTTGCATATAAAAACAGCCACTGCCACACTTCAACAGAAGATAGTGATACAATAATTGCAAGTGATTGATCAGAGAGAGACTTGTTCCTTTACAGAACAAGTCTCTCTCTTTTAATGGAGGATGCTCTCCATGAATCCTCTTCTTGATAATAATTACACAACGCAAAAGCATTCTATAATTTTGCCAATATTTTTTAATATATTTAACAACAGCAATCAAATCTTTATCGTAAGCTTTAGTCCTGCCAACCAACCAAAATACCTGACAACCAACACCTTTACATTCTAAAATTTCGTAAACTACTATTTGCCAGGTTTTATATTCCCCTTCGTTCCCCCAAGAAGAAAGACAAGCAAAATACATAGCCGCTTTTCCCCCTAAAACGCATGTATTCCTAGGCTAGCCTAGTTACTCTTGCATTCTGGAAGTACCTCAACACTTAATTAAAGCCTTATCAGTATGAGTAAGGTAGCGTCCACCTTGGGAGTACCCCCGGGATCTAGCGAGCAGGACAATGGCCACAAGCCTGTGGATTTTGAGAAAATGGTACAGTATTCCACAGACCTGCACTGCACCCTTGATCAAACCGGCCATTTTGAGTACGTGAATGAAGCCAGCTTACATCTGTTGGGGTATTTGCCCCATGAGCTGCTGGGCAAGCATTTGTCAGAGATCATAAGAACAGAGCATAGCTATCCTCCCTTAGAGACAACAAGGCAGTTGCTTAGACAAAACTCCAGCCTGCCAGAACTGCCCATCAGGAAAAGGATAAGCCATCAACATAAAAACGGAGCCCCCATTTTACTGGAGTGGTCTGCCATCTGGGTTGAGCAAGACCACATTTTCTACTGCGTGGCCAAAGACTGCAGATACCAGGAAGTAAACACCACCGGGCCGGGCCAGACCAAAGACTTACATGAGATTTTGGTGGAGTACGGGGCAGACATGATGGCGCTCTTAAACTTAGAAGGCATCTATACCTATGTAGGCGGCCCCACAGAACGCATTTTGGGCTATCGTCCAGAAGACTTGATAGGCAAGAACGTTTTCCATTACATCCACCCAGATGACTTGCCAGAGGCTAAGAGTTCTTTTGCCACGCTACTCCAATCAGACACGTACATCAACAACCGCGGGTTTCGGTTTAAAAGGGCAGACGGACAGTGGCGCTGGGTAGACACCTCGGTGAGCAACCAACTCCTTAACCCCAACATCCAAGCCCTGGTGGTAAGCTCCAGAGACATCACAGAGCAGGTGCAAAGCAACCACCGCTTGCAGGAAAGCGAGCAGAAATACCGGAACCTGTTTGAGAAGAACCCAGATGTAGTCTTTCTGCAGAACCCAGAGGGTTCTATCATTGAGGTAAATCAGGCGTTTCAGCAGGCCTTGGGCTATCCAGCCCAAGAAGTAATAGGCCAACAAGTCGCTTTTCTACTGCCCCCCGACCAATTAGCCACCTCCATGCGGTATTTCAAGGAGTCTCTGGCCGGAAAAACCACTAGTTTTGAGATTCCCTTAATCACTAAAACCAAGCAACAGAAGGTATTTGAGATTGTCATGTACCCCCTGTCCTTAAAAGGCAAGTTATTAGGCGTAGAGACCATTGCGAAAGACATCACCGTGGTTAAACAGGCCTTTGAGACTATTCAAAGGCAGGCCCAGCGGTTGAATACCGTGTTGGAGAGCATCACAGACGCCTTTTTCACCTTGGACCGCAACCTAAGAATCACCCACCTCAACAGCGAGATGGTCAAACTCTTGGGCATAGACAAAGAAGACAGCTTGGGCAGAAGCATTCTGGAAGTATTCTCTGAAGAGGTAGAGGATGAATTTAGAAAGCACTACAAACGCATGCTCACCACCGGCAAGTCTGTGTCTTTTGAAGCCTACCTAAAACGGAAGCGCAAATGGCTGAGCGTGAAATTCTTCCCTTTTGAAGGCGGACTCTCCGTGTATCTGCTGGACATCACCCAGCGCATACGGTATCAAAATGAGTTGAGCATGTTGTCCTTGGTGGCCAGCAAAATCACCAACGGCGTGGTCATCATGAACGCCCATTGCCACATTGAATGGGTGAATGAGGGCTTTACCAACATTAACGGCTATACCCTGCCAGAAGTAGTAGGCAAACGCCCCGATGACTTCTTTCATGGCCCCAATACTGACCCAGAAGCAAGAAAACGTATTTTTGCCGGATATAAGTCTGGCGAGCCCTTCACGCAGGAAATCTTAAACTACAAGAAGAACGGCGAGGAATTCTGGGTAAGCCTCAACATCACCCCTGTCAAAAACGAACAAGGCAAGGTGATTAGGTTCATTGCCATCCAGACGGACGTCACCCAGCTTAAAAAAGCCGAGGAACAGCAAACCAAGCTCACCGAGGAACTCAACCGCCAAAACCTGGACTTGCAGCAGTTCACCTACATTGTGTCGCATAACCTGCGGGCACCGGTGGCTAACGCCTTGGGACTGGCCAAACTGCTTCCGCTTTTAGAGAAAGAAGACAGCGGCTATGAACGAGCCCTGAAGGGAATTGAAAAGTCCATTCTCTCCATTGACACGGTGTTAAAGGATTTGAACACCATCCTCACCGTTGGGTTTAACAAAGACACCCTGGACGTGGAGAGCATCAACCTCACCTCTGTCTGCACAGAGGCCATGGAAAGCCTGCGCGAGTCCATTGACGCGGTTCATGGCCAGGTAAAGCTAAGCATAGACCAAGATTTACGGGTCTCCGGCAACAAGGCGTACCTGTTCAGTATGTTCCACAACCTGCTCACCAATTCCATCAAATACCGCTCACCAGACAGAAACCTGGAGATCAGCGTCTCGGCTACGGTCAAGGGCAAATGGGTGAAAGTCCTGTTCACAGACAATGGCTCTGGCTTTGACGAAGAAAAAGCCGGCGACAAGATCTTTAAACTCTACCAGCGTTTCCACCATGAGATTGAAGGACGGGGACTGGGATTGTTCATGATCAAGACGCAGGTAGAAAGCATGGGCGGCGATATTCAGGTTTCCAGCAAGGAGGGCGTTGGCACCGAGTTCCTCATCTGCCTGCGCCTGGGCCATCCCCCCACCGACAAGCAGAAATAACCTAGCCTCGTTTTTGCCCTGATTTCCGGAAATCAAGCCAAAAACGAGGCTCCGTTAACTTTACCTATCCCATCAGGAGATTCAGTTATTCTCCTTTCATCAACTGCTATTTGCCTTCTAAGGCTTGTAGTTGTTTAATGGCCCCATTGTTCTTCGGGTTTAAGGCTACGGCGCGTTTGTAGTTTTGGATGGCTAAATCCTTTTGACCGTTCTCTAGCAGAGCTTCGGCGTAGCTGTCATAGGCGTTGCCGCTGTTGGGGTAGAGTGCCACGTTTAGTTTGAATACGGCCAGCGCCTGGGGCAGCTTTCCTTGCTTCCAGAGTAAATAGCCCCAATCGTTTAGATCATTCTCCGCTACCTGGTAGTTTTTATCCCTCCGTTTGAGGTCCTGCACTATTTTCTCTGCGTTCTGAAAGCCTTTTTTGGTGAAGGCCTTGTGCAACACCAGCACTTCGGCCGGAAGGCCAAACCCGGTGGATGGTTTCATGGAGGGCACGTAGAAACTGGCTAGCTCGTCTATAAAGCTTTCGGGGGCGCAGCCCATGCGGTTGGTCAAGACCACGATGGTCACGTCATCCTGGGGGTAGATGAAAAACGCCGACCGTCCGCCGCCAATCCCGCCCACGGCTGGGTGTTCGGCTCTGGTCATGGTGGGCCAACCTATGCCGTAGCCGTTTAACAACCTTGAAAACCCTCCTAGCTGCCCGTCAGTCAAGGGTGTAGGCGCCCAAAGGGCTTTGAGGCTGTTGGTGTTTTCAAGGAGTTTGCCTTGTTGCAGGGCAATGGTCCATTGGGCTACTTCCTGAGCGGTGCTGTACATACCGGCTGCGGTTCTGGTCACCGTTGGGAAGTGCTCTGCCACGTTCATGTGCTTTCTGTTGCGCACGACGTAGGGCTTGGCCAGCCCAGGCACCACGTCGCTAAAATCCCCGAAACCGGTTTTCTGCAGGCCTGCGGTTTTCAACTGGCGCTCTGTTACAATTTCTGCGAAGGGTTTACCTGTCAGTTTTTCAATGATCTGCCCTAAAAGCACGTAGCCGGTTTGGTTATAACTGAACTTCTGACCGGCGGCAAACTCATTTGGCTGGGTGAGCGCTTGGGCCCACCCGGCATCGCCTAGGGTTTGGAACGTCCACTCGCCGGTGGCAGGGTCAATCACGTTGGGCAAACCCGCGGTATGAGACGCCAGTTGCTTGACGGTAACCTTTTGCCAGGCTAGCGGCAGGTTGTCCAGGTACTGTGCGGCGGGTGCGTCTAACGCCAGCTTGCCTTCCTCAACCAACTGCATAAGCGCCACACCTGTGAAGGACTTGGTAATGGAGTTCAAGGAAAAGGTGGTTTGGTTGGTCACCGGAACCTTGTATTCCAAGTTAGCCACTCCGTAGGCGCCCAGTTTAATGATGCGCCCTTTCTGTACCACGGCCACTTGCATGCCCGGGATGGCCCGCTGTTGCATTATCTCTTGCAAGAACACATCAACGCTGTCTGTTTGAGCCTGCGCTGGTTGATGGTTCAGTAAAATGGCAAAAGTAAACGCGCCGGCAAGCCGAGCGAAGGCCTGGGGAAATCTTGATAGGTTTTTCATAGTTGGGTAGGTTGGCAGTGGGTGAAGCTTAGTATTGGTTGCCTTGCCCTTATGAGATGCAGATGTTTAGAGTCAGGTTGCCTGCTCTGGTAAAACTATTTCTGAACCCATTTTCTGGCCCCATGGCTTACTCACCAATGCTGACTGTCCTTCGTTTTTGGCCTGTTTTCTGGAAAACAGGTCAAAAACGCCTAACCTCTTCCAGCATAGTAAGTCTATTGTGCTTAAAACCAACCTGTAACTGCTCTGCGGGTTAAAAAAATAGTTTCTATTATTCTATTAAATATTAAGATTTTACTATCTTTAGTTAACATCCCTCGGTACAGTTCCTCACACTTTTATTCTATGACTAGATTACTGTTGCGTATGTTTATGGCGTGCCTGTTGCTTGGTACGGGCTGGGTAGCGTCTGCCCAAAGCGGGCAGGATGAGTTGGAGGCTTACATCCAAAAGCTGAAGGCATCCAAAGCCACGGGCGGAAATGAGACGGCGTTCATGTCCATCGGGTCAGATTTCATGTATGCGCAGGAGTATTATGAGGCGAAGAACTACTCCTCGGCGGCGTATAGTTTCAGGGCCATAGTGCAACGGCAGCAAGACCATCCCTATGCTAATTATCAACTAGCGGTCTCACTCCTTAAGCAAAACGACCCAGAGAAAGCCAAAGAAGCCGAAGCATATCTAGAGCGTGCCTTTGCATTGAGTCCTGGGTTAAAAGCCCGATTCGCCAGAGAAATGCCGCAAAGCAGTTCTACCGTATCCACCACACCCAATCCTAAAACGCCAGTCAAACCTAGTAACCCCATAGGTACAAATCCTTCGGCACAAGGATTGGCCGCCTATATTGCCAAGATCAAACATTCCTACGCCATCAGCGGCCCCGAGACGCAGATGTTGAGTGCCGGCCAGGAGGCCCATGGCGGTATCCAGTATTATGAGGCCGGCGAATTTGCGAGTGCTGAAACCAGCTTCTTCCTATCCTTGGCCAGAGACGCCCAGAATCCCTATGTGAACTACTTGATGGCGGTGTCTTTGGCAGCGCAGGGCAAAACTACAGCCGCCCAGTCCTATTACCAGAAAGCCATTGCCGGCGACGCCGCTCTGCAAAACCAATACACAACAGACGTGGCCTCGGCCAAAGCCCTATGGGACAAAAAGCAACAAGCCAAGATAATTAAGCCTGCACCTGCTCCTAAGGTGACGTATGGCGGCCCGCTGACCTATGGAAAATACACCTGCCACCAATCTATCTGGAACGGCCCCAACGCCAGCCCCGCCTACAGGTTTGATTACAAAGGCTACTTTGAGTTAAGAAAGGACGGCACTTACCGGTGGCTAGACAATGGGGGAACCGGCAGGTATAGCTACAACGTCAAAACGGGCGCCATCACCTGGCTTTCGGGTCCCATGAAAGGACAGGCGCCCAAATCCTCTAAATTCCAGAAGGGGACCACGGTGGCGCAGGTGACGGTAGAGTTCTCTGAAAACTACAGATGGGAATGCGGATGTAAGAAGTAACCCGCCTTCACCTATTAAATCAACGATTAGAGCTTTTGTTCTACCTTTTCAGAGGAAGCAACGGTGATTCACAGGAAGAAATCATCCTGTAATTAAATGATAATCAATCCAATACCTTCAATAAACATCCAATTATTTCCGTTATTAATGAAACTATTAACATTCAATGAATGTCATTGCACTATGAATAGGTAATCTAAAGTAAAGAAATGGTTATGAAGCAGTTCCAGAAAGAAATCCTGCCCCTTATCAACAATGACACTTTGGTATTCAAGACCTATAAAAATGACCACTGCAAAATAGCCGTGGACAAGTTCTTGAAGGAATTCAGACTCATAGCCTCCATTTCTACAGACTACAACAACAACCAGGCATACTACTTTGAGAGTAACCTTGACAACAGCATCACCATGCGCATTCAGGTGATGGACCATGTAGTCTCTTCTACCTTGGCGCCCAATAGCTATTTTGAGAAGCACTTGACAGACATCTTCTGTTCTCAGCAGAAAGCTGCGTCTAACAAGGGCTCTGGCCAGTAAGTAAAGGACCATCACAAGAACTATTCTAGCCCAGCTGCCCACCTTATCCACAAGACATCCTATTGCTACATCTTTTTCCAACCTTAAAAAGGGAGGCCCTGTACACAGAGGACAGAGCCTCCCTTTTTAAGTTAAGTGGGTAATTGCCCACGTTTTGCAAAAATAATTTTCATGGATTTATTGGGATAAGTCTAAATCTTATTAACTTTGAAACGCAAAGCACTTTTAGATGAAACAAGAACAGGATTATAGCCGGGATCTAGCGGAGATCCGCACCATGATGGAGCGGTCCACTAAGTTTCTGTCGCTCTCTGGGTGGGCAGGCATCATGGCAGGCATTTACGCCTTGGTGGGTGCCTACATTGCCTATGCCGTTTTTGACTTTCACCCTGACGGGATCACAGACAGCGCGTTTGCGGCGGGCGCTTGGTCTACTGGCTTGTTGAACATCATTCTTCTGGCGGCCTTTATACTGGCCATGGCCATTGGGACGGCTATCTACCTTTCGTCTAAGAAGGCTGAGAAACGCGGTGAGACCCTGTGGAATGCCACGGCCCGAAGAGTGCTCATCAACATGGCTGTGCCCTTAACGGTGGGTGGTCTTTTGATTCTGATCTTGATCGCTAAAGGATTCATTGGTTTTGTAGCTCCTTTCACCTTGTTGTTCTACGGCTTGGCGCTGTACAATGCCAGCAAGTATACCTACGGCGAGATGAGAAGCTTGGGCCTCATTCAGGTTGGGTTAGGATTGATTAGCGCTTACTTTGTGGGCTATGGCTTGTTCTTCTGGGCCTTAGGCTTTGGGGTGGTCCATATCATATATGGCATTTACATGCATTACAAGTACGAGCGGTGAGAATATCAATTCATGGTTTACACAAGGCATTTGAGAGCAGGATTAGGCTGGGCATCATGTCGGTGCTGGCGGTCAACGACCGGCTTGACTTTAACTCCTTGAAAGAGTACCTGGATGTAACGGACGGTAACCTGGCCAGCCATATGAAGGCCTTGGAGAAGGAAGAGTTTATTGGCGTGGAGAAATCTTTTGTAGGCAGAAAACCTAACACTACCTACTTCATCACCAAAGAAGGGAAGAAAGCCTTTGAAGACCATCTTAAAGCCTTAGAGAAACTGATAAAAGGAGTAGGTTGATAGGTAGGAATTCTAAAACCTTAAGCAACCAATCTGATCCTCATAAATGTGACTAACTGAAATGAAAACCAAATCAATCCTGTGTACTCACCAACTGTTTTCGCGTAAAAGGATAAGATAATCTATATTTTTTTGCCCATACACTTTGCATTTCAAAGTACTTTAATAAAAACAAATAACTGCATAACACTTTAATTTCAAGCATCATGACAACGCAAGACAATTTCTCAACCCAGCCCAAGCATTCAGTTCCCTTGGCCATGCCAGTCATCATTGGAGCCATCATTGGCCTGCTGGCAATTTCCTTCTTCGTGTTTGGGGTAGACCATCCAAACCCAGCGTGGGGTCAATATTGGCAAATCAGACCTTTGATCATTACGCCTCTGGCTGGCGCAATGGGTGGTTTGTTTTACGCCTTCATGGACTACCAAAGCTCGCGAGGCTTTAACAGAACCCTGGCCATATTGCTCAGCATTGTGGTGTTCTTCATTGGCCTTTGGTTAGGCATTGTGCTGGGCTTGGCTGGCACCATGTGGAATTAAGCATTCTTAAGAAAAAGGATTAAACATTGCCATAAAGGCGCAAAGCACATTCCCATGAGAGAAGAAATCATCACCCACCTTGACAATCCCAGCCATCTGGAAAAACTCTACCGGTCCAACAAGGCTCCCTTTAAAAAGGAGTTCATCTCCCTGTACCCAACGGTGAAAGGCAACACCCTGGCAGACTTTTGGCATGAGCGGCTCACACATGACTCTGATGAGATTAATTGGGGCTCTGGCACAGAACTTAGGTTGGTGCTCCTCATGGCGCTGGTGGCGGGAATCATCGCTAAGTTTCCGGCTATCTTCTCCATCAATGAGGAGTTCTTCTACCCCAGAAACATTGGGTTCATCCTCTTCCCGCTGTTAACGGCCTACTTTGCCTGGAAGAACAGACTGTCAACCGGCAAAATCATGTTGATGACTGCGTTGACCTTGGCAGGGGTGGTGTTCATCAATTCATTGCCTAATGTCCAGACCAGTGATACCTTGATTCTTTCCTGCCTGCACATGCTTCTGTTCTTGTGGTCTATTCTGGGTTTTGCCTTTGTAGGCGGTCCGCAGAATGACGTGGAGCGGCGCATAGGGTACTTAAAGTTCAATGGGGACTTGGTGGTCATGACTACGCTCATTGTCATAGCGGGCGGTATCATGACGGGCATCACGCTGGGACTTTTTGGTTTGATAGGCTTTGACATAGCCGAATTCTACTTCCAGAACGTGGTGGTCTTTGGCTTACCGGCGGTTCCTATCCTGGGCACTTATCTTATCCAGACCAATCCGCAATTAGTGGGCAAAGTCTCACCGGTCATTGCCAGAATGTTTAGCCCGCTGGTCTTGGTGATGCTGGTGATCTACCTGGTGGCCATCATGTACTCGGGCAAAGACCCTTACAATGACCGCGAGTTCCTGATCATGTTCAATGCGCTGCTCATTGGCGTGATGGCCATTATCTTCTTCTCTATCGCGGAGGGGGCCAAATCTACCAAAAGCCAAATAGAAATCTGGGTGTTGGCGCTCCTGTCATTGGTCACCATTCTGGTAAACGGCATTGCCCTGTCCGCCATCTTGTTCAGGATTGCCGAGTGGGGCATTACCCCAAACCGAGCGGCCGTTCTGGGGAGCAACGTCCTTATTCTGATTAACCTGCTGCTGGTAACGGCGCAATTGGTTAGAGCCCTATCCAAGCGAGGCGACATTAGCGGGGTTGGCAAGACCATTGCCACTTACCTGCCCATCTATTGCCTATGGGCCATTATCGTGACCTTCCTGTTTCCAATCCTCTTCGGGTTTAAATAGCCACGGATTTTTCAACCGTCACTTTATCTTCTGCTGGCTTGGGCCTTAAGAAAGTAGCAGCCCAAGCCAGCTTAAAAACACTGCTTTCATTTACTTAAAAAGGAAATTATCATGGAAAATACGTCAAACTCATCAATGAACACAGGTCATTTAGCAGGCTGGGTGTTTGGTCTATTGATCATAGCGATAGGCATTCTCAATCTGTTTCTGGTACATCCTGTCCCTGCCATTGCCTACTTCATTCTCTCTCTCCTTTACCTGCCGCCGGCCAATGCCCTGCTTAAAGGATGGTTTGGTTTCACCATGCCCGTGGTGCTTAAAATTGGCCTTGGCGTAGTCATTGTGCTATTCACGCTTGGGGTGAGTGACCTAGGCGACATGATTGACAAACTTTAGCACACAGAAACCAGCAGCACTTTAGAACCGAAAGGCCAGACCATACGCACACAAGAATGACAATCACTACCAAATTAGACCAGCTGCATGCATGGGCAAGAGGAAACCGCTGGCTCTATCTTTTCGCCATTTTCTTGAGGGTGGCCCTGGCCTTCGGGTTTATCACCTCTGGTATGGTCAAGGTGCTGGGCAACCGGTTCACGGTACTCCCAGATAGCCACCCCATGGGCAATTTCCTAGAAGCCATTTACAATACGGGCTTTTACTACACCCTCATCGGGGTTTTGCAGGTGACGGCGGCCGTGCTGTTGTTGATTCCAAGGACCGCCCTGCTGGGAGCCATCATCTATTTTCCCATCATTTTAAACATTTGCATCTTGTCCATTTCGGTGCGCTTTGAAGGGTCTTTTGTCACCTCGCCGTTGATGGTGATGGCCAACCTGTACCTGCTCTGCTGGTACTACCATAGATGGAAGTACATTCTACCCCTCTACCCAGATCCCAATACCAACCCGCTGCCTAAATGGCCAGAACTGAATACGACCTTCCCGTTTAAGTTTTTTGCGGGGGTAGCAACCATGATGGCGATGGTGGTGCTGTTCGCCTTTCATGGATTTGAGCTGATGCCGCGCAACACGTCCAAAGACTGCAAAAGCCAATGCGAGGACAGCGCTAACCCAGCAGCCTGTGTCACGTTCTGCGATTGTATTCACCTAGCAGGCCAGCCCCTTCAGAAATGTCTGGAAGCCTATGAGAACGCTAAACAGAACCCTGCTCTCAAGTGAGGCATCTATAGCCTAGATATCAGCTTGACCGGACTCCTACACAATCCGTTTTTGGCCTGTTTCCCGGAAAACAGGCCAAAAACGAGATCTTACCGCCAGTCTTGAGGTAGCTCTAAAGAAGCGCATGTTACCTTAACCCAACGGCCTATTTTTTTTGTCTTTAAACTTTGCATTTCAAAGCACTTTCAAAAACACAAGTAATCCACACTTTTAAAAGCATGACATATGAAACTACTTAAAAAGCATTTACACACGCCCTATTCCTTTCAGGGGAAATCGTTTCTCCAACACTTCATTCTCTTGGCGCTGCTGGTGGTGGCTATACTTTTCGCTTCGCCGGCGCATGCGCAGGACAAGACCGCCGAAGTGGACAAGATCTTCAATTGGGCCAATCAAGAAACGCCCGGCTGCGCCTGCGCCGTCTCTCAGAACGGCAAAGTGGTGGTGAGCCGCGCCTACGGTTCCGCGGACCTTGAGCGCAACGCACCCATCACACCCAACACCATCTTTGACATCGGGTCCGTCCGGAAGCAGTTTATTGCGGCGGCCGTCCTGTTGCTGGTAGACGAGAAAAGCCTTTCGCTCACCGAAGACATTCACACCTACATCCCCGAACTCCCTGACTATGGTCAAAAAATCACGCTGAACCACCTGCTCACGCACACCAGCGGACTGCGCGACTGGACGGGTCTGCTGCCACTGGCCAACGGAAAGCCCGAGGCCCTCACGCTCATCCTGCGTCAAAAAGGACTCAATTTTGCGCCCGGCGAGGAATGGTCTTACTCTAACAGCGGCTATGTCCTGCTCACTGAGATTGTGGCGCGTAAAAGCGGCATGCCCATCGCGGAGTTCCTGCGCAAGCGTCTGTTTGAACCGCTTGGGCTCAAGTCCACCAGCTACGTGGTAGATATGACCGCCGTCATCAAGAACAGAGCCATGGCCTATGAGAAACAGAAAGACGGCTACAAGCTGGACATGTACTGGGGCAATGACCGGGGCGGCGGGGCCATCCTGAGCACGGCCAATGACCTGGTCCTTTGGAACGACGCCCTCAAAAACAACCGCCTGGGTGCCTTTGTGAGCGAGAAACTACAGGAACCGGCCAAGCTGAACAACGGTCGACAACTAGGCTACGCCCGAGGCCTGTTTCTGGAGAGTTTTAGAGGGGTGAAAGAGGTGTGGCATTCTGGCGGCGCGGCTGGGTATCATTCCTGGCTGGGCAGTTTTCCTGAGCAGAACATCTCCATTGCCGTGGTGTGCAACTCAGACGCAAAACCCGCCACCGGCCTGGCAGAACGCCTAGCCGATTTGTTTGTGAGCTACAAGACGCCCCAGGATCCATTGGCAGGTCCTCCGCCCGCCCTTACCGGTGACACGCTGCTGGAAGCTAAAGGCAAGGCTGGCCTGTTCATCCATGAGCAGACCGGCGAGACCATGCGTCTGGCCCTGGACCGCGACCGACTGCGCGTGGCAGGTGGCCCAGGCCTAGTGCCTTTGTCTAAAAACCGATTTAAGCGTCATGGTGCCTTTGTGCAGTACATGTCCCAGGACCAGTTTGAGTTGAACTTCTTGTCACCAGACCAGTTTGAACTGAAGACCATGGAAGGCAAAACGGCCAAATACAAACGCGCCGAGCCTTACACTCCCAGCCCAGCTGACCTGAAGGCCTTAACCGGCAGATACACCAGCGAGGAGGTAGGCGCCTTCTTTGACATGGCTCCCGGCAAGGACGGCTTAATGGGTAAAGCCAATGATGCCGCCGGCCCCGGCTTTGCCCTGACGCCGGTTAAACCTGATACGTTCCAGTTAGGCGGCGTGCTAGTACGTTTTATGCGGGACAAGACCGGCAAAGTAGTGGCCCTGGAGTATAGCAACCCGGTGGTGCGCAACATCAGGTTCACCAAGCTAGGAGAACTGACCAGCCAACGTTAATCTACCCTAACTCTTTGCCTTTAAGATGGATGCCGTTTTTAGCCTGTTTCTCAGGAAATAGGTTAAAAACGGCATCTTCTTTATTTACGTCCTTTAAAATTTCCTTTAGCGTTCGCCCAATTAAATAGGCTAATCAATCTCAAAACGAAGAAACCCGAGGCAGAGAATACGCGCCTCGGGTTTCTTCATTCTTGGGACAAGTGGCATTTTAGTCTGGGTGAACGTCTAGTTGGTCAATCTGGTCTTTGTAGTCAGCGGGAAGCAAGATGTTTTTCAGGAGCCAGTCCATTTTCATAAGCCGGCTTACTTTGTACAACGGCACTACGGGGGTGAGTAGTGAGAAATCACTGAAGTCTAACAGCTCCCTTACCCGTTGTGGCACTACCAGTTTCTGGCCTTCAATCAACACCTTAAAGCGCATAGCCCCCAAGTGTTTCTTGTATTGCTTAAACAGGTCATAGGTGTACTCGCTTCTTTGGAGGTTCTCCTGCAGATGGGCCTCCCGTACCGGCAGCCACGCGGCGTACGTTGGGGGGAGTTCCTTCACGCCCATCCGGGTGCCTACCCGGTAGAAGACGTTGTACACTTCCTCCTTCTCGGCGTCGGTTAGTTTCTTTTCCAGCAGCTCATAGGCGGCAATAGAGTAATGGATGAGCATGAAGAGGACATCGCGGTAGGCCCAGTCTGGGATAGTAGCGCCTCTGCTTTGCTCTACCGCCGAGTGGATTTTGGCCATGGTGTCAATGGCTTTGTTGGCGTCTTCCATAGACGAGAACACGATCATTCTGGCGTACCTAACGGTAGAGAACAGTCGGCCTAGCGGGTCTGCCGGAAGCTTGCCGGTAAAGTACAGCCAGTCCACCGCCTTATTGAGGGCAAACTCAGCCGAGGCGCCCGCAAAAATGAACAGGATGGTGTCACTCTTGCCCCATATCTTCCGGACCACTGATTCCTTGTCTACAAAGTACTGCATAGCCTCACATTGCTTCTTCTTAAAGATACGTAGAATTGATCCCTTCCTTTCATAAAACCACCGCATTACATCAGGAAAAAACAGGCATTTTTTGGCTACTCAAAGAACAAGAAGTTTCTCAAACCCACTTCCCTGCAGTACTCTTTCCTATGTCTAAGACCCAATGACAAATTGGTTTTAGAACCTCGATGGTTATAAGGAAATCCATTTTTGGCTTAATTTTCAGAAAACAGGCCAAAAACGAACAGACGCGAGGTTTTGCCCGCGTCTGTTCGTTTTTGTGTATAAACTTGTCCAGTTTCTGAAGAAAAAGAACCAGTCTTCCTGCTTTCTATTTCTTGCCAGATGCTTCCACGAAACTGATGGCATAGCCGCCGCCGGGAGCCACAAACTGCGACAGCTTCGTCTTGCTGGTTACGTCTACTTTTCTGATGGTGTAGGCCTGCGGATTGGTCTTGTAGTGGGCGTCCTTGGCATCTGCGTAGATGGTGGCCACGTACTTTTTGCCTTTGTCCAGAAAGTCCAGTTTGATGTTAGAGGTTCGGGCGTTGTTGCCGCCCACGCTGCCCAAAAACCACTGGCCGGTGCCTTTGGCCTTGCGGGCTACGGTGATGTACTCGCCGGGCTCCGCCTCCAGGTACTTGCTGTCGTCCCAATCCACGGCCACGTCCTTGATGAACTGGAACGCGTCTAAGAATCGCTCATAGTTTTCTGGCAAGTCTGCCGCCATCTGCAGCGGGCTGTACATGGTCAGGTATAGCGCCAGTTGGTTGGCCAGGGTGCTGTTTACATGTGAGGTGTTGCCTGGGTTGAGCTTGCTGATATCCATCTCAAAAATACCAGGCGTATAGTCCATAGGTCCGCCAATGAGACGGTTGAAGGGAAGCAGGGTCACATGGTTGGGCTTGGATCCCCCAAAGGCTTGGTACTCGGTGCCCCGGGCAGACTCGTTCCCGATTAGGTTAGGCCAGGTGCGGCCCACCCCGGTAGGACGGACGGCTTCGTGGGCGTTGACCATGATCTTGTACTCGGCGGCCTTCTCAATGGCATACTGGTAGTGGTTCACAATCCATTGGCTGTAATGGTTCTCGCCGCGCGGCAGAATATCACCCACGTACCCACTCTTGACGGCGTCATAGCCATTGTCCTTCATGAACTGGTAGGCCTTGTCCATATGGCGCTCATAGTTGCGCACCGAGGAAGAGGTTTCATGGTGCATGATCATCTTCACGCCCTTTGACTTGGCGTACTCCCTAATGCCCACCACGTCAAAGTCTGGGTACGGCGTCACGAAGTCAAACACATAGTCCTTGGAGTTGCCAAACCAGTCTTCCCAGCCAATGTTCCAGCCCTCTACCAGCACCCCGTCAAAGCCATGCTTGGCCGCGAAGTCAATGTAGCGTTTCACGTTGGCCGTGGTGGCGCCGTGCTTGCCGTGGGGCTTGGCCTTGGTGTAGTCAGAGATGCCCAACTGTACCGACGGGTATTCATCCGTGTAAGACCAGTTGCTCTTGCCCGTGATCATTTCCCACCAGACACCCACGTACTTCACCGGTTTAATCCAGGACACGTCTTTGATCTTGCTGGGCTCATTGAGGTTGTAGGTCATCTTGGAGGCCAGGATGTCGCGGGCGTCATCACTGACCATCACGGTGCGCCAAGGGGTGCTGCGCGGGGCCTGCATGTAGCCCTTGTCTCCAATGGCGTCCGGCGTCAGCCAAGACTCGAACACCAGGTTCTTGTCATCCAGGTTTAAGTGCATGGCCGGGTAGTCAATCAGGGCGGCTTCGTGCAGGTTGATGTACAGACCGTCCTTGGACTTCATCATGAGAGACGTCTGCACCCCGGTAGGCGAAAAAGGCGTCTGCGACAAGTTACTCGTCACGGCCTTGGCCATGATCTCCCGTATCTCAGACAGTTTAGAAGTGGTGAAGTCGTATTCCTGCGTGTCATAGTCGCCGGCAATCCAGAAGGCGGTGTGGTCACCGGCCATGGCAAACTGCGTCTTCTCTTCCTTGATGACAAAGTAGGCCAGGTTCTTCTGGGTAGGGAACTCATACCTAAAACCCAATCCGTCGTCAAACAACCTGAAGCGCACCACCATCTGGCGGTTGGTCCCCTTCTGGTTAAGTGTTATTGCCAGCTCGTTGTAGTGGTTCCGGATGGTCTTCACCTCGCCCCAGACCGGGTTCCAGGTCTCATTAAAGCTAGAAGTCTTGGTGTCAGCCACCGTGAAGTTGTGGTGCAGGGAGGCCTGCAGGTTCACGCCTTTCTGCTCCATGTTGGCGTCTGAGCCTCCAGAGGCGTTCATAGCGGCGCTAGTCTTCAGCTCAAACCCCAGCTTGCTGGGTTTGATGACCGGCTTGCCTTTGTAGGTAAGGGTGTAGGTGGGGCTGCCGTCGGCCTGCAGCGCGAATTTCATGGTTAGCTTTCCGTTGGGAGAAGAAAGGTCCTGTGCATTGACCAAGCCCATAAAGGAGAGGAAAAGGAAGGTGGTTAGAAGAAGTTTAGTCATATATTTTGCTGCTGATTACTTGGTACAGGTTGGGGACTTTTGCAAGGGTTACTGTATAATACTGCTATTTAGTGATTTTGATTTCTTGGGCACGGCCAAATTCTGAGACGCTCCCGTAGGTACCGTTTGTTTCTACATATTCCGGTACCAAGAAGTGCTCATTACAAGACCATGAAGTTTACTGCAATAGTAATTAGAAAAGCCAAGGCAATGGGCACCTAAGAGAAATTTTGTGCTTTTAGGGGAAGGCATTTTTATCATAGCGCCAAGATGACCGAAGCGATAATAAAGGTCAAGAGTCGGTCATAAACTCACTTACAAGCTTAAAAAGAAAAGAGGCAAGCCAGATCTCTCTAGTTTGCCTCTTGGTTAGGTAACCTACAGCGCTTTTTACTGTTTCTGCACCCCGTGGGCATGCGTAGCCAATTCTTCTTCTAGCTCATGCGCGGCCAGGGCGCAGACAGATTCAATTTTGGAGAACAAGGACAGGATAACACCCATGGTTTTACCGTCTACACCGTCATCATTGGCATTGGCCCGTACACTAGCCACCAACGACTGCAGCGTTTTGGCTATTTCTTCTGATTCTGGGTGAATGCCCATGGTAGAGAAGGTGGGAATGATGGAGTGCGTGAGGTTTTTAAGCCCCAGCCAGTTTCTCTGGTCAATGGCCGTTTTCATCTCCACCACTAGCTGCGGAATCTCCATCAAATAAAGCTTGATCATTTCTACCATGCGGGCATCTGTCTTGGTGATGCGCTTGAGGTAGTCAAAGTTCACGCAGGTTTGGTTCTGGTTTGGTGCGTCTTGGTTATCTGTAGTTACCGTCTTCTTGACGTCTTCTGGGTTCTTAAGGTATTTGATGATTTTACTGTAGAGCAGTTTGTCATCTATGGGTTTGGAGATGTAGTCGTTCATGCCCACGGCCATGCACTTATCCACGTCTACGGTTGTCACATCGGCGGTGAGGGCAATGATGGGCACTTTTAGTTTTAACTCATTTCTGATGTACTCTGTGGCCTCAAAGCCGTTCATCTCTGGCATCTGCAGGTCCATGAGCACAATGTCAAAGTGGTGGTGGCGCAGCTTCTCTACTGCTATTTTCCCGTTGGCTGCCACCTCCATCTCAAACCCAAAATCCTCTAACAAGGTCTTCATCAAGAGCTGGTTCAAGGCGATGTCTTCTACCACCAACACTTTCACGTCTTTAAACCCATCCTCTAGCTCAATGTTGAGCCTGGATTCTGCATCTGGTTTTTCATGGGTTTTATTGAAACTGAGGATAAAGCTAAAAGTAGAGCCTTCGCCCACTTTGCTTTTCACGGTGATGGTGCCACCTTGCGGCTCTACCAGGTTTTTCACAATGGCTAGCCCCAGCCCCGTGCCGCCGTATAATCTGGAGGTGCCGCTGGTGGCCTGCTGAAAGTTATCAAAGATGGAAGTGAGCTTGGTTTCTTCAATGCCTATGCCGGTGTCTGTCACCGAGAATTCCAGAATCACTTTCTCGGCATCCTGTACTAGCATGCGTACCCCCACGGTAATCTTGCCTTTGGTGGTAAACTTAACGGCGTTACTCACCAGATTGAGGATGATTTGGTGCAGACGCACGGGATCGCCTACCAGCACCTCGGGGATTTTGGAGTCATATTCCATGACCAGCTCCAGGTTGCGCTCTTGGATCTTGGTCTCAAAGAGATGCACCATGGCAAAAATTGACGCCGAGAGTTTGAAGGGCGCCTGCTCAAAGGTCATCTTGCCGGCGTCTACCTTGGCCAGGTCCAGAATGTCATTAATGAGCACAATCAAGGCGTCACCGCTTAGCTTAATGGCATTCAAATATTCTTTCTGCTTGTCGGTGAGCTCTGTTTTCAGGACCACTTTGGTGAACCCAATAATGGCATTCATGGGCGTCCTGATTTCATGGCTCATGTTGCTCAGAAACTGCTGCTTGGCTTTTACCGCGTCTTCTGCAATGCCAGTGGCCAGCTCTGCTTTTAACTGAGCTTCCTCTGCCTGCACCATGGCCAGCTCTGCGGCAATCTTGGCTTCGTTGAGTTCAGTGGCTATGCGTTTCTGGTCGGTTACGTCACGGGCTACAATCACCACGCCCAGCACGGTACCTTCATCGTTTTTATAGACGGAGCCATTGAAAAGCACATCGGTGAGTTTGCCGGCTTTGTGCCGCAGCGTGAGCGGCGAGTCTGCCACGGCGCCTTTGGCAAACACCTCTTGGTAGACCTCCCGCGCCATCTGCGGATCTGTGAAGTAGGCAAAGAAGTCTGAGCCTAGAAGTTGCTCTCTCCCAATGCCCGTAATTTTCACAGTGGCCTGGTTCATGTCTGTAATCTTTCCCTCGGGGCTGATGGTGACTAAGGGGTCACGGCTGGCCTCTATCAAGCCGCGGGCGTAATTGGCAATGCGCAGCTCGGCGGCCCGCTTTATTTTTTCATCATTCTGGAAAGCAAGTTCCTTGTTGGCAAGGACTAGTTCTGCGGCACGCTTTTCTTTCTCATCGTTCTGGAACGCCAGCTCCTTATTAGCCACGCCCAGCTCCTGCGCTCGTTTTTCCTTCTCATTGTTCTGAAACGCCAATTCAGCGTTGGCCACCCCCAATTCTTGGGCACGTTTCTCCTTCTCGTCGTTCTGAAAAGCGAGCTCTACGTTGGCAATGCTCAGTTCTTCGGCACGCTTCTCTTTCTCATCATGCTGAAAGGCAAGCTCCTTGTTGGCTAGCAGCAACTCCGTAGCCCATTTCTTTTCAGCGGTTTCGCGGGCTACTATCACGGCTCCTTGCAGGTGGCCGTTTTCATCTTTGTAGACAGATCCAGAAAGGAGCACTTCTGAGAGGGTGCCATTGACATGACGCAGCGTAAAAGGCGCGTTGGTCAGGTCACCTTTTGAGAGCACTTCGGCAAACATGTTGCGCACCTGTTCTGGCTCAGTGAAATACTTAAAAAAATCTGAGCCCATCAGGGTAGCACGCCCCTCTCCCGTCATGGTCACCGACGCCTCATTGGCATCCAGGATTTTTCCCTGCAGGTCTACCGTCACCAATAAGTCTCGGCTGGCCTCAATTAAACGACGGTATCTTTTTTCACTTTCATTCATACTATGGAGGATAAAGCGCCGGGTGTGTGCAAGTTGGCGGTAAGCGTTTTGGTTGTTCAAGTAAAAGCCGGAGTAAGGATTAGAGCAATTTGGCTTCTAAGGGAAAGAGAAGACAGGCTTGGTTCTGTAGAAGGGCAGATGTGTGTTTGAATAAACCTTATTGACTATCTGAAAGATACGCCTTTTATACCGTAACTAATTTTATATTTCTTTTAGACGGATTGAGTGGTGCTGCCACTCAATCCGTCAGATTTTTTGGGGTTTACACAGCACTATTAAGGCTTTTCTGTCTTGTCAGGCAACTATGTTCATGATACCCGTATAGGGTTATTCCGTAGAATGCAGAACAAGGCAGCGCTAGTAGGGTAGTGTCAGTGAAAAGCACCGGCTAAAAAGAGCGTGTGAGAACCGCTATAGCCTTGTTTGTCTGCAGCTAACCACTTCAAACAGAAGGGCACTCACCTGTTCTTTTCTAAGAAGTGTCTTCTATAATTATAATTCCTAATAACCTTCATTGATGGGAGAAGCATCTGGCAAGTCAGAGAACCTAGAAAAACTAATTGAGCTGAATGATGAGCTGGAGAACTACTTTAGCAATACCATCATTCCGCAGCTCTTTGTGGATGCTGACATGATTCTGCGCAAGTTCACGCCTGCCGCCATGACGCACTTTAAACTCTCTGACAGTGACGTGGGGCGACACATCAATGACGTGTCCAACAACATTAGGTTCCCTACCATCATTGATAACATCCATGAGGTGATTGACAGCAATGAGGCGCTGGAAAAAGAGATTCAAACCACAGACAAGTTGTGGTACCAAATGAACATCCTGCCTTACATCATAAAAAAGGAGAGAAGGACCAATGGCGTCATCATCACCTTCATTGATATCAATGACCGCATCCAGAACCTAAGAAGCTATGAAAAGCTGAACAGGAACTATGAAGTGGTCATCCATGCGCTCTACCATGATATTAGGGGACCTATCTCCAACCTTGAGTCGTTGGTGAGCATTCTGGAGGAGAAAGACAGCGATGAGGCAGAGACCATAGAGGTGCTGGAAATGATAAAACTTTCTATCTCTAAGCTGAAGGAGACGGTAGATGACCTAGTGGACATTGGCGAGAAAGGCACTGATTTCACGAAGGCACCAGAGCGCGTGAACTTTGAGAATGTGATTGAGGATGCCATCCTCTCTCTCAAGGATAAAATCACCGAGACCAATGCTAAAATCACCTCTAAGGTGACCGTCTCTGAGATTAACTTCTCCAGAAAGAACGTGAGAAGCATCATCTACAACCTACTCAGCAACGCCATCAAGTACAAGGCCCCTGACAGACGCCCTGAGATACATATCACCACTGAACAGCTACCAGATGCTATTCTGTTGACCGTGAGCGACAATGGCTTGGGGATTGAGGAAGACAAAAAGGACGAAGTCTTTCACCGCTACATCAGATTAAGGAACGAGGTAGAGGGCTCGGGGATTGGGTTGTTCATTGTCAAGAACATGGTGGAAGACATGGGCGGTGAAATACAGGTAGAGAGCACAGTAGGCCAGGGTTCTACTTTCAAAATCTACTTTAAAGGATAGCTTTCCAGCGTTTACCAGAAGTATGGAATGGTGCCTTCCCCTGTAAAAGCGCCAATTTCTATTTTACGCCAAACCCTTTAGCTTATTATAGAATGCTTCTGCGTAGGTGTCACTAATGGGAATCAATTGATCTCCTATCTGTATCCTGTTTTTCTCAATATGGTCTATCTTGTCAATGGCCACCATGAATGACCGGTGCACCCGGGCAAAATCCCGGGCAGGTAAGAGTTCCTCCAGCTTCGCGAAGCTGATGAGCGTCATGATTTTTTCCTGCGGAGTGTGAATGCGCAGATAATCTTTCATCCCCTCCACAAACAGGATGTCTTTGATGGCTACTTTCTGAATGCGGTGGCCTACCTTTAAGAAGATATACTTTTGCTCATTTTTAGAGTCAGGAATCGTCTTATTCACTTCTTGAGAATGTCTTGGGCTTTGTTCCTGGTACAGGCGTAATATGCCTTTGTAGAACCGCTCAAAGGAGAAAGGCTTTAACAGATAGTCCTTCACCTCCAGCTCAAATGCTTTGATGGCATGCTGGTCATAGGCCGTAGTGAGGATGATCATGGGCTTGGGGTTCAGCATGGGAATGAAGCTGAGCCCGTCCAGGTCCGGCATGTTGATGTCCAGGAAAAGCAGATCCGGTTTGTCTTTTTCAAGAGGGGCCACGGCTTCTAAAGGACTCATAAAAACACCTTTGAGCTCCAGAAAAGAAACCTTGGCTATGTACTCTTCCAGAATTTCCTGGGCCAGCGGCTCGTCATCAATGATATAACACGTCAGCTTTTCTTTCATGCGCGGGTGAGTGGATGCCTTCGATTTTTAAGACAACGGAAAAGGTAGTGCCCTGGCTGTCAATCTCCAAATGGTGTTTGCCCGGATAAATCAAAGCAAGCCTCTTCTGAACGTTTGGCAAGCCAATCCCGCCGGGTTCCTCCAATCCAATAGTCCGGTTATTCCCAATGGGGTTCTGCACCTTGAAGGTAAGGGTATCTTCCTGTACCTCCACGTTGATTTTTATAGCACCCGGCTCCAACCGGGCGGGGCTGTGCTTGTAGGCATTCTCCAGAAGATGGATGAATAACAGCGGCGCAATGTGACAAGAAGCTATCTCGCCCTCCACCTGCATGTCTACCACCGGGCTATTTTTATACCGAAGCTGTTGCAAGCCCACGTAATCATTCAGGTAGTCCAACTCTCTGGACAAGGGTACCGTGGAGGCATTGGATTCATAAATCATATAGCGCATGAGAGAAGACAGTCGCATGATGGCTTCTGGCGCGGCCGGCGCTTGTTTGTACACCAGCGTGTGGATGTTGTTTAGGGTATTGAACAGAAAATGCGGATTGATCTGGGATTTCAGGTAATACAGCTCTGCCTCTACGGCCTGCTTCTCCAACTGCTCCTTCTTAATGGTGTTGATGACCAGATTCTCGGTGACCCTGGCCAGCCAGCTAAGAAAGACAAAAATGGGGACGCAGGTGAAAAAAGTAATAATATAGTGCTCACTGAAAACGTCCCAAATAGTCATCTTGCGGTAATGGAATACCATAAAAGGAATCGGACCGGTGAGCATAATGACTGCCAGCCTACTGAAGTAGGCCTTCTTCTGGTTCTTACCCAAATACCGGGTCAGGAGAATGAAATGGGTGTAAAATACATACAGGCAGGTTAAGACAAATCCCAACGTTAAGGTCCGCCAGTGCTCATTGTCCTGACTGAGCTGAAGCATCACCAACAGGGTGAACAGAACCCAGAGACCAATGTGAATGTATGTGAATAGCTTTTTAACTCGATTCATAAAACAAAGGTATTGTTTCCCTCCACTCCATAACTCCCTTTCTCGACCAGCCTGCCTTCCCAATCTACCAAATCCTAACTTCAGGCCGCAAGCGCTTTCGCGGAAGCAAAGTCACTGTTCGTCGATTACTTTACCGAGGTAGCATATCGTTTTTCCTTTTCTGCAAGGAAGATAATTCCTTTACAAAGAAGAGGAACCGATACGAGTAAATACATCGCTTCTAAAGGCTTTGAAATTTCCGTTTTTGGCCTGTTTTCACCAAAAGAAGCCAAAAACGGAAAGAAAAACAGCCCTACCTCTGATAAGTTTTCAACTGAGCAATCATGAAAAATATGGAACGTCACCCAATCACCCTGTCCATCCAAAATGTCTCCAAAACCTACGCCAACGGCGTGCAGGCCTTGACCAATATAAACCTGGAAATTCCGCCGGGCATGTACGGCTTGCTGGGCCCCAACGGCGCCGGAAAATCAACCCTTATGCGTACGTTGGCTACCTTGCAGGAACCCGATGAAGGAAGCATCCAATTGGGCGACATAGATGTATTGCGCCAGAAAGAGGAAGTGCGCCAGACGCTCGGGTATCTACCGCAGGAGTTCGGGGTGTACCCCAAGGTAAGCGCCGAAGAAATGCTGGATTACTTTGCCGTGCTCAAAGGCATTACCCACCGGGCCTCGCGCAAGGAAGTGACCGAAGGCCTGCTCAAACAAACCAACCTCTGGGACAAGCGCAAACAAAAATTGGGCGGATTCTCTGGGGGAATGAAGCAACGTTTCGGTGTGGCCGTGGCACTCTTGGGCAATCCAAAACTGCTGATTGTGGACGAACCTACGGCCGGCCTGGACCCGGCGGAGCGCGTGCGTTTCCTAAACCTTTTAAGCGAAGTAGGCGAGAACAGTGTGGTGCTTTTGTCTACTCATATCGTGGAAGATGTCTCAGAGCTGTGCACCAATATGGCCATCATCAACAAGGGACAGATACTGCTGCAGGCAAATACCCAAGAAGCGGTAACGGCCCTGAAAGGCAGAATCTGGCGCCAACTAACAGATAAGGATACCCTGCCTACCCTGGAGCAGGAACACCAGGTCATCTCGGCCAAACTCTTGAGCGGGCGCACCATGGTCCATATTTACAATGAGGAAGACCCCGGCAATGGATTTGAACTGGTAGAACCAGATTTGGAGGACGTGTACTTCTCTACCATGACGGGTAATTATGGGCAACCGCAGAAAGTGAAGGAGGTGGTACAGCTATGAAGTTCCGGAAGATTTTTCAAATGGAGTTCACCTACGGGTTACGCAGTGTCACCACCTGGCTGTACTTTCTAGTCCAGTTGGTTCTTTCCCTTCTCTGGATGATAGGTAATTACATTCATGACGCGCGGGACGGATATTTCCTGGTCAACGCGCCCATCGTGATTGGGGCGGTTACCGTGCTAGGCATGGTGGCGTGGCTCTTGATAGGCGCCTCGGTGGCGGGAGATGCGGCGGCCCGCGATGTGGAGACGCGCATGTTCTCGCTCACCTACACTGCCCCCGCCAGCAAATTTGCCTATCTGGGAGGCCGGTTCCTAGCGGCTTTGTGCCTCAACTCCATCGTCCTGCTCGGCATCCCGCTGGGCATCTTGATTAGCCTCTATTGCACAGGCGTGGAACCTGAGATTATGGGTCCGTTCAGGTTGGCCACCTACATGACTACCTTCTTCTATCTCATTCTGCCCAACACGTTGATTGTAACGGCCATCCAGTTCTCCTTCGCGTCGCTCACCCGGCGGTCCATGGCCAGCTATCTGGGCGGGGCCATTCTCTTTGTGGCGGCGTTTATTTTAGGGCAGGTGTTGCAAAACAAAGGCGAATGGGGAAATCTGATTGACCCCGTAGGTTTCACGCCTATCCAAAGCCAATTGTCCAATGAATGGAGCCCGCTGGAAAAGAACACGCGTCTTCTGGCGCTGGAAGGTACTCTGCTTCTCAACCGCCTGCTGTGGCTTTGCATTGCAGGGGGAATGCTGGCGCTTACCTATTTCCGTTTTCGGCTTGTTTTACCGGAAACAGACCAAAAACGGAAGCAAGTCCTTCAACCAGAAACAACTATAATAGGCTTGACCTGGGGCAACAGCTTAGCAGGGAAAGCATTACCGCACATCAAGGGGATGTTCGGGTTGGCCACGCACTTGCGCCAGTTGCGCCTCCTCACTTGGAAGGGCTTTCTGCAGATAGGTAAAAGTTTTACCGGGCTTCCGCTTTTGGCAACCATCGCGGTCATGGAGTCCTTTGCCCTGAACGGCAACCTGAAGGCCAAAGGCGTTCCACTGCTTCCCAGAACCGACCAGATTCTGAACCTCTTTACGGCACCTCTAGGCGAACTGGACTTCTTCTGGATTATCATTGCCTTTCTTACTATTTACTACGCCGGGGAACTGGTGTGGCGGGAACGGGAATCAGGCCTGAGCGAGATTGCCCACGCAACGCCGGTGCCGGAATGGGTGCTTTTTTTGAGCAAGTTCTTGGCGCTTGGTCTGGTGTTGGCAGGGTGGCTGGTCTTCTTAATGACCTCCGGAATCTTATCGCAGTTAGGCAGGGGCGGAAGTCCTGAGATGGGCCTTTACCTGCAAAGCATGTTCGGGTTACAGCTGGTGGATTGTCTCTTGTTTGCGTTGCTGGCCCTCTTTGTGCACGTGCTGGTCAATCAGAAATTCGTGGCCCATTTGGTGGCTCTGCTGGTGTACGGGTTCCTGCTCTTTGCCCCTAACCTAGGCATTGAGCACAAGCTTTTCGTCTACGGCGCCAGCCCGAATTGGTCCTACACAGACATGGTGGGCTATGGCACTTCGCTGGCGCCGTGGCTATGGTTCAAGTTGTATTGGGTGGCATGGGCGCTACTGATAGCCGTAGTTGCGAACCTGCTCTGGGTCCGGAGCCGGGAAGGAAGCATACGGTCGCGTCTTAAGGTAGCCCGCGGTCGTTTTACCCGTTCCACTGCCTTGGTTACCGTTGTCTCAACGGGGCTTGTCCTCATATTGGGCAGTTTCATTTTCTATAACACCAATGTACTCAATGACTACACCACTTCCGCTGAGGGCATAGCCGAACGGGCCGAATATGAGAAGCGCTACCGGCAGTATAAAAACAGGCCCCAACCGCTTTTGACCAGAACCAAGCTCCACGTGGAGATTTATCCTGAGCGCCAGGAGGTAGATATACGCGCCACTTACTTTCTGGTGAACAACACAAAATCTGCCATTGACACCATTCATCTGGCCACTACGCCAGGCGTGCAAACCACCAAAGTTGCCTTTGACCGGCCATCAAAAAAGCTGTTAGCTGATGAGAGATTAAGACACCATATCTATGCGCTGTCCGCACCGCTCCAGCCTGGAGATTCGTTGCAACTCAGCTTTTCGGTGCATTCCAAGGCACAAGGCTTTGCCAATAGCGGAGCAGACGCCTCGGTGATGGCCAATAGCACCAACTTTCGGAACTATGAATGGTTGCCCGCCATCGGCTATCAGGATTACCGGGAGTTGGATGACGCTGGTTCCAGAAAAGAGTATGGGCTTGTTCCTCGGCCCATGACCGCTTCCCTCTATGATGAAAAAGCGCGCTTGACCGCCCCCTTCGCGGAGCGCGTCGCTGTGGATGCGGTGGTGGGCACCAACGGTGACCAGACGTTGGTAGGGCCGGGTGCCTTGCGCCGTACCTGGACCAAAGACGGCAGAAAGTACTTCCATTATGTGACAGACGCGCCCATCCGAAACGAATACAACTTCTTCTCCGCTAGGTACGCGGTACATGAAAAGCAATGGAAAGACGTCACCATTCAGATTTACTATGACCTCGGCCAAACGCTGAACCTAGAGCGCATGGCCAAAAGCGTGGAGGCTTCGCTGACGTACTACACCCAGCAGTTCGGACCGTACCCGCACCGCCAGATTCGGTTTGTGTCGTTTCCTGGGTACGGTTTTGGAAACCACGCAGCCCCCATCAACATCACTGCGCAGGAGGCATTCTTTATCTTGGACCCCAAGAACGACGAACGCGGCTTTGATTTGGTGACGGCAGTGGTGGCTCATGAAGTTGCGCACCAGTGGTGGGGCAACCAAGTAGACCCGGCCTTGACAGAAGGCTCCGGATTGCTTTCTGAGAGCTTGGCGTGGTATTCGGCGATGGGCGTTATGGAAGAAAAATACAGCCCTGCGCATTTACAGAAACTGCTGAGCTTTTTACGGGAAGAGTATGAGGTTCCAAAAACCAAGGCGTCAGTCCCTCTGCTCCAAGCCACCGACTGGTACCACAACTACCGCAAAGGCCCGATGGCGCTGTATGCCTTGAGCCAATACATGGGCAAGGACCGCGTGAATGGCGCCCTCCGGAGTTTACTCAAAAAGCATGCTTTAGGAAAACCGCCGTTCCCTACCTCGCTTGACCTTTACCAAGAGCTTAAAGTGGCCACGCCTGACACGCTCCAACCGCTGTTGCATGACTTTTTTGTGACCAATACCTTCTGGGACCTAAAAACAGAACAGGCTACGGCCCAACAAACCAAGGCAGGCGCTTGGCAAGTGATTCTTAATGTGCAAGCCCGCAAGTTTGTGGTGGACAGCATAGGCGTAGAAACTAAGTTACCCATCAAGGATTGGATAGAGGTGGGCATTTACGCCAAGGCAAAGGAGGGAGAAGCACTGGGCAAACGGATTTACTTGCAGAAGCATCATATTACTTCCGCTAACCAGACCATTACGGTGACGGTCCCGGGCAAACCTGACAAGGCGGGCATTGACCCAAACTTTTTATTGGTTGACTGGGAATTAAAGGACAATCTAAAGGAAGTGAAGCTGGCAGCGGAGCCAAAAGGCACATCTGCCAAGGCTAGTGGAATTAAATTCAATTAGACATAAAAAAGCCCCTTAGAAAATACTAAGGGGCTTTTTGTTTGACTGTAGATTTGAAATTTTAAGTTACTCTTTTACAGTGTTTATCCATAAGTAATGAAATTACAAGACCAACGTGGCAATGGAGTGCGGAAGGCTGGTGGCATCAGCGGCCTTGCCATTAATCCAGAGTTTGTAGTCCAGTTTCTTGTCTGTGGTGTTTAAAACCACTACTGCTACCTGCCCATCAGGGTTTAGGAAGGCGGTGGTTTGCAGGGCATCCCGGTTAGAAGAACTGATGATGCGCTTGGCACCCGGTTTCACAAACTTAGAGAAGTGCCCCAGGTAATAGTAGCTGTTGGTGTAGTGCACCTTGCCCGTTTTAGTGTCTGCGTGGATGGGCGCGAAGCAGAAGTTGCCTACGTGGTTGGGTCCTCCGTTTTCGTCTAAGACCATGTTCCAGTCTGTCCAGGCCACCGTGCCGGCGTTGAAGTCATTCACCATAGAGTAGCCGTATTTCTCACCCAGCGCCCAGTCATTGATGCGGGAGAACTGGAATTTCTCAATACAGCCTTCGGTGAAGATCAAATTGGTGTTAGGGAACGTCTCTTTCACCTTTTTGAGGTTATCAAAAAGCATGTCGCTGCCGGTCCAGGTTTCATACCAGTGGTAGCCAATACCCCATACATATTTGGCGGCCTCCGGGTCATTCAGCACGGTGCTGGCGCGCTGGTAGATCAGATCACGGTTGTGGTCCCAGGCGATGAGTTTCTTGTCTTTCATGCCACTCTTGTGCAAGGTGGGTCCCAGGTATTCTTTGATGAAATCGCGCTCCTCTTCGGCGGTGAAAATACAGGACTCCCAGGTTTGTTTGGCCATGGGCTCATTCTGCACGCTCAATCCCCAAATGGGAATGCCCTGCTTTTCATAGGCGTTCACAAACTTCACAAAGTAGTTGGCCCAGTTCTGGCGGTACTCTGGCAACAGCTTACCGCCCTGCAGCATGGTCTTGGTGTCTTTCATCCAGGCCGGCGGGCTCCAAGGGCTGGCGTACATGGTTAACTTTCCGCCGGCGGCGGCAATGGCCTGCTTGATGAACGGAATGCGGTACTGCTCATCATGCTTCACGCTAAAGCTTTTCAGCTCTTTGTCATTTTCGTCCACATAGGTGTAGCTTCCGCTGGCAAAATCACTGCTGTGAATGGTGGTTCTGCCCAGGGTGTAGCCAATGCCGTTGGTAGGGTCATAATAGGCCCGCATGATTTCGTCCTGCTTGTCCTTCGGCATTTTGGCAAAGGTCTCTGCCGTGGCATCTGTAATGGCGCCGCCAATCCCCAGCATGGTCTGGAAGGTCTTGCTGGGGTCTACAAACACGCACACCTGCGTTTCCAGAGGCTGACCAAACTCTTTAAACTGGAGAGTCTCTGTTTTGGCTAGTCTGTGCTCGGTATTCTGCGCGGTGGTATAGACCGTGACCGCTCTGCTCTGCAGTTGAAATGGCTGGCTATTGCTTTTGCTTTGCGACGGATTGGTCTGCGTACAAGCCCCCATCAGCCCAAGGGCCATGAGGGAGAAGGATACAACCGGAAATAGTTTCTTCATCTTATGAATCAATGAGTGATTGAATGATTTAAGGTAGACGTGGGTAAATGAAAGTTAGGCCGTTTTTGGCCTGTTTTGACGAAAACAAGCCAAAAACGGAATCTTACTCAGCCGTCTGTTCTCTTCTTTTAAATTACCAAACATACGTCCCTACCGCACCCACGGGCAAGGTAGTGGAAAAGCTTTTATCGCCTTGCTTAATCTGGAAAGTCTGCGCAGAGGCTCTGTTGTTCAAGACCACCACTACCCGCTCTCCCTTGGGGGTTTTAAAAGCTACGTTGGGCAAGCCTTCCAAGACATTGGACCCAATTCTTACCGATCCTGGACGCACAAACTTTGAGGCGTGCGCAATCACATAGTAAGCAGGATTGCGGGTAATCTGGTCTCCATTAACGGTGATGGCGCCCAGACACTGGTTGCAGCCGCCGGGGGTAAAGGGTCTCTGCTGAGGATCAGCGGCCAGGTTCCATTCCAGCACGTTGCGCGCCCAGTTGCGGGTAGCTCCAATGATCAGTTCGCGCACGTGCCATTTCATATCCTCGGGGAAGTTGCCGGGCGCGCCAATCCACTGCTCCGTGAAATACACATTCTTGTCTGGGTGCGCGTTGTGCACGTCTGCCATTGCCTCAATCTTACCGCCGTACAGGTGAAAGGCAGAACCGTCAATGTACTTTTTGGCCTCGGGGTCATTCAAGATACTGATGGGGTAATCCGGGCGGTCCAGGTTATGGTCATAGATGATGATTTTGGTCTTGACGCCGGCCTTCTGGAAAGAAGGGCCCAGATGGTTCTTTACAAAAATGGCTTGGTCTTGCGGCAACATGAGCAGGCTGGGGTTGTTGCCTGGGTGCAAAGGCTCATTCTGGACCGTGATGGCATCAATCTTAATCCCTTCTTTGGCCATTTCCTGCACGTACTTCACAAAGTATTTGGCATAGGCATCATACCACTTCGGCTCCAGGCTCCCGCCTTTGGAGTTTTGGTTGGTCTTCATCCAGGTAGGCGGCGACCACGGAGAACCCAAAATCATGATGTCTGGATTGATGGCCAGAATCTCCTTGAGCACCGGAATCAAAAACGCGCGGTCTGGCGCCAGGCTAAACTTCTCTTGGTTGGGGTCTGTCTGTCCTTCAGGTAGATCGTTGTAAGAGAAAACTTTCTCATCCAGGTCAGAGGCGCCAATGCTCACCCGCAGGTAGCTGATGCCAATGTTGGTTCCGTCTGTGGCGAACAGTTCTTTCAAGAGAGCAGCCCGCGCGCCAGGAGTCACCTTGTGCAGATGATAGGCACTGCCACCGGTGAGCGTATAGCCAAACCCGTCAATGGACTGGAACGTCTGGCTGTCATCTACTTCAATAACAGGACTCTGCGCACCTTCGCTTTTTAGGAAAGGCAGCGCCGTGGCCTGCTTTTGGAACAGAACAGTTTTATCTGCGGTGGTCAGCCAGAGCTGCGCAGCATCAGATTTAGACAACTGCCCGGTTTTAGTGCTGCAACTGAACAGGCCGCCTAGCAAAAGAGCTAGGCTTACCTGTCTCAACCAACGCTTTTGGGGGAATAAATTCATTTGATAAGAGTTTGAAGGTGATGAAAATTGTTATCCTCAGCCTGTAAGGTTTTCTGTCCAATGGAACCCTTGCAGGCAATGGAGCAATGAAATGTGCTACCAGACATACGTGCCTACTGATCCTGCCTTGAGGGTGGATGTGACAATCTGGTTTCTGTACCTAATGTTAAAGTTTTGCGCAGCACCGCCGTCATTCAAGACAATCAGGACTTTCTTGCCGTCTGTGCGTTTAAACGCGACGCTTTGCAGAGGACTGAACAACTCATTGTTAGTCGCATTCCTCAGAGAGCTTTGCACTCTCACAGAGCCGGGCCTTACAAACTTGGCGGCGTGGGCAATTATGTAATACGCCACGTTGCGAGTGACACTACTAGAATTAATGGTCACTGCGGGCAGGCAAGAATTGCAGCCCCCCTCTGTGAAAGGCCGGTTGTTCTGGTCTGCGGCCAGGTTCCACTCCAAGGCGTTTTTACTCCAATTGCGCATGGTCCCAATGATGACGTTAGACACGTGCCACTTTAAGTTAGACGCAAAGTCTCCCTCATTGGCGCCCACCCATTGCTCCGTGAAATACACGTTCTTGTCTGGGTGCGCATTATGCACAGTAGTCATGGCACTCACGTTGCCGCCGTACAAATGGAAGGCTGAACCATCCACATACTGCTTGGCCGCCGGGTCATTCATAATACTAATGGGGTACTCTGGCTTGTCCAGGTTATGGTCATACAGAATAATCTTGGTAGCCAGGTTGGCGGCTCTCAAGGCCGGCCCAATGTTGTTTTTCACGAAGGTCAACTGATCCGTAGCCGACATGTACATGCTGGGATTATTGCCGTCATGCAATGGCTCGTTCTGGATGGTGATGGCGTCAATGGTGATCCCTTGCGCCTTCATTCCCTGGATGTAGTTCACCAGATAGGTAGCGTAGTCATCATAGTACTCTGGTTTCAGGTAACCGCCTTTGGGGCTGTTGTTGCTTTTCATCCAGGCCGGAGGAGACCATGGCGAAGCCAGTAACTTAAGCGTAGGGTTGATGGCCAGAATCTCCTTGAGCACCGGAATGTAATAGGCTTGGTCTGGCGCCAGGGAGAACGCCCCGCCCATCTGGTCTTGGTAGGAATACACCGTGGGGCTCAAGTCTGAGGCGCCCAAGTTCAACCGCAGGTAACTGGTGCCAATAAAGGTGCTGTCAAAGGCAAACAACTCTTTCAAAAGCTCCTGCCGGCTAGCCGAAGACATCTGGCTCAACACCAGTGCACTGCCACCGGTCAAGGTATAACCAAATCCGTCCACGGTCTGGAACGTCTGGGTGGTGTCTATGTCAATGGTGAGGTTGTTGTTGGTCTCTGCTTTGAAGTTTAAGGCTACACCCTGTCTTTTGAACAGGACGGACTTGTCGCCGTTGGTGAGCCAGAACGCCACTTGGCTAGCACTGGACACCACGGGCGGTGGCGGTGGCGGGGCCGGCGTTGGGTCTGATTTGTCACCGCAACCAGCCAACAAACCGGCAAGCAGGACCGCCCCTAAAAATGATGATACTCTATTTGAAAACGGGAAGCTCATAAAACGCTTGGTAAAAAGAAAGGCAAGAACACCTCTGCTACATGCTACTTGGGTGAACTTCCGTTTTTGGCCTGATTTCTAGAAAACAGGCCAAAAACGGGAGCAACCCTTTAGTTCGATCTCAAAAAAAAGGGAAGCTCCTGTGTTATTGGCAGCAGCTTCCCTTGTTAATGTTATTGCTTCACAAATGAATACTCGGCGGTTTTGTAATCTGGGGTTACTGTGATGGTGGCTTTGTAAGTACCCGCCTGCGTTACGCCTTTAAAGTTAGGGCCGCCGTTGGTCATGGTGCCGCTCAACGCCGTTCCGTTAGAGCCGAACTGAACATCCCAAGGGGAATTAAACTTGAGGTCATAGTTGGCTTTAAGCGCGAACGTGCCTTCAAAGGTATAAGGGTGCTTGTAGGTCATGAGGTACTCGTTGCGGGCATCCCAGCCTCCGCCGGCATCGTCCCAATGGAAGAGCTTGATGTTGTAGTACTTCCAGGTGAGTTTGCCCGTGGCGAAGTTGATGGTTATCTGGTAGGCTTGGTCACGGGTGACGGCAATAGGAGCGCTGCCTGTGCCAAAATCAACCGGCACGGTGACGGCGTCTGCGTCTGGCGTAGTGGTTTCACCTACTTTGGCGGTGGTAGTGAAGGCGGTGCCAGAACCATCATTGGCAGCATTAAGCGTGTAGGTCTTACTCTTCTCTAGAGCTATAAACCCATTGGTCTTAAAGGTGGTACCGTCTTTCACCAGCTCGGCTACCACGGTGCCTCCTTGCAGCAGGTACAATTTGTCTGGCATGGCGGCAGGCGGCGTCACCGTCTCATCTTTCACGATGGAATAGGTGTACTGCTCACCATTTAAGTTCATGGTGACAATGTGCTTGCCAACCGCCGTAGCCGGAATGTCTTCAAACGTGCCGGCGGCCGCCTGTGACTCCATCACCAATTGGTTGGTAGTGCCTTTCACGCGCTTCATCAAATACCCCCAGTCGCCGTTGGCCCTGAAGATGAAGCCCTCTGTTTTTTCAATGTCCACTGAGGTCTGCCACACGCCGTTTCCTTTGTATTGCAGGGGTTCGTCTCCGCCCCAGCCGGCGGCAATGGCGCTGCCCACCATGCTCCATCTGTCAATCTTCAGGAAGCTGTAGGTGTTGGTGTTCAGGTTGACGGTTACGCGGTAGGTGCCGGCACCGGGGGCGGCAATGGCGGTCCCGTTCTTGCGCAGGCCTCCGCCGTTGGCGGCTCCGTATACCAAGGACTGGGCGTTCTGCTGCGAGTAGATTTTAAACGTTCCGCCGCTGGTAAAGCTGGTGTAGCCTTCAAACACGTGCGTCTGGTTTCCATTGGCATCCTTTAAAGGGCGCAATTGAATGGCCTGGGTGACGTCTGTCCCTTTTTCTGTGGCTGAGCCTGAGATGTACAGCGTGGTAGGATGGGTCTCATGGGCAAACCGTGTGATAGAAACGGTCTTGCTGGGTGAAACGCTCTCTTTGCTCAACGACTGCGCAATGACCGCCCACTTCAGTTTGACGGTGGTGTTGGCATCATACCCCGCCGCCGACAGCGCCTGGTCTAACTGCGTGGCCGTTGGGGTGAGGAACTGGTTTTTACCGGCGTCTCCGGTGGCCATGGTGAGAATAGGCGTTTTGAAATCTGCGTTTTCGGCTGAGTCCAGGACCAGCTTGTAGGTGACGCCGTAGTTCTTGCTGGACATAGCGGCTCCCCACTCAAACCGAACGGTAGCGTCTGGCTTGGTCTCATCTAAGGTGATGGTGGCATTTTCTGCGGGATTGCCCAACACGGCTGAACTCAGCTCCCAGTTGCCCACTGGTTCAATATTGTCTTTTTCTTCACAGGCGCTCATCACAAAGAGCAAGGCCACCAGATGAAAGAATGCGTTTATCTTTTTCATGATATAGAAGTATGGTACATGAATGACTTGAAAATACAGCTCCTGCCGGTCTTCCGTTTTTGGCCTGTTTTCATGAAAACAGGCCAAAAACGGAAGACCGAAAAACAGAAACATGAATGCAAAAAGCTGGTCTTAGTTGTATCCTGGGTTCTGGACCAAGTTAGGGTTGCGGTTAATCTCTGACTGCGGAATAGGCAGGAACAGTTCATGCGCCTTCACGCTGTAATCCTTGCGGGTATTGGTTCTAAGGTCAATCTCGTTGAGGTTGCCCATGACCTGCGCCGTCACGCCAAACCTTCTGAGGTCGTCCCAGCGCTGCCCCTCCTGGGCCAGTTCTAAGCGGCGCTCGTTCAAGATGGCCGTTCTCATGCTTTCCTTAGAATTGGCCGTGGTGTTGGCCAGGTTAACTCTCTTCCGGACAAGGTTCAAAGCGGTTTTGGCATCCTCTAAGCGTCCTAGCTCATTCAAGGCCTCGGCTTTTAAAAGAATGATGTCTGCCAACCTGAAGATGTACTGACGGTTGGTGCTGGCCCAACCGTTGGCGCTTTTCCAGCGGTAGGCGAAGGGAACACTGCCGCCCGTACTCACAGACCAGAACTCATCTGCCCAAGGCGCATTCTCAAACAAGATGGTGGTATTTTTCCGCACGTTGTCCTTTTCAGCGTCATATGCATTCACCAAATCATGCGAAGGCGTCATGAATTTGCGCCAGGTGTCACCGCTTAAAGAAGGTGGCAACAGCATCTGCGGACCCCAGTTGGCTTCTGTGCCTCCTGTGAACTGCACTTCTAGGATAGATTCTGCATTGTTGTAGTGCGTGCCGTCAAACAAGTGCGTGAAGGTAGGTAGTAGCGAGTAGCTGGCTGGGCTACTGATCACGGCATCTGCGTACTGCAACACTTTGTTGTAGTCGCGGTCTGGGCGCTGGGCCCAGGCCTTTGCCAACAACGCATTGGCTGCTCCTTTGGTAGCACGCGCTTTGTTGACGCTGGCGTCTCCGCCGTAGGTGTCTGGCAAACGGTTGTCCAGGGCAAACATCAGATCTGTCACAATCTGGTTATACACCTCTACCTCGGTTGCCTTCGGTTTTTGGGTGGTGGCAGGATCAAGGGAGTTCACGGGTTCTAACACCAAAGGCACACCGCCCCAAAGCTTCACTAATTGGTAGTAGTGGTAGGCGCGCAAGAAAGCCGCCTCGCCTAGAATCTGCGCCTTTCTGGCATCTGTCAACTTAGGGTCTGTGATCAATGGCACCTTCTGCAACACTACATTGGCCTTAGAGATGGCGTTGTAGATCTGGCTCCAGTTGTTCCAAAGACGGCTATTGGTGGGCGTAATGTTGATGTTGTCCACCGCAAAAATCTCTGCGTTGTCACCGCCGGCGTAGTAGTTGTCAGAGAGAATCTCACTGAACACCAGGTTGTCCCAGATATAATATTCTGCTTGGAAAGACTCATACACTCCTACCAATGCCGCTTCTGCATCATTCGCAGATTTGTATGCATTGTCTGCGGTGAGGTCAGAGATGGGGTCTAAGTCTACAAAGCTCTCACAGGCCGGGGCTCCTCCTAAAAGGATGCCTGTCATTATATAAAATCCTACTTTATTAAGTTTCATAATGGCTCCTGATTAAAATGAAATGTTGAGACCAATAATCAAATTGCGCGTCTGCGGGTACGTACCAAAATCAATGCCCTGCACCAGGTTGCTTCCGCCGAAGGCGTTCACCTCTGGGTCAAAACCGCTGTAGTTGGTAAGCGTCAAGAGGTTCTCACCGGTGGCGTACAACCGCACAGAACTCATCTTGACCTTAGAGAGCAAGGTACCTGGCAAGTCATAGCTTAAGGTGAGGGTCTTTACCCGCAGGTAGGAACCGTCCTCCACAAATCTGTCAGACAGACGGGTGTTGTCAGTATTGGCCCAAACTGCTTTAGGGATGTTGGTGATGTCTCCGGGTTTTCTCCAGCGGTTGACCACATCCACAGACTGGTTTTTAGGGTCAGACATGCTCTCCATCTCAATGCGGGTGGCGTTGAAAATGTCATTGCCCTGTGAGCCTTGCAAGAATACGCTCAACCCAAAGTTCTTGAAGGAGAAAGAGTTGGTCATGCCATAAATGAAATCTGGGTTGGGGTTACCAATGACCGCTCTGTCATCTGTGGCAGGCGTGAACGTGCTCTCCCCGTTTTTATCCAGGTAATATGCCATACCGGTGGCTGGATCTACCCCGCCATACCGGTAACCATACATCAAGGCAATGGGCCCACCGGCTTTGGTGTAACTGATGTCGCCTCTGCTGGCCACGCCACCGTTGATCAAGGTCTCACCAAGGATGTCAATGATCTCATTACGGTTGAAGGAAATGTTGAAATCTGTGTCCCATACAAAATCATTCACCAGGTTGTGCGTGGTTAATTGAAACTCAAGCCCTTTGTTCTCTAGCCTGGCAATGTTGGTCAAGCCGTTGTCCAAGCCAGTTGAGTGCGGAATAGGTGCTCTGAACAGAAGATCGGTGGTTTTTTTGAGGTAAGCATCAGCTGAAAGCATGATCCTTGAATTTAACACCGCAAGGTCTACCCCAATGTTGGTTTGGTTAGAGGCCTCCCACTTCAGGTCCCGGTTCTCAATGGTAGAAGGATACGTGCCGGGCAGGATGACGCCGCCAATTGGATAGTTGGCTCCCACGCCCACCAAGCCGCGGTACGCGTTGCTGCCAATGTTGTCATTGCCCACCATGCCCCAACCTAGACGCAGTTTTAAATCATTCACGAAATCTGGCAGAGGAATAAAGTTCTCCTCAGAAAGTCTCCAGCCCAAAGAGAAAGAAGGGAAGTACCCAATCCTGTTTCCTGGCCCAAAAGAGGAAGAAGCATCTGCCCTGAAATTGGCAGTCAGCAAGTACTTACTGGCAAAGTCATAGGTAACCCGGCTAATGAAAGAACTGTTGGCTTCTTCACTTTTATCTGCGCTGGCAGACTGAATGGTAGCTCCCGCGCCCGGGGTAGTCACAGAAGAACCTGCAAAGCCTGTCCGTTCAATAGAGGCGTTTTCCCATCTGTATTTCTGCAATACGCCGCCCACCATTACACTAAAATTGTGTTTGTCTAGGGTCTTGGTATAGGACAAGGTATTGTCCAGAATCCAGTAGTTGGTGAGGTTGGTGCCGTACCGGCCAATGCCTTGTCTGGCGCGGCCATAGCTGGTTCTGAACGGATCTAGGAAATAGTCATTGGTAGCATTGATATAGTCAATACCTAAGCTAGAGCGGTATTTAAGGCCATCCAGGATGTTAACCTCCCCATACACATTTCCTAAGACACGCTGGTTTTTGTAGTTGCGGTCAGAGCCGTCTGTTGAAGAAATAGGGTTCTCCCAGTCTTGGAAGGGGTTGCTGGTAAACGTACCGTTAGGGTTGTACACACCAATTACCGGAGGCGTTGACAACACGCCCAAAATAACCCCGCCCTGGTTGACGGCCTGGTTGTCTGCCACGTCTACGTCATGGTAGCGCACATAGCTCAAGTTGGTGCCCACGTTCAACCAATTGTTAAGCTTCTGGTCCAGGTTCACCTTGAAACTTCCTCTATCCATGGTAGAGCTGCGCACGGCGCCATTCTGCTCCATCCAACCGCCAGAAATGTAGTAATTGGTCTTCTCTGACTTTCCAGACACCGCTAACTGGTAATTAACGGAACGGCCATTTTGAAAGACCTCTTTCTGCCAGTCTGTATTTTCTGTGTAACGCGCCCAGTCCGTGTTCTGTCCTAGCTCAGTCATCAAGTCGCGGTACTGCTCGCCGTTTAATACATCCAGGGTATTCCACACCTGAGAGAAGCCGGTATAGGTACCAAACTCAAAGGTGGGCTTTTCTGACTTGCCCTTTTTAGTGGTGATGAGGACTACCCCGTTGGCTCCCTGCGCTCCATAAATAGCAGCAGAAGCCGCATCTTTCAAGACAGAAATGCTTTCTATGTCTGCCGGGTTGATAGATCTGGTATCTGAGGCTGGTACGCCGTCCACCACATACAAGGGTTCACTGCTGGCATTCAAAGAACCTGTTCCCCTAACCCTGATGCTGAACCCCGCCGAAGGCTTTCCAGAGTTGGTTAATACCTGCACCCCAGCGGCTTTGCCTTGAATCAATTGCCCTACCTGGGTATTAGGTCTAGACACAAAGGCCTCCTCAGAAACAACTGCTACTGCACCGGTAATGTCTTGCTTCTCTTGGGTACCATACCCAATAACCACTACTTCTTGCAGGGTTTTGGCGTCTGGGGCAAGGCTGGTGCTAATGACTGTGCGGTTCTCTACCGCTACTTCTTTGGTCAAGTAGCCAATGTAGGAAAACGTGAGGGCCCCTGACCCGTTGGGAAGGGTAATGGCGTAATTACCGTTCACGTCTGTGGAGGTAGCATTGGTGGTTCCTTTCGCCAATACGGTTACCCCTGGTAGACCGGCTCCGTTCTCATCAGAGACCTTACCGGTTACCTGAAATACGTTTTGCTGTACGGCATAGGCTTTTGGCTGAGAAACGGGTCTTTTCTTGGACCGTACGTGTATGTTGTTGCTGATTTGCTTGAACTCCAAGTCTGACGTTGAGCTTACCTTGTCCAACACTTTGTCTAGGGGCTCATCTATTGCTTTTACAGAAATGGAGGTCTTCTGCGGGATTTCATTTTCATCAAAGGTGAACTTGAAAGACGTTTCAGCCTCTACTTTCTTGATGAAGTCCTGCAAAGTGCCATTGGTAAGAGAGATGGTAATGCGGGCTTTTTGAAGAGCCGTAGGTTCATTGCCTTTTGCCGCGGCCACCGCCGAGGAAAAGGTGACCGTAAGCAGTAAAAGAACAGCCACCATTCTCTTGGCACGCTCTTTTAATGAACAGTAAAGGTTTTTTTCCATAAATTGGGTTTCATTTAATTTAGGTTAGATGGATTGCCTCTTTTCAAGCCAGATGCGCCAACACGAGACTTGAAGAGGAGTGGACAGGTGGGCCACCCAGTGGCCTGCCTGTTAAATGCCTAGGTATTATGCCATGCCCCTCCAGATTAATTGAATGTGATATTTACTTTTTCACCGCTCACCTCATAAGTGAAGTTCTTCACAAACCCAATTCCCTCCAGTACTTTAGGTAAACTCTGGTCAATATATTCACCGGTGTAGCTCCAGCTTTTTCCTTTGCCAGGCACTACGCCCGTCACCTCTACATCCACCCCGTACCAATTCTCAATCCTGGTCACCACTTCATCTAAGCTGGCATGGTTGAAATACAACACCCCGTCTTTCCAGCCCAAGGTTTCTCTGCTATTAAAGTCTGAGACCGCATATTGGCCGTTCTTGCTGTTGAATAAAATCTGTTGCCCTGGGGAGAGGTTCGTGATTTTCGATTCTTTATCTCCCATCTGTTTACTGATCCTTACCAGACCAGTGGCCAGGGATACAGAGATGGAAGTGTCTTTAGGCTGGTAGAGTATGTTGAAGGAAGTGCCCAGCGCTTGAGTAAGAAGCACGCCAGACGTTACCACAAATGGGCGGCTTTTGTCTTTTGCCACTTGAAAGAAAGCCTCGCCCTCTAAGGCAATGTCCCTTTTATTTGAGGAGAATGACTTGGGATAGGTGATTTTACTCCCAGAGCGCAGTACCACAGTAGATCCGTCCTCCAGGTTGATTGTCTTTTGCTCTCCGGCTTTGGCCTGCACCGCTACCATCTCAACCACTTCAGGCTTATTAAAATAGGAGGCTAAGAACCAGATAAAGCCTATTGGCAACAAGATGGCCGCTGCCACCTGCCACCAAGTCTTACCCATCCCTCTTTGAATGGAGATCACATCAGACTCCTGCTCCACCGCAGTGTTTTGGATTTTGGCTTCAAGGGTACGCCAAGCCTTGTCTTGGTCATGCCCCGTGTCCGTTGTACCCAGAGAGGTTTTGGCCCAAATGCCCTTTAACTCTTCTTCCTGACCTGGAGTAAGTTCTTGGCTCTTAAACCATTCCAAGACAACAGTCACTTCTTCTGGAGTACAGGCACCCTTATAGTATTTATCAATTAACTCTTGATTCATGTAACAGATGTAATGTGCGGTTTCTATCTATACACATGAACCAGACCTAGCACCACCTCTAGATTTCAGATTTTTTAACAGAACCGTCCATTTTTGTTTTTTATC